>JAUXFX010000022.1 GCA_030622635.1 Bacteroidota bacterium
TGCTCAATTATACAAAAATGAATATGGGGTTGATATAAAGGTTGTAAGAAACATATCTCCAAAAAATAAATTTAAAATAACAAAAACTAAGGAAGAACTGAATCTTCCAAAAAACAATAAAATCATTTTACTTCAGGGAGCAGGAATTAATGTTCAACGTGGCGCCGAAGAACTTGTAGAAGCAATGCAGTATGTAAATAATGCGGTATTGCTTATAATTGGAGGAGGTGATGTAATTGACATCCTGAAAAAAACTTCTAAGGAATTAAATCTTGACAACAAGATAATATTTATCCCCAAACAACCTTTTGATAAATTATACAATTACACCGTATTTGCCGATTTAGGAGTTACAATTGATAAGGATACAAACATCAATTACAGGTATAGCTTACCCAACAAACTTTTTGATTATATAAATGCCGGAGTTCCTATACTTGCATCACAATTAGTTGAAATAAAAAAGATTATTGATAAATATGATATTGGCGAAACTATAGATAACCATGACCCCAAACATATTGCTGAAAAAATCAATAACATACTTAATAATCCGAAAAAATTGGATAGATGGAAAGAAAATCTTAAGTTTGCAGCAACGGAATTATGCTGGGAAAATGAAGAAAAAGTTTTAATGGAAGTTTATAAATCCTATGTCTGAAAAACATATTCATATTGTTTCGTTTGATATTCCTTATCCACCAAATTACGGAGGTGTTATTGATGTTTTTTACAAGATAAAAGCCCTTCATCAAAATTGTATAAAAATTCATTTGCATTGCATTGAATATCCGGGCAGAGTCCGTTCAAAAGAACTCAATAAATACTGTGAAAGTGTTAATTATTACAGAAGAAAAACCGGCCTTTCATCAGCATTCAGCTTAAAGCCATATATTGTTTCAAGTCGCAAATCGGAAAAACTAATTACTAATTTACTTAAAAACGATTACCCGATTATTTTTGAAGGCTTGCACAGTTGTTTTTATATTGATGATACCCGTTTAAAAAACAGAATAAAAATATACCGCGAAAGTAATATTGAACACAGGTATTATTATAATTTATTTAAGGTTGACAAAAATCTTTACAATAAATTATATTTTATTATTGAGACCATAAAATTACGATTTTATCAAAATGTGTTAAAACATGCTAATTTGATGCTTGTTGTTTCACAAAAAGACACTGAATACTTGCAGCAACACTTTAAAAACAAAAAAGTAGTTTACCTGCCAAGTTTCCACAGAAACGAAAATCCGGATATTAAACCCGGTACAGGTAAATATGCATTATATCATGGAAATATTGAAGTTCCTGAAAATGCCCATGCAGCTTCTTTCCTTATCAATGAAGTTTTTAACGACCTTGATTTTCCATTGGTAGTTGCAGGTATGAACCCTCCGGAACAAATAAAAAAGCTAATTGATTCAAAACCAAATGTTGAACTTATCTCAAATCCTGATGATGAAAAAATGTTTGAACTGATCAGGAATGCTCATGTAAATGTTTTAGTTACATTTCAGGCAACGGGATTAAAGCTAAAACTACTGAACACTCTTTATAACGGACGTTTTTGTTTGGTAAACGAAAAAATGCTTAACGGCACATTATTGAACGATTTGTGTGTAATTGCCAATAACTCCTTTCAATTAAAAAATAAGTTAAAAATCATTTTTAAAGATGATTTTGATGAAGATCAGATAGAACTTCGCAAGCAAAAACTAAACGGACTTTATTCCAACAAAATAAATGCTGAACGATTAATTAGTTATATTTCCTGAATTTATAATTTTCCCGTTTTCACATTTTACAATTCTTGAAGGAAATTTATGGATTAAGTTATAGTTATGAGTTGCCATAAAAACAGCCCTTCCTGCCTTACTTATTTCCAATAATAATTGCATCAGACTATTTGACGCTTCAGGGTCTAAATTTCCTGTTGGTTCATCAGCCAGTATTATTTCCGGGTTATTAATAAGTGCCCTTGCAATTGCAACACGCTGCTGCTCACCACCTGATAACTGATGAGGCATTTTAAACCCCTTTGTTCCTAACCCTACTTTTGTTAAGGTATCTTGTATTTGGCTCTTCATTTTTTTCTTATCTTTCCATCCGGTTGCTTTCATCACGAACAATAAATTATCACTTACCGTCCTGTCGCTCAATAATTGAAAATCCTGAAAAACAATCCCTAATTTCCTCCTCAGAAAAGGAATATCTTTTCTCTTGATTTTATTTAAATCAAATCCGGAAACATAAGCTTGTCCGTGAATTAAAGGTAAATCGGCATAAATGGTTTTTAACAGGCTGCTTTTCCCACTTCCTGTTTTACCGATTAAAAAAACAAATTCTCCTTTGTCTATCTTGAAAGAAACATCAGATAATACTAAAGCATTTTTTTGGAAAATTGAAACGTTTTCAAGTTCAATGATTGTATCTGTTGACATAGTAAAATATTTTGTATTTTATGTGTTTATATTTGGAAAAATAATCATTTCCCAGTGTGAGCCGATGGGTTAACCCGTCGGCTTATGTTAGTTTCATGTATTTATATTTTTGTTATTGATTGGCGTTTAGTTATTTATATTTTTTAACTGAGGTGCTCTCATCCATTTAAGAGTTATTAATACGGAAATTAAACCAATCCTGTAAAACCCATAAATGCAAGAGCTAAAATTCCTGCTGTAACCAAAGCAATCGGAACTCCACGCATTCCTTTTGGTACATCCATCAGGTCAAGATGTTCGCGTATACCGGCAAAAAGCAGCATTGCAAGTCCGAATCCCAAAGCACTTGCAACTGCGAAAACCACACCTTTCAGTAAATCAAAATCAGGCTTTGCAACAGTAAGAAGTGCAACTCCCATTATAGCACAGTTTGTAGTTATAAGAGGGAGATAAATTCCCAATGCCTGATATAATGGAGGGCTGACTTTCTTAAGTATAATTTCAACCATCTGAACCAATGATGCAATAATCAAAATAAAACTAATAGTTTGCAAAAAGGTAATACCAAAAGGCAGTAATACATATTGATAAACCAACCATGTTATAATCGTAGCAATGGTCATAACAAATAATACTGCCCCGCTCATCCCAACAGAGGTTGAAACTTTTCCCGACACACCCAGAAAAGGACAAATTCCTAAAAATTGTGCCAATACAATGTTAGAAACAAAAATTGCCGAGATTATAATTATTAAATATTCCATATTTATGTTGTTTTTCTAAATCTGTTAAGTAACGCAATTAAATATCCTAAAACAATAAATGCACCAGGCGATAAAATAAATACTAAAATGGCATCGCCTTCAATAAATTTATATCCGAATATTGAGCCATTACCAAGAGCTTCCCTCACAGCACCTAATAAAGTTAAAGCAAAAGCAAAGCCCAATCCCATACCTAATCCATCAATAAGTGAAGAAATAAAACTTTGCTTTGAAGCAAAGCCCTCTGCCCTACCCAAAACAATACAGTTTACAACAATAAGCGGAATAAATATCCCAAGTGCTTCAAAAAGCGCCGGAGCAAATCCTTCCATAATAAGCTCTACAATAGTTACAAAAGAAGCAATAATTACAATAAAAGACGGAATCCTCACTTTATCGGGAATTAAATTTTTGATTAATGATACAACCATATTTGAACAAACCAGTACAAACATTGTTGCCAGTCCCATCCCCAATCCGTTAATTGCTGATGAAGTTACCGCCAATGTTGGGCATAATCCTAAAAGCAATACAAAAACAGGATTATCCTTTATAAATCCTTTACTGAAATTTTTCCATTGATTCATTTCTTATTGTTTTAAGTGTCAAGATATAAGGTTTAATATTTTGTAATTATTTAACCACTCATTCATCTTTTTATCTAAAAAATCCGGAATAATGGAATGATGGAAAAATGTTTTTTATACAAATATATCTTCCTAATATTCCATTACTCCATTACTCCACTACTCCATTACTCCATTACTCCATTACTCCACTACTCCACTACTCCATTACTCCTTATAACCAATTATTCTTCTTCTTGTTCTTCTGTCACGACATCCTGAGTTTGTTGTTCTTTGTTTTGAACTTTTTTTTCATAAGTTTCGTAAGCTCTTTGTATTGCACCACAAAAAGCTCTTGAACTAATTGTCGCTGCAGTGATTGCATCTACATCTCCACCATCCCTTTTAACTTTTAAAATAAAATTCTTTGGGTTTTTCCCCACAAACTGGTTTTTAAACTTCGGACTTGTCATTTTGGTACCTAATCCCGGTGTTTCTTTTTGCTGAATAACAGCAGTATTGTTAATCTTACCATCCGGCGTAAAACCAACCATGATTTTTATCTGTGTCGGGTCATATCCTTTATTTGAATATGATTCAATAGCAGTACCAACCAATTCATTATTTTTATAGCCACAGTTAAAGACAAGTGAGTCGGTTCCGTTTGCCGGTTTTACTGTAAATATTTCTAATCTGTCAAAGCCGGGTATAACTTCCTTAATTGCTTTTTCTGCTTTTGCTAATTTTGCCAGCCGGATAGGTTCTTTTGTAAGATTATAAACACCTCCCAAAGCCAGCGAAGCAATGCCTGTAATAACAAATAATGTAATTACCATATTTAAAAATGATGATTCTTTCTTTGCCATGGTATTAATTTTAGATTTTTGAATTTAGATTTTAGATTTTTAGTGTTTCTCCAAATCTTTTAGGTTTAAAACCTTTATTAATTAATGGTGCAAATGCATTCATTATCAAAATTGCAAAAGACACTCCTTCGGGATATGCTCCCCAAACACGAATAATTACTGTTATTACCCCACATCCCAATCCAAATATTAATTGCCCTTTCGGCGACATTGGTGTTGATACCATATCCGTTGCCATAAAAAATACTCCAAGCATCAAACCACCCGTAACGAGATGAAAAAGCGGATTTATATAAATATTCGGATCTATCAGCCAAAGGATTCCTGTAAAAACAATTACAGAACCCAGATATGCAACAGGTATTTGCCAGGTAATGATTCTTCTGCATAACATATATATAGCACCGATAATCAATGCAACTGCCGAAATTTCACCAAGGGAGCCACCCATATTACCTAATAGTTCCTGAACATAATCCGGAATCTTATACAACACTTCCTTTCCGTCAACAATCATTTTAGTGCCATGTTCAAGAATATCCTGAACGGTTCTGCCTCCTCTTAATTCTCCTTTTAAATTTCCAAGAGGTGTAGGTCCTGTAATTGCATCAAGTACTTTTCCTGCAAATAAAGGATTTGGTTTAGGCCAGCTTGTCATCTGAACAGGAAAAGAAATCAAAAGGAAAACACGTCCTACCAATGCAGGGTTAAAAGGATTTTTTCCCAAACCTCCAAACGACATCTTGGCAATACCAATTGAAACAAATGCTCCGATAATAATAATCCATACCGGTAAATTGCCCGGAACATTGAATGCCAGCAAAATACCAGTAACCATTGCAGAGCCGTCATTAATAGTTAAAGGACCTTTTATTAAATATTTTTGAATAGCCCATTCAAAAAACATACATGCAATAACAGAGATCAGCAATACTTTAACTGCATCCAAGCCAAAAAAATAAATTGATACGAGTATTGCAGGGATCATGGCAAAAACAACGCCATACATAATTTTTTTAATTGAATTATCTCCATGTATGTGAGGAGAACCCGAAACCGTAAGTAAGTTCATATATGCTATTTTTTTCCTCTGTTTCTAATTATTTCACCAACTTTAAATTTTCCTAATCTGATATAATCCAGCAATGGTCTGCCTGAGGGGCAAGTATATTGACAGGAACCACATTCCATACAATCCAGAATATGCTCCTTCTCAGCATTTTCAAACATTTCTTTTTCAGAATATTGTGCCAAAAGAACAGGCTCTAAACCCATAGGACAAACTGAAATACAATTGGCACAACGAATGCAATTTTTTACAGCCATCCTTTCTGTTTCCGAATCTTCAATTAATAATACTCCTGATGAACCTTTTACAATAGGAACATCAATCATATTCAATGCCTTTCCCATCATAGGACCACCGCTGATAATTTTTCCCGTATCATCAGGAAGCCCGCCGGCTTTTTCAACTAACTCTGATGAATGTGTGCCTATTCTTACCAAAAAGTTTGATGGGTTTTTTAAGGATTTTCCGGTAACTGTAACAACTCTTTCAAACAAAGGTTTATTTTTTTGTACTGCTTCGTAAACAGCGAAAGCCGTTCCAACGTTATTTACAACACATCCAACTTCAACAGGGAGCTTTCCGGAAGGAACTTCACGGTTTGTCAATGCTTTGATAAGTTGCTTTTCACCTCCCTGCGGATATTTTACTTTTAAAGAAAATACTTCTATCCCTTCAAAATCTTTTGCCAAATCTGTCAGATGTTTAATAGCATCCGGCTTGTTATTTTCAATACCGATAAATGCTTTGTTAACACCAAGACCTTTCATTAAAATTGTTGTTCCGATTAAAATTTCTTCACCTTTTTCCAACATTAAACGATAATCGGAAGTAAGATACGGTTCACATTCTACTCCGTTAATTATTAGCAGATTGGCTTTTTTACCTTTAGGAACCATTAATTTAACATGCGACGGAAAAGCAGCTCCACCTAATCCAACAATTCCCATTTCATGGATTTTCCTGATAATTTCATCCTTTGATAAAGTAATTTCTCTTTTTACTTTATCTGATTTATCAATGTTTTCGTCCCATTCATCACCTTCAACATTAATAAAAATTGCCTGTTTTGGATAATCAGTTTGATCGGTTATATTATCAATTTTTAAAACTTTTCCTGAAACGGATGAATGAATATTTGACGAAATAAATGCCTCGCCTTTGGCAATCAACTGTCCGACTTTAACCTGGTCTCCTTTGTTTACTACCGGCTTTGAAGGGGCTCCTAAACTTTGGGAAACAGGAATAAAAACCTGCTTCGGAATAGGAAGAACCTGAATAGGGCTGTTATTTGATAATTTATTTTCTGCAGGGTGAACCCCACCTAATTTAAATGTTTTCAATATTATTATCCTCCTGTATTTAAATCTTTTTCCGGTTTATTATCAACAACTTTAGCTTCAGTTGATACTGTTTCGGTTTTTTGCTTTTCCATAACTTTTTCGGGTTTTGGTTTTTTAGGTGGAAAATTCAGCTCATGGATAGCTCCCGTCGGACATTCTTCAACACATTTTCTGCAAAGCTTACATTTTTCATAATCAATGTATGCAAGGTTGTTCTTCATAGTTATAGCATCAAACTTGCAAACTTTAAAACATTTACCACAACCGATACATGCCACCTTGCAATTTTTTCTTGCTACTCCACCTTTTTCTTCATTGATACATGATACAAAAATCCGCTTGCTTTTTTTACCAACATTCCTGAGTTCAATAATATTTCTCGGGCAAGCTTCAACACAAGCACCGCAAGCAACACATTTTTCCTCAATTATTACAGGCAAACCGGTTTCTTTGTCCATATACATTGCATCAAACTTACAGGCAACAACACAATCTCCCAATCCCAGGCAACCATAAGGGCAGCCATTTTCGCCTGCATATAAATTATTTACAAATACACATGTTGCAGGTCCGTCGTAATTAACTTTTTTCGGGGCATTTGCTTTTGACCCAGAACAGCATAACACTGCAACCATCGGTTCTTTTTCCTCAGCTTCCAAACCAAGAATTTCTGCAACTTTGCTCATAACCTTATTGCCTCCGACAGGACAATTTAAGCCTTCAATATTTTTATCCTTATTACTTTTATTAACCAATGCCTCTGCAAAATTTCTGCAACCCGGAAAACCACATCCACCACAATTAGCCGACGGTAAAACTTCCTCAACAATATCAATCTTCGGGTCTTCAATAACCTTGAACTTTTTGGCAATAAAAAACAAAATAACCGCAGCAGCTATACCTATAGCACTTAAAGAAATTACTGCATAAATTACTACATCATTCACCTTATTATTACTTGTTTAAATTTATCTTGATTAAATTGGTATTTATCAGCACTTCTTAAATCTAAAATCTTAAATCTTAAATCTATAATCTATAATCTATAATCTATAATCTTAAATCTATAATCTTAAATCTTAATGGTGGCAAAATTATAAACAAATATTAAACTTTTACATTTTGTTTAGAATTCTTCTAAATTTTGTTTGAATCAGAAAATAAATTTTTCAAGAAAAGATTCTTTTTAGTTGGGTTTGATATAAAAATCAAAATATTCTTTTACGGCTTAAATTCTATTGTGACTAACGTCAAATTTTGTTGTATTAAGTCTGAATCTCTTTATTCATAGTCTATTCAGTAATATTTTCTTCTATTTATTTTTGTAATTACCTAAAATTTTCACGTTTGCATCAGAAATTAATCGGTTCCTCTGATGTGGGGAATGCACTACAACGATTGTGGTATGTTTTAGTTGCCGATTTTCAGGTCGTATTTTCTTAATAATTCCAATTGTCTAATTTACGTAATAGTCTCTCTATGAAGCACTAAACCGACTATTGGTTATGAGGTGCGGCTATAATTTTCTTATTCTTGATTTGGGTAAATGAGTATTTCGCCTTTGCTCATTGTTTTTGCCTTTTAATTCAATTGTTGTTACAGTGTAACGATAATCTGTTTTCTGTATATTTTCATTCTGTATTACTATAAAATTTATCTTCCTTCCATTTAGCAGGATTATTTATAATATAATTTGAAATACGAAAATAATCATTTTCATTCCGTATGATGTGATCCCAATACCGTAATTGCCATAATCGTTTATAAAAACGTTGCCATTTTTTGTTTTTTACACCACGGATATATTCATTGGTTGTCATTGTTTTAAACCAATCCATTATATCAAATATTGATGCGTTGTATTTTTTGTTGTCGGGACCGTATGGCGATTTGGGACGACTATCGTTTTCGGAACGACCATCGTTTTCGGAACGACCATCGTTTTTGGGACGTCCATCGTTTTTGGGACGTCCATCGTTTTTGGGACATCCATCGTTTTTGGGACGTTCGTCGTTTTTGGGACGTCCACGTAGGGACGTCCCTACGTGGACGTCCGTAACGGCGTGTTCGTCCATTCCATCGTTGGCGTCCGTTTCATCGTTGGCGTTCGTTCCATCGTTGGCGTTCGTTCCATCGTGGGCGTTCGTTATTTCAATGATACAATGAAAATGATTGGGCATAACCATATATTCACGACATTTTATATTTGGATATTTATTTCCCAATTCGTAATACCATTTTTCAACCATTATACCCGCATCGTTCAATTTCATTTTGGAATCATCATGTTGTGATGTTTTTTCAATTTCCCCAAATAAACATTCCCGATTTTGAACGCAAATGGTTATAAAATACAATCCTGCCTGCGAATAATCGTATCCTTTTAGCCGTATAGATTGGCGGTTGTGTATGTTTGGATTATATTTCATCAGGAACAATAATTCTAAAATATTCAAATTATCTAATTTAAGAGGTTATTTAGTCCTTACACGAAAACTCAGTGTTTGATAAGAAAACGTCAAGAACAAGGCTTGCGAAATCTTAAAACTCAGGAGTCCATACGGATGACTGGGTTTTAAGATAAGTATAACGCAGTTATTGGCGTTTTCTTGCAAACACTATTTCTGTTTAATTTGATAGAACAAACCTCTTTCCTGACGCACAGATTTAATCTTATGGTCTGCTTCCAATACATCAAGATATTTGTTAACCTCATTAATATGTAATCCTAAAATTTTCGCCAAATCATTGAGTGTACATGGTCTTCTGAATATTGTTTCTAAAATTGCAGTTTCAATATCTTCACGATATGATTTAATATCTTTTCGCTCGGGAGCTGCTGCAATGATCTCAACATTATTAAGGTTCCAGTAGTCTGCTATCTGTTGCAATTCTATTTTGGTGGCTGCCCTGATATCAAGTATAACTCCGGGCCTATCTAGTGTATTTAATTGTATGCTGTCAGGACGGATTTTTTCAAAAACTTCCTTAAGCAATCTTAATTCGGTTTTGCTATCATTATAGCCGGGAATAATTAAAACCTCGAGCCATATTTTACCTTTATATTCATTTCTGAAATCCTGAAGTCCTTGTATATACTCCTGAATATTGAGCTTGTGAAAAGGCCTGTTTATCTTTCTAAAAATTAAATCTGTGGCAGCATCCAATGAAGGCAGCACAAGGTCTGCATTAAGTAATTCCGTTCTTACTTTTTTTTGATAAAACAAAGTCCCGTTTGTTAAAACTGCAACCGGAACATCAGGCTTTTTTTGTTTAATAAATTGTAAAACATCACCAATGCGTGAGTTAAGAGTAGGCTCTCCAGAGCCGGAAAAAGTAATATAATCGGGAGCAGGATTATTATTAAAATAATGGTCTAACTCTTTTGTTACATCATCGTAAGAAACGTATTCTTTTCTTTCAATTGTTAAGTTTGTGGTACGTCCGCATTCGCAATAGATGCAATTAAGTGAACACACTTTATGAGGGACAAGGTCAACTCCGAGCGACATTCCAAGACGTCGTGATGGTACGGGACCGAAAAGATATTTATACATGATTTTATCCTTATTATTTAATTCTTATTTAATTTAATTTAATTTGATTCAAATCTTTAAAAACACTTACTGTTGAATCAGCGTTAAAGTGAATCCTGAATTTAAGCTTTTTAAATATTGCAATCATTGGTTTGTTATCCGTAGTTGTTTCAGCAACGATGCGTTTCAATCCCAACTCTTTTGAAATCTCCAGACAATACAGGGTTAGTATATTGCCCAAATTTTTATTTTGCCATTCATCTGTTATAAGAATAGCATATTCAATAATTTCGTGATCAGGATTTGCAATAAGCCTGACCACTCCAATTAATTTTCGATTATTATTTTCTGTGATTTCAGCAACGATTGCCATTTCCCTGCTATAGTCTATGTAACAAAATTGAGTGGCTACTTCATGAGAATCGAAAAAGAAATTGGTCCTGAAACGGAAATAAATACTCTCTTTTGAACAACTATCTAAAAGTTCTAACCACATAGGTTCATCTTCAGGCTTTATAGGTCTTAAAATAATATTAGTACCGTCACTTAGTTTAGCAGGCTTTACATATTTTTCAGGGTAAGGGCGAATTAAAAGGTGAGAAAATTGAGGGATTTTCTTCCCTACCAAACTTTGATCAATTACAATTCTTGCATCTAAAGCAACTACATCTTTGGGTGTAACCAGCAAAGGATTGATGTCAAGTTCTTCAATTTCAGGATAGTCGGCAGCGAGATATGATAAACGTATAATTATTTCAATTAGCTTATCGATATTTTTTGGAGGACTACCACGATACCCTTTTAATACCGGATAAATTTTTAGTGATTCTATCATTTGCCGTGCAAGTCTTTCATTTACCGGAGGAAAGCATAATCTTTTATCCCGAAACAACTCCGTGTATGTTCCACCCATTCCCAGCAAAATGACTGTACCAAAAACGGGATCTTTTTTAATGCCAAGTATTAATTCTACAGCATCTATAATATCATACATTGGCTGAACAGTTACTCCCTGAATATCAGCATCAGGAAAATTCCTTGAAATGCTTTTGACCATGTTTTTATAAGCTGCTGCCACACAAGCCTCGTCATTAAGATTTAAAACAACTCCTCCTACATCACTTTTATGTGTAATATCTGGAGATAATATCTTCAGAACCACGGGATAACCAATTTTATTTGCAATATTCATGGCATCAGATGCTGAATATGCCAGTTGTGGTTTGGTTATGCCAATACCGTATGCATGTATTATCTCCTTGGATATATCTTCGGATAAAATGTTGTTTTTAATAAAATACTCAGTTTCAAACTTTTTACGAAGTTTATTACGGTCCAGCGTAAACTCCACAGGAATATCTTTTGGGGTTTCATATAAAATTTGAAGATTGCGTGAGTAGCTGACCAGTGTCATAAAAGCCCTGACGGCTTGTTCAGGGGTATGAAAAACAGCAATATCTTTTTTAATAAAAATTTGCCTGCCTTTATGCATGCTTTGTCCGCCTGCCCATGCTGCTATAATTGATTTAGAGGTGCTGTCAGCGAGTTTGCATATTTCTATGGCTGTATCCGTAGGATCGGTTACTGCCTGTGGAACGAAAATAACTAATACTGCATCAACATTCGGATCATCCAATACTATTTTTGTCGCTTGTGCATATCGCTCGGTTGAAGCATCGCCAATAACATCAACAGGATTGCCATGCGACCAAAATTGAGGAAGGCAATCATTTAGTTTCTGCATTGTTTGTTCGGATAATTCCGCAAGATTACCTTTAAGGTCTAAAAAAGTATCTGTAGCCATTACCCCCGGCCCTCCCGCATTTGTGACAATTGCAAGGTTTGACCCTTTTGGAATTCTTTTTCTGCTAACAATATCAGTAAAATCAAAAATATCTTCTATATCATATACCCTGGCAATTCCTGCTCTTGCGAATACCGCATTATAAATTGAGTCTTCCGAAGCTAGGGCGCCTGTGTGTGAAGCTGCGGCTTTTGCCGATTCAGGAAAGCGTCCGGCTTTATAAACAAGAATCGGTTTTTTTCTGGCAAAGTTCCTGGCGGCAGCCATAAAGCTACGTGCTTCGGTAATTGATTCAATATAAAGTACAATCGACTTAGTATCCGGATCTTGTCCAAAATAATCTATCAGGTCGCCAAAATTTACATCCATGGTGTTGCCTATGGAGACAAAATACGAGAAACCTATATTTTCTTCAAGTGCCCAATCTAATACTGTTGTACACAAAGCTCCCGATTGAGAGATAAAAGCGATATTGCCTTTTTTAGGCATTCCACGTGTAAAAGTTATGTTCAGTTGTAGCTCAGGAACTATTATGCCTACACAATTTGGCCCGATAATCCTCATATCATCAAATTTTGTAAGCTCAGTTTTTACCTCGTCTTCCAGTTTTTTTCCTTCAGCACCGGATTCCTTAAAACCGGCAGACAAAATGATTACACCCTTAATTCCGGCTTCACCACATTCCCTGACTATTTGAGGAACTAACTTAGCACCTGTAGCAATTACCGCCAAATCAGGAATACTGGGAAGTCTCTTTACATCAGGATAGCACATAATGCCCATTACAGCTTCATGTCTGGGATTTACAGTGTAAATAACCCCGTCAAACCCACTGCCAATCAAATTGTTAAGAACGATACCACCAATACTTTTCGGATTGTTTGACACGCCTATCAGAGCAATTCTTTTAGGTTTAAATATTTTATCAAGTAATTTAATAGCCATTATTCAATAATTTTTGAACTAAGATAAAATTTCTTCACCCACGCAACCATCTGATTATCTGTCATACTGTCGGCAGATACTACCGCTTTAAGTTTGGACGCTAATGTTGAATCATTAAGAATATGTTTTTCTAACTACTTTTTCATATTCGCAGGTCCGAACAATACTAATTCATCCACATCTTTTATTTCACTTAACAAACTTTTCAAAAAATTAGATGTTTGTTTTTTCATTTGAGTTAAGTTTTGATAGAAACATCACATAGTTAATTTAATCATCTCCCCAGTTTTCAAAATTTTTCGGATAACCACTTATTTTTTAGGCATCTCCTGGTTTCTCTTGTATTTTAATACTCAAAACAGGACAGTCAATATGATTAGCAACATCTTCAGCAAGGCTTCCATTTATAAGATGAGCAATGCCTGTTCTGCCGTGCGTTTCAATTGCAATCAGGTCTGCATTAACTTCATCACTAAAATCTGTAATGCCTTTTTCAATATTACGGGAGTTGTATATATTTATTGTGTAATTAGAAAGTTTAAATTTTTTCACAAAATCTTCAAGTTCATTCTTTACGGTTAACACAGGTGAATCTGCCAGCCTTATTACTTTTTCGGTATTTGAACCGATAAAAACTTCATTAAATCCACTCGTACCATGTGATCCAATAACTATTAAATCAACATTTTTAAACCTTTTATCATTTACAATTTTCCACATTTTCATATTTGAGAGTATATAGTTTTTGACATCTATGCTTTTTAGAAAGTCCTGGCAAACTAAATTGTTAAGCTGTTTTTTTTTATAACTTTTAATTCCTTATTCATATCTTCATAAAAATACGCATTGTCAAATCCTTCAGAAGGTATAGAGAAATTATGAACAAGGTATATTTTAGCGTCAATCTTCCTCGCAATACTTGCGGCAACTTTCAAAGCAAATAATGCGTGATCTGAAAAATCGGTCGGTACTAATATTGTTTTCATGATAATTGTACTTTTATTTGTTATTTCCCAGTCATTTTTGATAACTGTTTCTATAAAGATTTTTTTTCAATTAAACAGAAGTTAATTTTTCATTCTTATTTTTTAATAAATTTCTCAATTGTTCTGAGTGATAAAGGGGTTTACTAATTTTTCGTTTTTCAACATGATAATATTTTACCATAATCATTCGGGCAAGTAAATATGATGTGGTACTTTCTGCTCCCTGGTTCAGATTTACACCATCTTTTTCCAGAACATCATAACATCCTCCTGTGGCTGGATTATAGATAATCTGGTTTAAGTGGTTCAGTCCCATGAACCAATCGAAAGCAATATTGAGTTTTGTGAAGTATTGTGGTTCACCAAGTTCAGAATAGAAAAGATCGAGGGACATAATAGTGTAAGCTACGTTAATGGGTAGCTCGTCATAACCTTTCTGGCTTTTTTTTGTTTTACGAATCCATCCGTCATTTGAGATCACTTTAATACAGCCATCTTTAAAAACTTTTGATAGCAAGAAGTCAAAAGTGGCTTTGGCAATAATATGATAGCATATGTTTCCTGTTGCTTTCCATGCATACAACATAGCTTCAGGTAGAAGTACATTGGAATAGGTAAGGTATTCCTCAAACCAGTGCCAGTTTTTGTCAGCCACCTTGTTAAAATATTCGAGTAAACGATCAGCTAATACTTTGATAAATGTAGTTATTTTTCTATCATATTTTTTTAAGTTGTAATAATATAAGCCTTTAATGATAAACGCTATAGCACGGGGTGAATGAATGTTTTCCACATTAGTCAGAGCTTTTTGCATGCAGATTTCAGCTTTATCAAGCATCAATTTATTGAAATTGTCCTGTGAAAGTAAAAACCCCAGTGCCCATATTGCCATACCATTGGTATCATTGAGGTTTGCAGTATTGTTACGGATGTTAATACTTCCATCTTTATCAACATAATTAATAAAGCTGCCATCTGATTTCTGGCAATAAATGATATAGTCCAAATAGGTATTGATTAGTTTCAGATCAGAAGGTTTTTTGGTTAGTTCATAATGCTGACCTAAAGCTATCAGTGCCCTGGCATTATCGTCCAGCCTGTATCCCGAATCAAGATCAGCAATGTCAAAATTCGAAAACCGGATGATTCCCCTATCTGTTGTTAAATGTTTAATGTGTTCAAGATTTATGGGAGGTATCCGGTAACGGTAGTTGGAATGTTCAATAAAAGACCGGAAAAGTTCCATAATTTTATTGGCTACGTTTTCCCATATTGTATATCTGGTTTTATAAAAAGCATTTTTACTCATCCGCTTGCGAAGATTTTCGTCATTCAGCAACCGTATGGTTGCTCTGGCAATTTGCTGAGGTTGTTCAAAGTCCACAAGAATTCCGGTATCTTTAGATAACAATTCCTTAGCATGTGGAATGGATGTGGCAATAATTGGGCAGGCACTGCTCATGGCATATATAAAAGTACCACTGACTGCCTGGTTACGGTTTTTTGTAGTAAACAGATAAATATCCGTAATGCTAAGGTAGTCATGCAATTCATCAAGATCAAGAAATTTATTTACAAACTGTATATTTTCTTCAAGTCCAAGCTGTTTTACTTTTTTTTCCAGAAAATACCTATATTTTTCGCCTTCAATCTTCTTAAGTTCCGGATGAGTCTTACCCAGCACAAGATAAAGGACATCCGGAAATAGTTCTTTTATTTCAGGTAAAGCGTCTATAGCAGTTTCGATACTTTTTTGCCGTACTAAAAGTCCGAAGTTAGTGATGATTGGTCTGTGGCTGATTCCGAATCTTTCTTTTGCTTTTTCGTTGTTCTTCCATAAAATCATGTGGGTACCATGAGGTATAACCTTTATTTTATCTCCATGCATCTTGTAATCATCAATAAGTATTTGCCTGGAAGAATTGGTCATAACCACTATTTTTTCCGCTTTATCAGCAATATTTTTAAAGATTTGAAAAATTTTCTTTTCCGGATGTGGTAAAACAGTATGAAAAGTCACAAAAACAGGCTTTACAAGAACATCCACCATGTTTAACAAATAGTCACCCCACTCACCGCCGAAAAGCCCAAATTCATGTTCTATCATTACTGTTTTGACTTGATAATCCTCATTGATTTTTTCAGCTATTTCTTGATATTGTTCAAGTTTGGTAGCGTCTAAAACATATTTTACTTCTTCCGGATAATCAAATCCCTGATGACCGTTTTCCAGTGCACAGACTTCAATCTCAATACTATCATCCATTTGATTTTTGATGGCATTTATAAGGTCATTTGTAAAAGTAGCTATACCACACTCGCGTGGCAGATAGGATGTTACAAATATTAATTTAGAGTTCATTTTTTTATTTTTTCCCGATGAAATATTTTCAAATTATTAACTATTCAGATGTATCTTTAACTTTACTTTTGATGATTATTTTTCAGTTCGTGTAACAATTCATTTAGTGGAATAGTTGCAAAAGATGAAGCATAATCCGACATTCCGTAAGGAATTATAATCTCGTTATTATGAATGATGGAGCCACACGAATAAATAACGTTAGGCACATACCCCTCTCTTTCTTTTTCGTTTGGTATCATTAAAGGATATTTCAAATGACCAATCACTTTTTCAGGATTCTCAAGGTCAAGAAGGATTGCTCCTAAACTATATCTTCGCATAGGGCCAACACCATGTGTAATCAATAGCCAGCCTTCTTTTGTTTCGATGGGGCTTCCGCTATTACCAATCTGAATAAACTCCCAAGGAAAGGAGGGTCGTTGCAATAATTTGGCATTTGTCCAAAGGTTTATCTTATCAGAAAACATAATGTAATTGTTCACTCCATCATACCGTCCAACCATAGCATATTTACCTTTGATTTTTCTGGGAAACAAGGCCATGTCTTTGTTTTGAGCATATTTCCCATATAAAGGACAAATTTTAAAATAATAGAAATCTTCAGTAAGTAGCAGTTTAGGTAGAATGGCATACCCATTATAAGCAGTATAAGTCGCGTAATAAGTTATTTCGCCATTTTCGTCGGTAAATTTAACAAACCTGGCATCTTCAATTCCATTACTTTCACTGGTTGATATTGGGAAAATCACCCGTTCGGAGAGGGAAGTATCAAGTGAAAATATAATCTCGCAATATGAGTCGGCAACCCAATTTATTTCTTCAATCATTTTCCTTTTTGTAGGGGTTAAAGTAATATCTTTCAAAGTTTCGGTAATACTTGCCTGCAGTTCGCCATAGTTAAATTCATCATTTAATTTATTTAACACAAGAGGTATAATCTTTTTATTGATATTCATTTCATCCAGCTTTTTGGTGAAGGCATTTTTATTGTAAACGGAACGTCTCACAAGTTCAGGCATTTCATCCAACTGTCCAGGTTCAATAAAATATAAGTCATTGTTTTGATCAATAATACCTTCCCTGAAAACGATTGATGATATATGCCCTTCGCCAGTCGCCCGGAAGCTAACGATAATTCTTTTCTGTCCCTTTTTTAGGCCATATTGGTCAGGGTGCTCTATAATTGACGGATTAAAATAAGCTGCTGCTTCAACAGAATATTCAAGCGTAAAGTAGGAACCAATAAGCAGTTTCAACTCTTTTGAAAGTGATTCGGGTTCAAGCTTTAGTTTCTTTAACAAATACCGGATGTTGTTAAAATTGGTCTCGAATACTTTAGTGATAAGCCGATGGCGCGTTGAAAAATCCCTTAATACCTTACGTAGTTCGATAAAAACCTGCTCAGGTGACAACTTCAATACTTTCTTGATAATCTGCAAAGCATTGCCATCGCTCGTAAAATAAAAGCGAGCAATTGTTCGATTGGATTCAGGATAAAATACAATAGGTTTTCTTTTTACTGATATTGACATATTGATTTATAATTTATAATTGATTTATTTTCAAACTTGATTTATAATAACATAGTAATTGTACTTGCCTAAATATATTAACCTAAAATGAGTTAAAAATTTAACACAAAAGGATGTCAAAATGGCAATAGCACAAAAGTATGAATAATTAAGTTCACAAAAACGACAAAATCGTTATTTTCATATAAGCAATAAAGACTCTTTTAAGAGGTTATTTATGTTTAATCTGATAGAATAAACCTCTTTCCTGACGCACTAT
The DNA here is from genome assembly GCA_030622635.1 of Bacteroidota bacterium. GTDB lineage: Bacteria > Bacteroidota > Bacteroidia > Bacteroidales > JADFUO01 > JADFUO01. The sequence goes on from JAUXFX010000022.1 coordinate 18,480, forward strand.
TTCAATTTTATCGTCTGCTTCCAATACATCAAGATATTTATTGATTTCAGTCTCCAGTCTTGAGTTTGCCGACTGCCGACTGAAGACTGCCGACTTTTAATTATAAGCCAAACGTATCTTTTCATCAGCTAATGCAGGCTGAATTAATTCTTTCCACTTTGGTGAATTCCATGTGCCAAGTTTTGTGTGTACATTATAGTATTTCTGTGGAATCGGATGAGTTCCAACAACTACTTTAATTTTATATCTTTCTTCAATATATTTTTTGAAATGACTTATATTATTACAAGGTGGGTATCCAACAACCAAACCTGTTGCGAGATGAATTACCTGTACTCCGTTTTTTATCATTTCTTCAGGAGAATATTCAACATTTCCTCCCGGACATCCTCCGCAAGTAGTATATCCAACAATTTCTAACTCATCTTCTTTTTTATAAATACTAAAAGCGCCATCTCTGTTTTGCATAGCTCTGAAACATTTACCTCCTGCGCAAGTGTGGTAACGATTACAAATAATAATTCCGATTTTAATTGTTTTCTTCATTTTACGTAAAAGATTTATAGATTAATTTATTTCAAATATTATTTTAAAAATCTACCATCATCTTCAGAGTTAGTAAGTTTGTGAATATTATTTTTAATCCAACCTGTTTTTTCTACTTCTCTCATATCAAATTCCGGTATAAAAGGTTTAATGTCTAAAAGAGAAGTTCCATCTAAGATATCAATATCCTTAATATGCAGTTTGTTGTTGCAGATATTTACAAGACGTACTATGGAAAACCCTATCGGATTCGGTCTGCTCGGCGCACGGGTAGCAAATATGCCGTGTGTTTGATCATCCATAAATGGTTTTATTTTTAATATTGCTTTCCCTGATAAATGGAAATGGTATAACAGTATGATATACGAGAATCCTTCCAAATCAGTTAAACCTTCAATATATTCATTAAATATTGTTATTTCCCCATCAACACCTTTAGCGGCAGTGGGTTGTATTGGTGTTCCTTTTGCTTCTTTAAAAGGTGAGTGGATAATTCCTATGGGTTTATAAATTATTTCATCATGAATTTTCATAAAACGGGGATTATTTAAATATTAATTCCTTTTAAAATTATATCATCCTCTTTTACATTCAAATCATTTGCAATAACCTGGCATTTGGCTTTTAAAAGAAAAAACACTGAACGTTCAACATTTTATCAAAAATCGATCCTCCTGCAATAACTCCCCTCCTTTTTTTAAGGAGTGGGGGTGGTTAATAAATCTTCATTGATATTTGGTCTTTTATTATATGATTTATCTATTTCTTTTTGTAAAACACATTTATTTTCAAATTTTAAAAATCTTCTTGTTCCACCATCTTCCTGAATAACCTTCAAAACTCTATCATCAAATTTCTCAAAAGTAGCACCAAAAATCATCTTAATATTCTTGTATTCCAAAAGTTCAGGAGTCATAATAGAAGAAGGTCCTATCATAAATATATCACAAATATTTTTTGTTTCATTAATTGAATCCATAAAAGTAGCATTAAATATTGATGTTGAAGTTAAAATAACAACATCCGCTTCTCTTAAAAGTTTCTTTTGTTCAGAAATGGGAGTCAAAACAGAGTCCTCTTTCAAAAAATCAAATACAGTAATTAAAATGCCGGCTTCATTAAATTGTTTCACAACAGGTTTTATAAATCCAAGCATTATGACTTTTTTATACTTTTCAAAATCAATAGTATCAAAAATATCAACATCACTTTTAGAACTATGCGAATAATTAAGCAGAGCATTAAAATAAGCATTTAAAACAATGCGATGAGAAAAGTTTTTCAAATCTAAATTCAAATAATTGTTTTTTTCAGTATCAATTTTATATCCAAAATTTGCACAAACTCCGATATTACCGTTTTTTAAAAGAACTGCCGTATATCTTTGTCCTGTACTTATTTTTTCAATTTCATTTGTATCGAATTTATATTTCGACAATAAAAATTCTAATGGTTCTTTATTATTCTTATAATTTTTCATCAATTTCTCCATTTGGCAACATGTTATCAGGATGATAAATTCCATTTTCTTCTTTATAAAAACGAACGCAATCCTGCCAATTTCCTTTACAATACAGTTCTATCCATTTTTTGTCAAGTTTACCTTTTTCATAAAAGAATTTCATGGGGCAAACCTGATACCATTTACAATCTTGTGATAATATTTTCAACTTCTTATAATCATTTACCATCTTGCTTTTAAATGATTCGTTATAAATAAGAGAAGCAGGATGTGATAAGGGAAATATTTTGATATTGTTAGCTAAAAAGAGTTTGCCGAAAGCTTCGGATTTAGATTGTGGCATATTGATTTCATATTTTTTCGAAATATATTGTGTGGCATAGTAACCTAAAGGAATTATTACCTTTGGGTTTATCAATTCTATCTCTTTATCTAAATATTGACTGCAAGCTTGAATTTCATCTTGTTTTGGTTTTCTGTTTTTTGGGAGCATGCATTTAATCAAATTAGTCATGTAAACTTCTCGTCTTGAGATACCTGCATCTTTAAATAATTCATCAAGTACCTTCCGTGAAGGGCCAATAAACATTTTTCCCTCCTTGTCTTCATTTTCTCCGGGAGCTTGAGCAATCAACATAAGTTTGGCATTAAGATTTCCCTCACCTGTAAGAACATTTATTCGTGTTTTATATAGTTCGCATTTTTCACATTTTTGTATTGCTTTATTTAAATTACTAATTCTCATTTTATTTTTCTACTTGTATTGTTTTAAATGGATACAATTTTACCACAGGGCAAACGCATGAAAATTTAAGTATTATAATTTCATTACAGGACAAATTTAACATAATTCAACGACAAATATAAAACAGTTAAGGTAATTATTGGATATAAATTTTTCATGCTTTTGCCCTGAATTTTACCATGCTTTTTTGAGAGGATACAATTTTTTTCCTAAGCCTCAGCCTCAACCTATCCCATTTTTTCGCAAACAATTATCTAAAATAAGCTTCCATTCTATCAAAAGCTTTATTTATCATTTCTTCAGGAACACAAAAGGAAAGCCGGATATGATTTTCGCCTGTTGGTCCAAATGCAATGCCAGGTGTTGTTGAAACTTTGGCTTCTTTTAATAAATTTATACTGAATGCAATTGAATCATTTCCTTTTTCCCCCAGTATTTTTGGGAACATTAAATAAGCACCGCCGGGCTTATTATATTGAAAAACAGAATCTAATTTATCCAGTCGTTCGCACATAAGATTTCTGGTTTTTAGATAATGCTGCCTGAATTCTTCTATACATTCCTGATTTCCTTTTAAAGCGGCAATTGCTGCATATTGTGAAGCAACAGGAGCACAAATAGAAAATGGAATATGAACTTTTTTAACCTGAGTAAGAACTTCCTCATCAGCATGAAGATAGCCAATGCGCCACCCTGTCATTGCATAAGTCTTGGTAAAAGTATAATTTGTTATTACATTTTTTCTTAATTCAGGGATTGAGGCTATACTAAAATGTTTTTCATCATCAAAAACAAAATATTCATACGCTTCATCAGTAATAATAGTGAGATTATTTTCAAGAGCAATTTCTGCCAATTTTCGAAGATATTCTTCAGAAAAAACCGTTCCGGTTGGATTATTCGGACTGCAAAACATTATTGCTTTTGTTTTAGATGTAATTGCTTTTTGAATAGCTTTCGTATCCAAAGCAAAATTGTTTTCTTCAATTAATGGAACTAAAACAGGTATTCCTGAAGCAAGCCGAACTTGTGTAATATGAGTTGAATATGTAGGTGTAGGAAGAATTACTTCATCACCCGGATCAATTGTCGCCATAACAGAATCAGCGAGTCCTTCAATTGCTCCTACAGTTACAATTATTTGTGAAGTATTTGCCTCAATATTATTATCCCGTTTGAGCTTCTTTACAATTTCTTCTCTTAATTCGGGTAATCCCTCACTTTGAGAATATCCGCCGGTTAATCCTTTTTCTATTGCAGAAATTACTGCGTCATTAATATATTTGGGTGTTCCGGTTGTTGGTTTTGCCCACGACAAAAAAGCAACATCATCATATTGTTTCGATAATCTCGTCATTTCGTGAATCGCCGATTTTTTTAGTTGATTTACTCTGTTTGAAATGTTCATAAAATTTGCCTCCTGTTATTATATTAAAAATTAAAAATCATTCCTGTTGTTACTTGCTTTATTTTAAACTCATTGTAAAAAGCTACTAATGCAGGGAACTTTGTGCAATGAGAAGGAAAAATTTCCGTGATATTTTGTTCCTTAAAATATTTGATGGTTTTTTTTGTCTGATTATTATTTCCCATTAAATGAAAACCGCCAATAACAGCTTTTACTTTTATTAATCCTGTAATTTTTTTAGCATATTCAATAAAATATGATAATCCATGCTCGGCTGTATAATAACCCGATGCTGTATTTTCAGTTAAAACTGATAATTTCATAATCCTATTATTTTTTGAGCTTTAATTACTACAAAACCACCTTGTCCGTGTCCAGTTAATACTTTCTGAACTTTATTTATCTCATCTAAATCTCCGAAAACAGTTTGATATATATTTTCAATCTCAAATCCTGTATCTTTCAAAATTTCAAATAATTCTTCTGTTCTATAAAATGTTGCATCTTTATAGAAAATACTTTCATCTTTATGCTTTAAATAAAATTTACCAATCTGGCTGTTTTTATCGACAAATCCAATAATGAAATATCCATCATCTTTTAAAACACGATACACCTCCTGAAATGATTTATAAATATCATCAACAAAACATATCGTCGTAACCATTAAAACAACATCTTTACTTTTATCAGCAAAAGGCAGGTTTTCAGCAACAGCATCCATAACCCTGATATCCTTTTTTTTTGCTTTTTCACGCATGGCTTCTGAAGGATCTATTCCTTCCTTAATCTCCAATGGTGCAGCAAAAATCCCGCTTCCAATGCCAACTTCAACAATATCTTCATTTTCTGGTAAAGCTTTTTTAATGGCATTCAA
>JAUXFX010000272.1 GCA_030622635.1 Bacteroidota bacterium
CCGAAAAATTAGAAGAATATGCCAAACAAGCCCTGGAATTATCAAAAAAAATAAATTACAAAAATGGAGAAGTCCAATCTTTTCATAATCTTGGAAAATTATACTATTTCGCAGGGGATTATGATAATGCTTTAAATTATTATCAAAATGCATTAAAAATCAATCAAAATATTTTTAACGACAACCAGGGTGAATTAACAGACAGTATTTATATTGTTACTAAACGAAAGATCAGCAGTTTGACAAACAACATAGGGCTTGTCTATTATTCTTTAGGCAACTATGATTTAGCTATTGGGTATTGCCTTAAATCTTTGGAAATGTTTGAAGAAACCTTGCCTGACGGCAGTAAAATAGGCGAAGAAAAAAATATTGCTTACTTAAATCTTAATATTGGAAATATATATTTATATCTTCAAAACTATGATAAAGCATTAGTACATTATAAAAACGGATTGAAAATTTGTGAAGATATACAAGATCAAAACGGCGTGGCAGGCGCATTGATCAATATTGGAAATATTTATACTTATTCCGACAGTATAAATACAGGGTTAAGATATTTACAAAAAGCATTAGAAATTTATGAAGATATTGGGAACAAAAAATTAACAGGTACTACCTTAATGAATATCGGGGCTAACTATTTCTATCTTGACAAATATGAAGAATCTATAAAATATTACATGAAAGCTTTAGGGATTTTTGAAGAATTTGGAAATAAATGGGAAATCTCAAAAACTTTAAACAATATCGCTAAAGTCAACATAAAACAAAACAAACTTAACGAGGCCTCAGCAAATCTTGAACAGGCTTTGAAAACAGCTGAGGAAACTAAGTCCCCAAAATTGATCATGGATATTTATAAAAACTATTCTGATTTTTATTCTATAAAAAATAATTACCAAAAAGCCTTTGAATATCATATACTTTACTCTAATATTAACGATAGTATTTTTAGTGAAGAAAGTAATAAGAAAATTGCAGAAATGCAGATAAAATATGAGACCGAAAAAAAAGAAAAAGAAATTGAACTTTTGCAGAAAGACAATGAGATATACAAATTAAAAACCGAAAAACAAAAGTTATTAAAATGGATATTATTCTCTATAATCACTATTACTGTAATTTTATTATTGTTTATTTATAATAGGAACAGAATAAAAAAGAAAGCTAACCGCTTACTGGAAAAACTTGTTAAAGAACGAACGGCAGACCTTGTAAAAACAAATGAACAACTAAAGAATGAAATGGCTGAAAGAAAGCAATTGGAAACACAATTAATTATTTCGGAACGTTTAGCAGGAATAGGTGAGATGGCAGCAGGAATAGCACATGAAATCAGGAACCCTCTCGGAAATATTACTTTTTCAACACAGCTTTGCTTAAGAAAATACAAACCAAATGAGCAAATGAAACACTACCTTGATATTATTTTAAGGAATTCGCAAAATGCAAATAATATCATTACAGAACTTTTATCTTTTGCAAAACCACGTGAAGTATCACTTAAATATGCCAACATCAATGATGCGATTAATAATACCATTAAGTTGACTGAAGCAAGATTGTCGAAAAATAAGGTGCAAATTATTAATCAGATTTATCCTGATAAAATACCAAATATACTTTTAGATGAAAAATGGTTGGGGCAGGCATTCTTAAACTGTATATTAAATTCGATAGAGGCAATGCCCAATGGTGGTAATTTAACTATTTCGGCGAACCATAAACATGGTACGGGTCAAATTGAAGTTGTTTTTGTTGATACCGGTACCGGTATTCCCGATGACATTATTCATAAAATATTTAATCCTTTTTTTACTACAAAAGAAGAAGGTGTAGGTTTGGGATTAAGTTTAGTTTACCAGATAATGAAAGACCATAATGGGGAAATAAAAATTGAAGCAATCGAAACACAAGGAACAAGAGTAATATTTAATTTTCCAATACCTGAAAAATGAAAAAATCAATTGTAATAGCTGAAGATGATAAAGACATGCAACACCTTCTTTCAAGTTTATTAGAAGATGAAGGATATGAAGTTACTGCTTTTGATAATGGCTATACAGCATTAGAAGTAATTAAAAAAAATATTCCGGATTTGGTTTTGTTGGATATTAGGCTTCCGGGTTTAAACGGAATGAAGGTTTTGGAAAAAATTATAGCGTTCGACAAAAGCATATTAACAATAATGATTACTGCTTATGTTGATGTTAATGACGCAGTAAAAGCCATGAAATTAGGGGCTTATGATTACTTAACCAAGCCTTTTGATTTTGAAGAACTTATTCTCATTATAAAAAAAGCATTCCATACTCAGAATTTGAGCCGCGAAGTTGAAATATTAAAAATTCAGTTAGACGAAAAAACCGGATCGGAGAGGTTTATTGGTGAAAGCCCACAGATAAAAAAAATTATTAAGCAGGTTAATTTAATTGCACCTACTAATATGAGTGTGGTAATACAGGGAAAAAGCGGGACCGGCAAAGAAATTATAGCAAATATGATCCACCAAAAAAGCGTGAGAAAGGATAAACCATTTATACCAATTGATTGCGGGGCAATACCTGATACACTTATCGAAAGCGAATTGTTCGGGTACGAAAGAGGTGCCTTTACAGGAGCTGAAAAGCGAAAGGAAGGTTATTTTTCAATTGCCAACGGCGGAACACTTTTTTTAGATGAAATTACCAATTTACCACTAACAGCCCAGGTGAAGCTGCTACGTGTAATCCAGGAAAAAAAATTCCTTCGCATCAAAAG
>JAUXFX010000231.1 GCA_030622635.1 Bacteroidota bacterium
TACTATTTTAATAATTTAGAATAATTATAAATTAAAATATGTTAGATATATATATGTTTTAAATATTAAATAAAAAGAAATAATTTTGTTTAAATTTCCGCAAAATGTATGATGTAATTTTCGATTGACTATCATTTTTTATTGAAATAATTGATTATTCCAAAATTAATTAAATCCTAAATTAATAAAAATTATAATTTCGCAAAAGATTATTTACCAAGAAATTTTTATTCCTAATTTAATACTTATTAGCTACTCATTTTTAAAATAATATTTATAAGCCTCAAAAATTGAAAAAAGCCGAAGATAAATATACAGTAAAAGTTTATGTTAAAGGGCTTGTTCAGGGAGTTGGATTCCGTCCGTTTATATATCGTCATGCTAAAAAATATGACCTGAAAGGCCGGGTTGAAAACAGGAATGACGGAGTTGTGATAAAAGTTCAGGGAAATAAAAAGTTTGTTGAAAAATTTATTTCTTCAATAAAAACAAAAGCACCTGTTGCTTCAAATATAATCAGGATTTTTTCGGAAGAAACAGAACCGGAAAATTTTTCTGATTTCAGGATTATAAAAAGTAAAAATACTTCTGATGAGATAACTGATATCAGCCCGGATATTTCGGTTTGTGACGAATGTCTGAAAGATATGAAAATCCAGCCGAACAGGATAAACTACCCGTTTATCAATTGCACAAATTGCGGTCCGAGGTTTACAATTATCAAAGACCTGCCTTATGACAGAAAAAAAACAACCATGGCTCCTTTTATTATGTGCAAATCCTGTGCTGCTGAATATAAAGATATTTCAGACCGTCGCTTTCATGCACAGCCTGTTGCCTGTTCAATTTGTGGTCCTGAATATGAACTTATTTACAAAGGAAAAATAATTAATGATTTTCAAAAAATACTTAAAATTGTTTGTGAATTAATTGAAGCAGGTAAAATTATAGCTATTAAAGGGCTTGGCGGTTTTCATATAGCTTGCGATGCACAAAATGAAGAAGTTGTAAAACGATTGAGAGAAGCAAAAAATCGCGACGGAAAACCATTTGCTGTTATGTTTTCTGATATTGAAAGTCTGAAAGATTATACAGTTGTAAATGATGTGCATGCTTCTTTGCTGCAATCATGGAGACGTCCCATCCTGTTATTAAATGAAAAGAAAAAACTTGCACCTGATGTCAATGTCGGATTTGATACTATTGGTGTGATGCTTCCGTATATGCCTTTTCATTATTTGCTTTTTGAAAAATTAAATATTCCTGTAATTGTTTTAACAAGTGGAAATATTTCCGACGAACCTATTATTATTGATAATGAGGAAGCTAAAAAACAATTGACAGGTATTTCGGATGCTTTGCTGATTTACAACAGGGAAATATATAATCGTACTGATGATTCGGTAGCAATGGTAGTGAATAACAAAGAAAGAATTATCAGGCGCTCACGGGGATTTACTCCAACACCTGTTGAATTGAAAATCAATGCTGACGGTATTCTTGCTACTGGTGCCGAACTTGTTAATTGTTTTTGCATTGGAAAAGGCAAACAGGCAATTTTAAGTCAACATATCGGTGATTTGAAAAATATTGAAACACTTGAATTTTACACAGAAACAATTGAGCAGTTTAAAAAATTATTCAGGGTAAAACCAACACTGATAGCATGCGATAAGCACCCTGATTATCTGTCAACTAAATATGCAAACGACTTAGAATTACCAAAGATTCAAATTCAACATCATCATGCACATATCGCTTCATGTATGGCTGAGCATGGTCTTGATGAAAAGGTGATTGGTGTGGCTTTTGACGGTGTAGGACTTGGGGAAAATAATAAAATTTGGGGTGGAGAATTTTTTGTTTGCGACTTAAATGCTTATAACCGTATAACTCATTTTGATTATATTCCTATGCCGGGAGGAGATAAGGCAACAAAAAATCCATGGCGAATGGCTGTTTCTTTTTTGTATAAATTTTTCGGGAAGGATTTTTTAAATTTTAATCTTCCGTTTTTAGAAAATATAAATAACGATGATATTGATTTATTGCTTTATGCGATTGATAAAAATATTAATTGTCCGTTAGCTTCAAGTGCAGGAAGGTTATTTGATGCTGTTGCGGCTTTAACAAATATTTGCACTTTTTCAACTTTTCATGCTGAAGCACCTATGCGTCTGGAATCTTTGTTGGATGATAATTGTAATGAATATTACGATTTTGAGATTAGACAAACAATAAAATTCAATAAAACATTTAAAGGAATAGTTGATGATATAAAATCAGGAATAAAAGCTTCTGTAATTTCAGCCAAATTTCATAATACAATTATTAATATTATTTTTGCAGTCGTTTCAGATATCAGGAAAAATCATAATATAAATAAAGTAGTTCTGTCAGGAGGAAGCTTTCAAAACAGGTATATTTTGGAAAAAGTTGAGAATTTACTTAAAAATAATGGTTTTAATGTTTTTTCACACAAAAGCATTCCAACCAATGATGGCGGCATAGCATTAGGACAGCTTGCTATTGCAGCAAAGCGGAGGGAGATGGATCTTTTTTAAACATTCCATTTCTATGATATTTTTAGAGGAACTTAATTTGAAATTCTTTTCGATCTTTCCTATAAGAGAAATGGAATGTTTTAACAAGCCACAGCAACCTGAAACCTGGAACCTGAAACCTGAAACTAATTAATAAGAACTAAAATTCTACAAAAATATGTGTTTAAGTATTCCTGCAAAAGTTGAATCAATTGACGGGAACAATGCAGTTGTTTCTGTTGGAGGTGCACAATACAATGCAAGCCTTCAAATGATTGATGATGTTAACATAGGTGATTATATTTTACTACATACGGGTTTTGCAATTCAAAAATTAAGTAAAGAAGATGCCGCAGAAACATTAAAAATTTTTAAGGAACTTGAAGAATTTAACCGGCAATTAGATGAAGAGGAAAAGATAACAGGAGAAAGGATTGTATGAAATATATTGACGAATACAGGGATAAAAATCTTGTTTTAGAACTTGCAGAAAACATAAGACGAATTTCCACAAAAAATATTTCATTAATGGAAGTCTGTGGCGGGCATACAATGTCAATACATAAATTTGGCATTCCTGCACTTCTTCCCCCAACAATAAAATTACATTCAGGACCGGGATGTCCGGTTTGTGTTTCAAGCAATAAATTTATTGACCAATCAATTGCATATAGTCGTTTAGATAATGTAATTATAACTACTTATGGCGATTTAATAAGGGTTCCGGGCTCAACATCTACATTAGATAAAGAAAAAGCAAACGGCGCAGACATACGTATTGTTTATTCTATACTTGATGCTTTAAAAATTGCAAAAGAAAACAAGGATAAAAAAGTAATTTTTCTTGGGATAGGTTTTGAAACAACTGCTCCGGGCAGTGCAGTCGGAATTTTAAATGCAGCAGAACAAAAAATCTCAAATTTTTATTTATTCAGTTCTCATAAAATCATGCCTCCTGCAATGGCTGCATTAATTGATGAAGGTATAAAAATTGACGGCTATATAGCTCCCGGACATGTGAGTACAATAACCGGCTCAGCTATTTATACCGATATTGCTGAAAAATTCGGTTTGTGTTGCGTTATATCAGGATTTGAACCTTTTGATATGATGAAATCAATTTATATGCTTGTTAAACAGTTTGAAACAAATAACCCCAAAGTTGAAATTGAATATAAAAGGGCAGTAAAACCCGAAGGCAACATCAAAGCTCAAAAAATAATGAATGAAGTGTTTGAATTAAGAGACGACTGGTGGCGAGGATTAGGAGTTTTACCAAAAAGCGGATTGAAAATAAGAGAAAAATACAGCAATTTTGATGCAGAAAATAAAATAGAAGTTGAAGTTGAACCAACTATTGAACACAAAGGATGTATTTGCGGAGAGATATTAAAAGGTTTAAAAAACCCGAAAGATTGTAAATTATTCGGTAATGCTTGCACTCCGAACAATCCGGTTGGTGCATGTATGGTTTCAAACGAAGGAGCATGCCATGCTTTTTACAGGTATAACAGGGAGTAAGATGCTAAGTTAATTAAAATAAATTATAATGTTATTAGACAACGAGAACAAAAACTTAAAAGTCCACGAATGGATTTCAAAATATACCGA
>JAUXFX010000047.1 GCA_030622635.1 Bacteroidota bacterium
AATTTTTTATTTCGTGTGTAAATAATTGATTGTTTATCCTTTTATTTTTCTAAATTTATCATAAATTCATGATGAATTGCTTTTTCTTATTAAAAATATTATTTTGCAATTTAAATCAAATTTTTGACTTGTCTGCGTAATATTTTCTTCTTTAATAATTTTTTTTACAGCATTCATTACGGGATAATCGTAAATAATTTCATAAACTTCGTTAATTGTCTTTTCTATAATTTTTGCATTGTTTAAGGCATCTTTTGCAGATGTTTTATAAGCATTGATCAACCCGCCTATACCTAATTTTGTTCCTCCGAAATACCTGACAACAACAATTAAAATATTTGTAAGATCATGCGATAATATTTGCCCGAAGATTGGCTTTCCGGCAGTGCCTGAAGGCTCACCGTCGTCATTTATTCTGTACGAGGACTTGTCAAAGCCCAATTGATATGCATAACAATGATGCCGTGCATCATGGTATTTTTTTCGTAAAGCCGACAAATGTTCTTTGACCTGGTTTTCGTTATTTACAGGTATTGCATGGGCAATAAATTTACTTCCGCGATCTTTGAATAAGCCTTCGGAAATATTTTCTATTGTTTTGTATGTATCTTCAAAAAGCATTTAAAGTAAAGATAAAATAATTATATTTAAAGTAAAAATTCATGCAAAAGCAATCAATAAAATTGCAATGATTGATAAAAGAATTCCTGTCCAGTTGATAGCCGATAGTTTTTCTCTAAAAATTAAAAATCCTGCTAAAGCTGATAAAACAACTATTCCTGCATTTTGAACCGGAAACAGCACTGTGCTTTGAAACACACCCATTGCCAGTATTAGATAATATGTTGTGCCGAAATTCAAAAAACCAAGAATTATCCCGCCGATTATATTTCTAAGGTGTATTTTTTGTTTGAACATAAAATATCTTCCGGTTGAAATACCAATACAGATTATTAAAGAAATTGTAAATACCGTTGCAAGGAATAAGATTGTTTCATTTGAGATAAAATTATGTTCGGAATATTTTAAAAAGGCATCGGTTATTCCGTTTCCGAAAAAAAGTAAAACAGGTAAAATTATAAATTTTGAATAAACCTTAATTTTGTTATCCTTTTTTAAGGTTAAATAAAATGCAATTAATGCAGCAAGAATTCCAATAATCTTTATAAAATTCATGGAATCGTTATATAATATCACTCCGAAGATTACAGGTATAATCACAGACATCTTGCTTGAAACTGCTGTTAAAGCAACACCTGCCTTTTGTGAAGAAAGGGCAAAAAGTAAAAAAACGCATATAAATAAAATACCGGCAATTAATGCATACGGAAACCATGTTCTTTGCGGAATGGTAGCAAATGTAAAATCGCCTGAATAAATCAAAAAACCGAAAGCCGAAGCAATTACGTAATTAACAGTAATTGCCTGAAAATTATCAATCTTAAATCTTTTAAAAAATTTAAAAGTTATAAAAATGCTTGTTGAAATTATTATGGCAGAAATCAGGTATAGCATAAAAATTGAAATTTATTAAACCTTTCGCATTTTTTCTATTGCCTGCAAAATAACTTCATTTGTTGCAGGTAATGAAAAATCCGGTTCGGTTTTATGATTATTTACCGCAGAAATTGCGTCTTTAATTGCCAGCCAAACCGAAAAACAAAACATGAACGGAGGTTCGCCGATCGCTTTACTTTTTTTAATTGTGTTTGGATTTGGAACACCTTTTAAAAGCTCAACTCTGAAATCCTTTGGAATATCCCTGACAGTCGGTATTTTATAAGTATCAGGCGAATGATTTAATAAATTTCCTTTTTTGTCCCATTTCATATCTTCGGTAGTGCACCATCCAACACCCTGAATAAAACCGCCTTCAATTTGTCCGATATCAATCTGCGGATTTATTGAATCGCCGGCATCATGTAAAATATCTGTTCGAATAATTTCATGATGTCCGGTTAATATGTCCAGTAAAACTTCCGAAACCGACATCCCAAATGCATAATAATAGAATGGGCGTCCTTTTGCTTTTTTCCTGTCAAAATAAATGCCTGGAGTTTTGTAAAATCCGGTTGCACTTAAGCTGATTTGTTTTAAGTATGATTTTTTTATGATTTCGTCAAATGATATTTTTTTATTATAATTAGTGATATCTGATATTTCATTATTTTTAAAAATAATATTTTTATTTTCAGATGGTTTGCCTTCAAATTTTTTGTTAAATTCTTCAATCACTACTTTTGTAATTCTTGATTTTAGTTTTTCAATTGCATTTTTAACAGCCATTCCATTCAGATCGCAGCCGGTAGAAGCTGCTGTTGCAGAGGTGTTCGGGACTTTTGAAGTGTTAGTAGGGCTGGATTTGATTTTATCAATACTGATTCCAAGTTCACTTGAAGCAACCTGAAGGATTTTTGTGTTTAATCCCTGTCCCATTTCAATGCCGCCGTGATTAACCAGTACAGTGCCGTCTTTATAAATGTTTACAAGCGCTCCTGCCTGATTGAGGAAAGAAGTTGTAAAAGAAATACCGAATTTTACCGGAGTTAAAGCAAGTCCTTTTTTATAAAATTCATTTTCAGAATTGAATTTGTTTATTTTTTTTCTTCTTTTAAAATAGTCCGAAGATTTTATCAGTTGGTCGTAAAGTTTAAAAAGCCGGTTGTTTTCAACTATTTCGCCGTAATGTGTGATATTATTTGAATTGAGTTTGTAAAAATTATTATACCTTATTTTCGCAGGGTCTTTTTTTAAATATCTTGCGATTTTATCAATAATCGTTTCAATTACAGCCATAGCCTGTGGTGCACCAAATCCTCTAAAAGCCGTGTTGGAAGGAAGATTTGTTTTCCATGCCTTGCCTGTAACTTTCAGGTTTGGTATAAAGTAGCAGTTATCAACATGAAACATTGCACGTGACAAAATAGCTAAAGTAAGGTCGTTTGAAGAGCCTGCATCGCAATTTAGTTCAACTTGAAGAGCATTAATAATTCCTTCATCAGTAAACCCGACCTTATATGTTGAGAGGAAGCGATGTCGTTTACCGGTCGTTATTTGGTCGTCATCACGTGACAGATGAATTTTGACCGGGCGATTAGTTGCCTTAGCAAGCAGGGCTGCCCAAGCTGCATAATGATTAGCCTGCGTTTCTTTACCGCCAAACGCACCACCCAGACGACGAACTTCAACTTCAATGTCATTTTTATTAATCCCAAGAACTTCGGCAACAACAGACTGTGTTTCGGAAGGATGTTGGGTTGAACTGTAAATTATTAATTCGTTGTCTTCTCCCGGTATAACAAGGCATGACTGGGTTTCAAGATACCAGTGCTCCTGAGAGCCTGTTCTTAATTTCCCTTTAATTTGATTTTTTGATGAAATAAATGCTTTTTCAAAATTTCCACATTCAATTTTACGTGGCGGTGCCAGCAAATTATTTTTTTTGATTGCTGTTTCAATATCAAGAATCGGTTCTAACTCTTCATATTTTATTTCAATTAGCTTTTCGGCTTCAATTGCTATTTCTTCATTTTCGGCAGCTATTAAAAACATTGCCTGCCCGATAAAATTAACCTCATTTTCAGCTAAGCAAAATTCATCCTTAACAACGGGGCCAATTTGATTTTTACCCGGAATATCTTTAAAATCAAGAACAGCATGAACTCCTGGAAACCTTTTGGCTTTGCTTAAATCGTAAGATATAATTTTCGCATGAGCGAATTTACTGTAAACTATCCTTCCGTAAAGCAATTGGCTGTTTACCTGAATATCGTTTACATAAACGGATTCTCCGGTTACATGTTTTATGATGCTGTCATGGGCTAAATTTTTCATAACATAGTTTAGTCAATAATCAAAGTTTGAAGCTTAGTTATAAATATAAATCAGTATTTTATCGAAATTGTTTCGTATTGCTCAATCTTAACGAATTCCTGTCCGGCATCAACTTTTTCACCAGTTCTATGGTGACAAACAATAATTTTTTTTGCATCAATAGTTTTATTTTGATTTTTTATTGCTTTAAGAAGCCATGTGTTTACAATAGCAATATCAAGGTTTTTCATCGAAAGTAAATAATCCGGATTTTCTGCATCACCGGTAAAATATATTTTTAATTTATGCCAGGTTATCAGATAGGAATAATGTTTTATTGAAAATCTATGTGGGGTAATAAAGGCTTCGAATTTGAAATCTTTAAACTGATTAAAATCTTTCTTTTTTAACTTCTTTTTCCCGCTTAATCCTAAAGCAACCTGATCAGGTGCAAAAAGCTTAAGGTTAAGTTTTTTAAAAGCTTTGCGGCTCCAATGATCTGCATGTCCGTGAGTAAACAGGCAAAAACCTTTTTCAAATTTTTTCACCTTTTTTTTGTCATAAGTCATATATCCATAAGCACCTGAAACATAAGGATAGTCAACCAAAATATTCAAATCACCATCAGTCATATAGAATCCACAATTACCAATAAACTGAATCTTAATTTCTCCTGTTTGGCAAAAGGCGCAATTGATAAATAAAAGTAAAAAAAATAAAGGGTTTAATATATATGGACTTTTTTTATTCATTAGTATTAAATTTTTACTTTTTAGACCAGACTTATTAATAATAAATAAGAAACAAGTCGGCTGTTTTCCTCATGCTGACTGCCGATTGAAGACTGAAGACTTGTTTTCCTTAAATATCCAGCCAAAATTTTAATAACAGATTTTTACAGGCAATCTTCCGTGAATCTGCTTCGGCTCTTGCATCTGAAATAGGTTTAAATTCATTATAAATTATGTTCATTGCTTGCTCAACATTTTGCCTGTTCCAGTTTTTGTTTAAAAGAAAGTTCTCGGTTTTTGTTGCCCGTTTTGTTGTTTCAGCCATTCCTCCGAAAACTAAAATTATATCTTTAATGATTTTATTTTTATCAAATTCAATTCTGAAAGCTGCTGAAACTGTTGAAATATCAAGGTCTTTTCTTTTTGAGATTTTGTAAGAGTTTATGATTACTCCTTTTTGTGGTTTCGGAATTATCACTTCCGTAATTATTTCATTTGTATGAATATCCGTTGACCTGTATCCCTTGATAAATTCGGATATTTTTATTGTTCTTTCATTTTTTGAACTTTTAAGTTTAATCTTTGATTTGTAAGTAAATAACAAAGGCAGCAGGTCGCTGATTGGTGAAGCAGAACCGATATTTCCCCCAATAGTAGCCGTGTTTCTTATTTGTAGCGAGCCGAAAATTTTCAAAATATTGTAAAGCGGGGGCAAATTATTTTTACTGATTGCTTTTAATTTTTCAAGGGTTAAACCGGTCCCGAAATAAAAATAATTATTGTCTTCAGAAAAATACTTAAGTTCCTCAATGTTTGATATATCAATGATTTCAGTTAATAACTCTTTATTTTTTGTTTGTTTTATAGCTATATCCGATGCTCCGTTAATGAGGATTGCTGACGGATATTTTTCTTTTAATATCAATGCTTGTTTTAATGTCAAAGGACGAAAATATTTTTGATGTTTGGATATAATTGAGATAGGTTGCTTGTTTGAGTTTATTGATTCAAGTAATTTTATAATTTCGGGTTCTTTTTCTGTAAAATGATCAATTCCGTTTTTTGTACAAGCGTTGGATGCTGCGTCAATTACCGGTTTATATCCGGTGCATCTGCAAAGGTTGCCGGTAAGGGCATCTTCAACTATTTCCAGTGAGGGATTATTAAAATTTTTGTAAAGAGCAAAAAGCGACATGATTATTCCGGGAGTACAATAACCACACTGGCTTCCATTGGTTTCAATAATAGCTTGTTGTATTGGATGTAAAATAGTTTTACCATCTTTTATTTGAGCGATGTTTTCAACTGTAATTAATTGCTTGCCATGGATCAGCGGCAGGAAAACTATACAGGAAGTAACTGATTTGTATGAGATTTTGTTGTTTTCGTTAAGCTCACCTAAAACAACTGTGCAGGCTCCGCAATCACCTTCGGCACATCCTTCTTTTACTCCTTTATGATTTGGAAGCGACCGCAAATAATTTAAAATTGTTGTAGTTGGTTTAAATTGTGGATGATTGCTTAGGTTAAGCTCAACGATTTTATCGTCAAGTACAAATTTAATAATATTTGTAGAATTCTGCATTATCATTCAAAAGAGTTTTTTATGTCAATTAGCTTTGCTACAATACTTATAGCAATTTCCTCAGGTGTTTGAGCATTGAATTTTATTCCGATAGGCATATCAATTTTTTCAATTTCCTTTTCAGTCAAATCTTTCTCTCGCAGGAATTTTTGTTTTGCTGTAGCTACTTTTTTCTCACTACCTATCATTCCAAGATAAGCATGCGGCTTTTTAGCACATATGGCTGTGATGTCCTCATCATACGCATGTTTTGGAGTGGTTACAACTATATAAGTGTTATCATCAAAATGGGCTTCGTCGATTGCCTTAAAATAATTGTTGGTAACAAAACTTGTATTTGGTATTTTCAAATCATTAAAAATTTCAGGTCTATCATCAAATACCGTAATATTAAATCCGAATTGAGAAGCTAATTTTGCCGTTGCCTTTCCAACGTGTCCTGCCCCAAAGATAAAAAGTTTTTTAGTGCTTAATATTGGTTCAATATAGACTTCAACATAACCGCCGCAGTGCATTTCAAAGTCTTTTTCTAAATTGTATGAAAATTTTCCGGGTGAATTAGCTGAGATCACATTTGCTGCATCATTAATAACCTGCAATTCAATACTTCCGCCGCCAATTGTACTGAATATACTTTTATCCTCAAATACTATCATCTTAGAGCCTGTTTTCCTTGGAGTAGAACCTTCTGTCTCTGTAATGATACAAAGAGCGGCTTTTTTGCCTATGTTTTTTATTTCAATGATCTTGTTGTAAATATTTTGCATGATAAAATTTTAATTACATCTTCTTTTGATAGTTTATCTTCAATAGTTAAATCAATACTATTTCTGTTTTTTTTATCTTTCTTATCTTTAATTGTTTAAAAACCAACTATTTTGCCATCAATTTAATATCCATATTGGGTTTTGTTTAGTGCCAATATTTTTTAATATTTTCTTCTTTTTTGATAATTTATACATCTTATCAATCAAATACTTAGCAAAAATGTTTGAAGTAATGGTATATTCATTTTAATTTTCTTCAAATGGCTCTTTTGGTAAACCCAATAGATTTTTAGTGTATCGCTCCAAATTGAAAGGTTCTTTATATTTCATAACATTAAATAATTCAACAGCAACACATTGTCCAATTAGCTGTTTTGTTTCAAATTTTGAAAAACCTTCCTTTCTTAATCTTTCAGATGTTAATTTAGTTTCAGGAGGATCATTTTGTTTAATTTGATTTTTTATGACTTGAAAAATCTGTTCTCTCATTATTGTATTTATTTCCATTTTGATTTCTGTTTTTTATTGATTATTTATTTATTTTGATATTATTAACGAACTATTGTAATTAATAAACAAGCTAATAATCATAATAATCGGAATAAAACTTCAGGAATCTGCCTGCAATAGCTTCCCAGCTATAATATTTTTGGATTGTGTTATAAGCTTCTTTTCCGATATTTTCCCTTAATTTATTATCTTTTAAAAGTTTAATGATTGCTTCTGCAAATTCTTTAGGTTTGGAAGGGTCAACCAATAATCCGTTTACACCATTATCAATCACATTCCGTATTCCACCGAAAACAGAAGCTACTACCGGCTTTCCACAAGCCATCGCTTCCTGAGTTGTCATACCGAAGGGTTCAAATAATGATGGCAAAACAAAAAGTTGTGCCTGCTGGTAATATGGTACCATCATCTCGTCAGGTACATAACCAATTAATTTAACTCTGTTGCCCATACCTTTTTCGGCAATAATATTTTTCATCATATCAAACACACCAATTTCCCTTGGTTTCGGATTTGTTGAACCGCCTCCGATTACCAAATAAATATCTTTTATTTCTTTTCTCACAATATTAAAAGCGTGAAGTAAAAGATCGTGCCCCTTGTTTGTGTCAATTCTGCTGAGGCAAAAAATGTATTTTTCGGGCAGGTTGGTTTTGATTTTTTTCTCTTTTTCAGTTGGAATATGATAAGTGTGAACATCAACACCGGGAGGAATATCAATAATATTGTCAGCATAATAATTGTATAGTTCATGCAGTTTTTCCAACTGAACTTCGGAAGTTACCGTTTGAGCATTAACGGTTTTAAAAATTTTTAATTCTTCGCTTATCCTTAATTTGAAATTAAACTTTTTTTCCATTTCTTCAGGAATACCACCCATTTGCTCTTGTTTCCATGCACCGAGAGAGTGTGCAGTAAAATATGATGGTTTTTGTAAAGCTTTTGCTACGGCAATAGTAACGATTCCTGCATCAACATAATGTCCGTGAAAGAGGTCGTAATCAAGTTGGTTTTCATTAATAAAATTTATCATGTTTTTGGAAAGAGCGGGAAGGACATCATAAATTTTTTCTTTAGGGATAAATTCCCAGGGTCCTGCCGGTATTCTGATAACATTTACATCCGGATAACCTGGTACGGGATCAATTTGATTTTGTGAGCCGTCAAACCACCGGGTATAAATATCAACTTTAATTCCTGATTTAGAGATGGCTTTTGCTAATTCCAGCACATAAACAACCTGACCGCCTGTATCGGTTCTGCCAAGTTTAGGAACCGGATCAAAATAACCATGTGTGCTTAACATGGCAATATGTTTGAATTTTTTTTGTGTCATATTTTATTTTATTTTTTGAATTTTATTTATTGTAATTTATCCATACGGACAAGTTTTGGAATTTGGTGCTTGTCATCCATACGGACAAGTTTTGTGATTTTAATATTTATTTAAACTTTCGGATTTTTTGACAGACTCTGCATAGAGCTATTTAATATTTCATTCCAATCTATTCCCAATTAACTGTTTACAGATTCTACATCATAATCTTTTGTGATAATAATATCTGCAAGAGATTTTTGTGGCGAGATTATCTTATTCTCAATTAAAAGAATGGCTTCAAGAAATTTGTCCTGTTTTTCACGGTTTCTTTTTTTACGCGATTCTTTTGTGTCGTTTAAATCCCTGTCAATAAATACTCGTTGGTCAATATTTTTCAAAGCAGTTACGTATGTTCCTTCAACAATAATTACTTTAACGTTTTCAAGATTAACGATTTCTTTATCAATCCGGTCTTCTTCAAAAATAACCAAAGGTTTTTCAATTTTAAAATTTCCGTCAAGAATCGTCTTTAATTCTTCATCAATCAAATCAAGTTTAACTTCCGACATTCCAACCTGACGTATGTCTATTATCCGCATTTTAGCATTTGTTTTAGGCGGATACACAAAATAATCATCCTGTTGAAAAATGAAACTTGAGATGTTTTTTTCAGAAAGTACTTCGGCAATTGAAGCAGCAATTTCTGATTTTCCCGCACCGGATTCGCCTGCTACTGAAATAATATATTTGCCTTTTTTGCTTTTTATTTTATCAAAAATAAGATCAACAACCTGACGTGCAGCCTTTCTGTGATCTTCGTTAATAATTAAAATATCGCCTCTCATGTTAAAATAATTTTATTAATACTTTTCGTCAAATATACATTATTTTCTTAATTTTGAAACATGAAAGTCAGGTCAAATAAGATTATAGATATTTTTAAATATTATTCAAATGAGTTGGATGGCTTATATGAAAATAAGGAGATTAAAAATTTGCTGCATTTGATTTTTGAAGAATATGCCGGTTTGTCAAGAACAGATATCTTATTGAATACCGAACTAAGGGTTAATGAATCCGAGCTTCTGAAAATCCATTTTGCAGTAAAAGACCTGAAAAAGTTCAAGCCGGTTCAATATATTTTCAGGAAGACAAATTTTTTAGGACTGGATTTTATTGTTAATCCCGATGTGCTGATTCCCAGACCGGAAACTGAAGAATTGGTAAGCTTGATAGTTAAGGATTACAAATACAATAAAGAAGAAATTAATATTCTTGATATAGGAACCGGGAGTGGCTGCATTGCAATTTGCCTGAAAAAATTTATTCCTTTTTCAAAAGTATATGCAATTGATAACTTTCCCAAAGCTCTGAAAACAGCTAAAATAAATTCTGAAAATAGTAAAGTTGATATAAAATTTATTTGTCTTGATATTCTAAATAAAAAGCTTTGGAAAAATCTTCCGCAATTTGATATTATTGTCAGCAATCCGCCTTATATCCGTGAATCCGAAAAAGAACTAATGAATAAAAATGTGCTTGATTATGAAAGAAAGGAGTTTTTGTTTGTTCCTGACAACAATCCTTTGATTTTTTATGAAGCAATTTCTGATTTTGCAACAGAACATTTAAAAGAAAACGGAATGTTGTATTTTGAAATAAATGAAAATTTTGGAGCAAGTGTTGTAAAAATGTTAGAAGTAAAAAAAATAGGAAATATCTTACTTTTAAAAGATATTCGTGGAAAAGACAGAATAGTCAAAATAGGGATTAAAATATTTTAAGAATGTTTAAAAATGATTCAGGTTAAAATTAAATTTATTCGAATTATGAAAAAAATAGCATTAGTATTATCAATCGGTTTAATTATTTCATCATGTAATAATAATCCTGATAAACAAAACAATAGCCAGGTTACTAAAAAGAACCGGCAAATAATTATTAAAGAAGCTGATACAACAGATAAAACAAACGATTTTTATGATAATGCAGAAACCTATGCTTTAAACATTAAAAACATTGATGTAACAGGAGAAATTGAAAATCCCGGAAAAGTTGATTTTTCCGGTTTACCTTTACATTCTGTAATTGTTAAAGAAACATTGCTTGACGAAGATGGTAATTCTTTTGTAGGAGCATACAGGTATGATGGATATTCTTTATATGATATTCTGAATAAAAGAGTATTAAAAAAGAAAAATAGAAATGAATTCAAGCCGATAATTGACCTTTATGTTGAAGTGGAAAATGATTCGGGAGAAAAAGTATTAATAAGCTGGGGTGAAATTTTTTATCCTAATCATTTACATGAGATAATTGTTGCAGCAAAAGTAATGCGGATTGTTCCTTCAAAAACAAAAGAGCTTTGGGAATTACCTGTAGAAAGCAAACTTATAATATCAAGTGATTTAATTACCGAAAGGAATATTACAAATCCAAACAAAATAACGGTAAAATCATATAAAAAGTCATTTAAAGTTGAGAGAGGAAAACAAGATTTGTACTCTTCCAAAATTGATATTTTTAATAAAGATAAAATTGTTGAAACACTTTATTCAAATCCGGAAGATTTACAGATTGAAACATTTAATACAATTTTTTACGGGAGAGGCAGAGGTATTCATAGTACTCAGCCCTTTAAAGGTGTTTTGTTAAAGAAAGTGTTAGGGAAACATTTTAAACCTACAAAAGAGAATCTGCAGAAAGGGTTATTTGCTGTTGTTGCAGATGATGGTTACAGGGTGGTTTTTACTTATAGTGAGATTTGTAACAGAAACGACCAGTCAGAAATTCTTTTAATTTGTAATCCGGAAGTTAAAGAGGACGGAATATTCAGAATTTTCCCGTGTTGTGATTTCTTTTCCGACAGGGCGGTAAAGGCAATTAATGAAATTTATTTTTGTTTTCAACAGGATTAGTATAGATATTCAGGAGCATTTTTTCTAATATATTTTTATCCCCTTTTATATTATTAAGCTGTTTAGTTATATAATTCTTAAAGGCTTTCTTTTCTTCAGATGTATAATTATTTATGTATTTTTTTTCATTATATAATATATCATAAGCAATATAATTTGTCTTCCAAAGCTTATAATTTTCATAAATTTGTTTGTCAATCATTCGTGTCAACTGATTAATTTTATCATTATTAGCTCTTTCTTCTATTTCATATAACTTATCATTAACCGGTTTTCCTACTGAAAAATGAATTCTTCCTTTTTGCTGAGTGATGCCTGTAATTATACTGTTCAAATCTTCACCAGGGCTTTTTTTGTATGGAGCTTTTAACGAATAATACAATTCTTTTACTTTCAAAACATCGCAAGGTTCATATTCATACGAAATAGTAAGAGGTACTATGTTAAGCTCTGTGAAATTTTCAATAAAATTGCCGGTACCACTGATGTTTAACATTTTTAGCAAGCCGGGTTCTGTTTTATCATTTCCATCCTTTGTGCGTCCTTTTCGTTGAGCAATCCAAAGAGAAGTGTTTTTCTTTGTAATGGAATAACGCATGTAGGCAGACAATCGTTTTGAATTAACAAGCATTTCCCTTTTTGTGCCATCACGAAAAACTTTAAACATTCTGTTTACTTTGCCGGCATCAATAACAAATTCGGATGTCATTAGATTACTTCCGAATGTAATTTCCGATGTTTCAAAATCATGCTCAACCAGCAGTATTTGTAAAATGGCCGAATCAAGCAAAATATCACGGTGATTTGCAATAAACAAATAAGCATTATCAGGATTAATATTTTCAAACCCTGTGCAAGTCAGACCATCGGAGGTTTGTTTTACAATTGACCTGATAGCCGGGTGCATAAATACTTTCTGAAATTCAATTGCAGAAGTAATTGTATGAATTTCCGAAATTATTTCTTCATTAGGTCTGTCAGGGAAAAGGTAATCAAGAACATTTTGGAATACAGGTTCTGCAGTGATCCTCCTTAAAGCAGGATTTATTTCTTCATCATTATAAGGTTGTATATCTTCAAAGTCAAAAGAGGGATTCATAGTTTAAAAATTATTAAAAGGCTTTTTTAGACAAATATTTCCCTAATTCTTTACCGCATTTGGCATAAGCTTCCTGTATTCTATATCCTGTATCATAATCAGCTCCCCATCCACCTGAACCCGGAGATTTTGTCATTGTAATTTTTGCCAATTCTTTATCCGGATTACCCGTTTCAATAAATATTACATCGACATTTATCAGTGCGGGCCTTCGCGAAATACCAATATTATATCCCGGTTCGGTAAAAGTAGTTTTTAATATCATAGTGTATTTTGCATCTTTGCTTGCAGCACTAATGATTACTCCGCTGCTTTCCAAATATTTGTTTATTAATTCTTCAAATTTTGGTTGAAATCTGTCAGCCCTGTCATTAAACCAAGCCTCACGCCATTTATCACCTTTTCCCGGCTCATCATCATTATAATCTTTAACTTTTTTGGCAATATAATCTTCTTCATTATCAAATTTGCCAACAGACATATCATCATAATTATAATCTACTTTTATGATTTTTTGTCCTTTTAAGAAATTCAGATTTCCCGATACCAATTTAATCTTTTGAGCATTAACCATTCCGGAAAAAATAATGGCTATACCAATTAATAAAATTTTTAATGTTTTCATTGTTTTTTATTTTAATTAATAAATGAATTATAAGACAGAAATATTATTTATTATATTCTTTTTCCCATTTCAAGTATTCAGTCTTTTTAATTTTAGCCATAACATTATAATAAGTTCTTGCCCAGTAATTTCTAAACCCGGCACCACCTGGCTTACCACTCATTTTTTCGGTTAGAAGAACTGTTTTGGAAGCAATGTCAAAAAATGTAACCCACATTGTTGCTGTTCTTTTAGGTTTATCAAGGCTTTCCATAATAAATACTATTCCAAGCCCTTCCTTTTCTTTTGAATTATATTCATTAATAATTAAATTGTTCCATGATGAGAAGAAAACATTTTTAATTTTCAAAGCATCGGTAAAACCTTCAGAACCTATAAGTTTGACTTTGGAAAAATCCAGTCCGTACCATATAGCTTCTTTTGAAGTAAAAATTTTGTTTACTTCCTGAGATTTCAGTGCATGGCTTGAAATAATCAGGCAAATAAAGATTAACATTAATTTTTTCATGATTTTTGTTTTTTGTGAATATTTTTCAAAAATAACGTATTAGTATTTTATTAATCGTCTCACCAAAAGTAATGAAAGAAATTGAAACGAAAAGAAAAAATGTGAAAATATCAGAAAAAAACAGTAAGGGGGGATGATTAATATATTCACAATTTTTACTAAGGTTATTTATTTAAATCCATTCATACGGATACATACGTACTAATGATACGAAGTGAATCCGTCCATACGGATTTGCTTCGCTTCATACGACTAAAAGGAGTCCGTATGGATGGACTTCGTGTTGCTTGCTTCGCTTCGTACGGACTAACTTCGTATCGTAAGGTTTTTTAATAACAAGCTTATTTGGGCTCTATGTTATTTGTAGTGGGTATTTGTAAAATGCCAAATCATTATAGGGGATTCAACATTCAACACTCAACATACAATATTCAACGACCAAAGGGAGTCCGTCCATACGGATTTCTTTCAGTCATATGGATTTTCATTATTTCTATATATTTGACTTCGTAGTTTCAATACTTTTAAACTGTTAATGAACGAGAATGCAAAAAATAAAACTCTGATTCTGTAAGTTTTGAATTTTTGATTAACTTGTCTTTATGAGTATATATCTCTGTTATCAAAAAGTTGGGAGCATAAAACGTCATATTACTCTCAAACAAAATATTTCTAATTTTTGATGCTTTAGGAACCAAAGCAGAGAATATCAAATTAGTCTCAACAACTACAGAATTTGAAATCATTTCTTAACTCCTTTAAGAAATCTTTCTCCTTTTTGGTTCCACCAATCCTGATTAATTTGCTCAGCAATACTTAGAATATCAGAACGAAATCCAGACTTTTGTGCTAAAATTTCAATTTGTAGCCGTTTCACTAGAGAAATCAAATAGCTTTCATCGAACACCTTTTTATTAAGTTTCAAAATCATTTGATTTCCTTTATTTTCAATCACTAAATTTTCCATATTACTAGTTTTTTACAAATTTACAAAAAGTTTAACTCAAAATTAAATTTTAGTAAATCAAGTTTCAAAATAGCTCCTCAATGTATTGCACAACGGTTTATGGTATAGTTAGTTGCCGATTTCGGAGCGATTTCTATCAGTTTATACAAAAGTTTAATGCGAGCTGAACCGCTGAAAACCGCACTGAGACGGCAATTAACTATACCATGTGTGGTGTGCCTTGAATGGTAAAGGTAGAAATAATATTGTTAATAGCAATAAAAGTTCTTTAATTTAATAAGGTGTAAGTCCCTTATGCGCCGGTAACATATTTTCCAAGAAGGAAAATAAGGAAGCATCCATCCATACTGACTTGCTTCGCTTCTCATACGGACAAGTTTAATAGGAGGTAAGTTTACCCTGTAATGAAATGTATCAGGGGGCGTTATCCGTGAGGATAGGTCTGAAGTAAGCCAAACCATAAATGTTTGTACTGACTCCATACACTTCATTACGGGGCATGCTGAACAGGAACTGGATATGAGTCTTACCAAATCGGATAAGGTAGCCACATATACAAACGTCCAAACGTGAAAATGCGAATTTTAATTTTTTCCTTCTATTAATTGTTTTAACTCTTCTTTACTTGGTAATACTGTTTGATATTTACTTGCAAAAATTTGCAGGTTGTCTTTTGGTAATGTGATTTTAACCAGAGTTTCATTTTTCTGTTTGCAAAGTACGATTCCGATTGTTGGATTTTCCTCGTCTGTCTTTACAAATTCATCATAATAATTGACATACATTTGTATTTGTCCCAAATCCTGATGTTTTAGTTTTCCGATTTTCAGGTCTATTAGCACAAAGCATTGAAGTAGGCGGTTATAAAATACCAAATCAACATAAAAATGCTCATCTTCGATTGTAATTCTTTGTTGTCTCCCCACAAACAAAAATCCTTTTCCCAATTCCAATAGGAAATGTTCCAGTTTGTTTATGATTGCCGTTTCAAGGTCTGATTCAGTATATTTGTCTTGTTCTTCAAGTCCTAAAAAGTCAAGCACATAAGGTTCTTTAATCGTATCAATTGGTTTGGTTACAACTTGTCCTTTTTTACTTAGTTCTTTTATACCTTGTTTGTCCCTACTTAATACAAGGCGTTCATATAATGATGAACTGAATTGTCTTTCAAGTTCCCGAACAGACCAATTGTTATTAGCTGCTTCTATTTCATAAAAATCTCTTTCGTTAGTCTTATCTATTTTAAGCAGTTGAAGATAATGAGTCCAACTAAGTTTAAAAGGATGTTCAGATTTCCGCATCGGTGATGCGGATTTCTCAGATTCGGATTTCCGCAGCAGTGATGCGGATTTTTGTGTATCTTCAATTCGGTTCTTGTAAGTCAGGTAAAAATTGCGCATTCTCTCCAGATTATACACCGAATATCCTTTCCCAAATTCCTCAGAAAGCTTTTGTGAAAGTTCTTTTAAAACTGCCTTGCCATATGCAGCTCTTTCCTTGCCCTCCTGTTCGTTTTCAACGATGAGACGACCAATCTCAAAATATGTAAGAACAATTGTTTGATTTATGCTTACAACAACGAATTTTCTTGATTCATTCAGTAAATTAGATATTTTACCAAATAATATATTGTCTGATTTTGATAATTCCAGTTTATCCATTTTACTAAATTATGAAATATTTTTTTACTTTTTTTATTTTGTCGTAGGTTGTTTTCTTTGTTGTGTATATTTTAGTCAGTCAATTTTTTGAGATTTACTGCAATATATGCTATTTGTGCATGGTTTTTTCATTTTATACTTTCTCTGTCTTTTCTTGGCATTGTGACTAACGTCAAATTTTGTTGTTTTAAGTCTGAACCTCTTTATTCATAGTCTATTCAGTAATATTTTCTTCTATTTTTTTTTGAAATTCCCAAAATTTTCACGTTTGCATCAGAAATTAATCGGTTCTTCTGATGTGGGGAATGAAACCTAACGGCAGTCTGTCTAAAAAGCCTCCGTTATATTTGAAATCAGACAAATATAAGCCGATTTAAGCGTACTACAAAAAAATCAGCAAATATTTTATTAAAAAATATGCTAATCTTTAAATTGGCTTATTTATTTTATTATTGGACATCAGGTTATCAATTAACTTAATACTTGACCGCATAATAAGAGCCGTGTCCGTACGGATGTCTGTTGGCCATATGAATTGAGAGGTTCATTCCGATAGTTATCGGAAGTTCTGTGAGAGGTTTAGGGGTGAGATTCCCCTTTACCTACTCGACTATGGGCTGGGCTTCCTTCACTCATTCGTTTTTTTCAATTTTGTTAGCATCTTTTTCAGCGTTGGCAAAGGCATACTTATTGACAAGTTTTGGTCGTGCGGCTGGATTTTCGAGCGACTTGGCAATGTGTATGGCTTTAAGCGTTGGCATTTTCAGACTGTTTGTTTAGTTCTTTATTTTTTCTTTCTACATACAAAACCACGTCTTTTATTACCAGTTTTTGAATGGCAGAAATAAGGG
>JAUXFX010000081.1 GCA_030622635.1 Bacteroidota bacterium
ACACATGTCATTTGAAGTTAATTTAAACGATAGAACAGCAAATGTTGAGTTACTGAACAGGAAAGGAAATAAAGTTAAAATTGCTGTTGACGGTAAAAAATACGATGTGGATATTGTAATGGTTGAAAACGGTGTTTATTCAATTATTCACAATGGAATATCATATAATATTGAACTTATTGAAAATAATTCAAGTAAGAAATACATAGTAAACACATTATATGAATCTTTTAATGTTGAAATTGTTGATGCTGAAAGCAAATATCTGAAAAACAGAAAAAAAGATGATTCAGGCGAAAAAACCACAATTTCCTCACCAATGCCCGGCAAGGTTGTAAAAATCCTTGTTAAAGTTGGCGATAAAGTAAAAGCCGGCGAAACCGTTATTATTGTTTCGGCAATGAAAATGGAAAGTGAATATAAAGTCAAAAAAAACAGGTTGATAAAAGATATTTTAGTAAAGGAAGGCGATATAATTGACGGACATCAACCATTAATAATAATTGAATAGAGATATTTAACAAAAAAACCAAAACTAAAAAAAATGTCATCTTTAGAAGAAAAATTCAAACAATTTGAGTTAAAAAATAAAATTGCTGAACTTGGAGGCGGTAAGGAAAGAATTGACAGGCAACATAAAGCAGGCAGATTAACAGCACGAGAAAGAATAGATATTTTGCTTGACCCGGAAACTTTTGTTGAACTTGATAAGCTTGTTACGCACAGGGCTACCGATTTCGGAATGGATAAAAATAAAATATTAGGCGACGGCGTAGTTACAGGATACGGAAAGATTGACGGTAGATTAGTATATATTTTTGCACAGGATTTTACGGTATTTGGTGGAACACTTAGCCGTGCCAACTCCGACAAAGTAGTAAAAATAATGGACTTAGCAATGAAAATGGGTGCTCCGGTTATCGGCTTGAATGATTCAGGTGGTGCACGGATACAGGAAGGCGTTGAAAGCTTAGCCGGATATGCCGATATATTTTACCTCAATACTATGGCTTCAGGTGTAATTCCGCAAATCTCGGCAATTTTAGGACCCTGTGCCGGCGGTGCAGTTTACTCCCCTGCTATTACCGATTTCATATTAATGGTAAAACAGTCAAGCTATATGTTCGTTACCGGACCCGATGTAATTAAAACCGTTACCCATGAGGAAGTTACAAAAGAAGACCTCGGAGGTGCCATGACCCATAATTCAAAAAGCGGCGTAGCCCATTTTACTGCCGAAAATGACGAGCAAGCCATGATGATGATACGCGAATTATTTAGTTTTATTCCATCAAACAACATTGAAGATCCACCTGTTAAACCTTGTACCGACGATATTAAAAGAGAAGATGAAAAACTGCAAACTATAGTTCCTGTTGACCCCAACAAACCTTATGATATGAAAGAGATCATCACAACAGTTGTTGATGATTATAATTTCTTTGAAGTTCAGCCACATTATGCTCAAAATATTATTGTAGGTTTTGCACGATTAGGCGGAAGGTCCGTTGGAATAGTTGCAAACCAGCCTGCTAATCTTGCAGGTGTGCTTGATATAAATTCTTCAATTAAGGGTGCAAGATTTGTTAGATTTTGCGACGCATTCAATATCCCTATTATAACTTTTGAAGATGTTCCGGGTTTCTTACCCGGTACTGCTCAGGAATTTGGCGGGATAATCAAACATGGTGCAAAACTGTTGTTTGCTTTTTGTGAAGCAACTGTGCCTAAAATAACTTTAATTACACGAAAAGCTTATGGAGGTGCCTATGACGTGATGTCAAGTAAACATATTGGTGCTGACGTGAACTTTGCATATCCAACTGCTGAAATTGCAGTGATGGGATCTGAGGGAGCTGTAAATATAATCTTTAGAAATGCTTTATCGGATGAAGACAAGAAAAAAGCTGTTGATGACTATAAAAATACTTTTGCAAATCCTTATAAAGCTGCTGAACTCGGATATATTGATGAAATAATTTATCCTAAACAAACACGATATAAACTAATACAAGCATTGGAAATGACCCGGAACAAAAGTAAATCCAATCCACCCAAGAAACATGGGAATATTCCACTTTAGAAAGTTCTTAAATCCTAACTTTCTTACCATCTGTCAATGAGAG
The DNA here is from genome assembly GCA_030622635.1 of Bacteroidota bacterium. GTDB lineage: Bacteria > Bacteroidota > Bacteroidia > Bacteroidales > JADFUO01 > JADFUO01. Next base: position 2,127 of record JAUXFX010000081.1, read on the forward strand.
AAATGGAATATTTTAATAAAAATTTAAAAAAAAATATTATTTTAGCATTAAATTAAAAAAATATTATCTTTGCACCCCTATTTAATAAATTTATTATCAAACTATTAAAATATAAAAGATATGACAAAAGCAGAAATTGTAGCAGAAATCGCTAACAAAACAGGAATCGAAAAAGTTGCTGTTCAGTCAACAGTTGAAACTTTTATGGAAACTGTAAAAAAATCCATGATTAATGGTGAAAATGTTTATTTAAGAGGCTTTGGTAGTTTTATCATTAAAAGAAGAGCTGAAAAAACAGGAAGAAATATTTCAAAAAACACTACTATTATTATTCCTGCTCATAATATTCCTTCTTTTAAACCTGCTAAATCATTTGTTAACGAAGTTAAATCTAACGTAAAGTAGTACTTAATTATTTATCTGAGTTATGCCTAGCGGGAAAAAGAGAAAACGACATAAGATGTCAACACATAAGCGTAAAAAACGCTTAAGAAAAAACAGACATAAAAAGAAATAAAAATTAGTTTTTAATTTACAACATTATCACATAATGTGTTAAGATATTATGTGATAATGTTTTATTCCTTGCAAATTATATATTTCTTCCCTGTTTATCTAATCACCACTGAGTTGATCAGTGTTCATATATTTATCTAAAACATTTTATTGTGGATAAGGAATTAATAATAAATTCAAGTTCTGCGGAAATTGATATAGCTCTGTTAGAGGATAAATTCCTTGTTGAATTACACAAAGAGAAAAATAATAATAATTTTTCTGTAGGTGATGTTTACCTGGGAAGAGTGAAAAAAATCATACCGGGGCTTAACGCCGCTTTTGTAAATATTGGTTATGAAAAAGATGCATTTTTACATTATTTTGACCTTGGACCACAGATAAAATCTTTATACAAATTTATCAATATTATACAATCATCAGGATCCGGACAATTTTCACTTGAAAAATTCAAACTTGAAAGTAATATTGAGAAAACCGGAAAAATTTCCCAGGTTCTAAGCACTAATCAGCAAGTTTTAGTCCAAATAGCCAAGGAACCAATTTCAACAAAAGGACCAAGAATCTCCTCCGAATTATCTTTTGCAGGAAGATATCTTGTACTCGTTCCGTTTTCTAACAGAATTTCTATCTCACAAAAAATCAAAAGTATTGAGGAAAGAAATCGTTTAAAAAGACTCATTCAAAGTATCAAACCTAACAATTTCGGAGTAATTATACGCACAGTTGCTGAAAACATACGTGTTGCCGATCTGGATACAGATATGAAAGACCTGCTGGAAAAATGGAGTAATTTAACCAAGAAACTTGCTTCAGCAAAAGCACTTCAAAAAGTTTTCAGCGAACTTGACCTTACAACAGCTTTACTCAGGGATCTTCTTAACGAATCTTTTAATAATATTTACGTTGATAATCCTGTTCTTTACGAAGATGTTAAAAGCTACATTGGAACATTTGCACCTCAAAAAATTGGTATAGTCAAATTATACAAGGGCAAAAAACCAATTTTTGAATTTTTCGGTATTGATAAACAAATAAAGAGTTCATTCGGTAAAACCGTAACCATAAAAAGCGGTATTTATTTGGTTATTGAGCATACCGAAGCCCTGCATGTGATTGACGTTAACAGCGGACATAAAATTAACAAAGAGAACAGTCAGGAAACTAACGCCCTGGAAGTTAATCTTGAAGCAGCAACAGAAATAGCCCGACAGCTTCGGTTGCGTGATATGGGCGGTATTATAGTTGTTGATTTTATTGATATGCATGAAGCTAAAAATCGCAAAGCACTCTATCAGAAAATTAAAGATGAAATGGCAAAAGACCATGCCAAACATACTGTTTTGCCTCCAAGTAAATTTGGGCTTGTACAAATAACACGCCAAAGAGTCCGCCCCGAAATGAATATTGAAATTCTTGAAAAATGCCCGGTTTGTGATGGTTCAGGTAAAATAAAACCAAGCATAATTTTTACCGACGAAATTGAAAAAAATATTAAATATCTGCTCCACGACCAAAATGAACCTCAACTCACTCTGTCGCTGCATCCGTATTTATATGCCTACCTTACCAAAGGATTATTTTCAATCCAGATAAAATGGTTTTTTAAATTCAAAAAATGGATTAAAATACGCTCAATGCCTTCTTATCACTTCCTTGAATATCATTTTTATGATAAAAATAATGATGAGATAAAAATGTGATATAGTCCATACGGACTTACTTCGTGTCGTAAGGTTTTAGGCTGTGTTTACGTTATTTTACTAAGGTTAATGGTTTGAAGATAAGGTTTTTAATAAAATAAGGTATTGTTTAAGGATGGCGCAAATTTCCTAAACCTTATTTTTATAAAAAAATAAACCTTAGTAAAAAAACATGATGACCACCTCACCAACCTTATTAACCTTATTTTGGAGAGGAGCAAGGATGAGAAATTCCTGAATAATAATGATTGTCTTTTTTTGTGATGCCGATAGTTAATGTATAATGGTTGCTTAAAGATATTATAAATACATTTTTACTCCCAGCACATCAAAATAATATTTTGCCAAATATTGAGATGTAACTAATATTTTATATTTTTGCAATCATGGAAATAGTAGTAAGCGGAATAAGACCAACAGGTAATTTACATTTGGGAAATTACTTCGGTGCAATAAAAAATTTTGTCAAAATGCAAGAAGAAAACAATTGTTATTTCTTTATTGCAGATTATCATTCATTAACAACACATCCTACTCCTGATAACCTTCATGAGAATGTTAAGCAGGTGTTAGTTGAATATTTAGCAGCAGGATTGAACCCCGAAAAGGCAACAATTTATATTCAAAGTGACTTGCCCGAAGTATGTGAACTTTATCTTTTGCTTAATATGAATGCATATCTTGGCGAACTTGAAAGATGCACTTCTTTTAAGGAAAAAGTAAGGAAACAACCTGAAAATATTAATGCCGGACTTTTGACATATCCAACATTGATGGCTGCTGATGTTATCATCCATAAAGCTGCAAAAGTACCTGTAGGTAAAGATCAGGAACAAAACCTTGAAATGATGCGAACTTTCGCCAGACGATTCAACCGAATATACAAAACCGAATATTTCCCTATTCCAACAGCATATAATTTCGGGGAAGCCCTTGTTAAAATTCCCGGTTTGGACGGCAGCGGAAAAATGGGAAAATCCGAAGGCGAAGGAAATGCAATTTTTTTATCAGATAAGCCTGAAGTAATTCGTAATAAAGTTAAAAAAGCTGTTACTGATAGCGGACCAACCAAAATGAACCATAATAAGTCAGAACCTATTGAAAACCTCTTTACATTGCTGAAAGTTGTTTCAACACCAGATACTGTAACTCACTTTAATGACCTTTATAATAAATGTGAAATTCGTTATGGTGATCTAAAAAAACAATTAGCCGAAGATATAATTAACTTCACAACACCTCTTCGTGATAAAATTACCGAATTATCAGCAAATAACGATTACTTACGAAAAGTTGTAAAACAAGGTGCTGATAAAGCCCGCGAAAGTGCTTCCAAAACTATTAAAGAAGTAAGAGAAATAATTGGTTTTAAAAAATTCTAATTAAAATGAATTCAAAAGAATTATTATCAATAATTATTAACTGGCTTTTAAGAATAGCCATTATATTTTTTATCTTTCCATTCTTTTATGATAATTATATTAATATTAACTTAGAACAATCTTTTTGGAACTGGATAGTAAAAATATTATTAATAATCTTTTTTATTGGCTTGAGTTTAACAATTATATTTCTAAAGAAATCAAGATTTTATAATTTAGGTTTTTTCATTGTTTTTATAGGAAGTTTTTACAAAATTCTTGATATTGCTTTTCAAAAAGGTTTGTCATTTGAGCAGATTAATTATTTTTTACTGGTAATTGTTTCAATTTACTTTATGTCAAAAACCGACAGATCACACAGGAAGAAGCGGTATTAGGCTCTTAAAAAGACAAACTAACCAACATGTTGTTCAAATTGAATTTTGTTTGTGCAGCCATTAGGATATTGTTTTGGGTTACATGTTTCGAGTTGTGGGGTTACAGATACATTTTTAGATATAAATTTTTTTGAGAAATTATGAAAAGTGATATTCATTTCCCAAAAAATCCACTAAAAGATTTGATTAGTAAATATGAACAATTAGGTAAAAAAATTAAAACTTTTTTTTCCGTATTTTTATCCCATGAAATTTAAAGGAACTTGACTTAAAGATGATAGATACTTCCCCTAAAAAAGAAACAGTAATACTGGTTGGATTAATTACAAGGCAACAGGATAAGGAAAAAATTAACGAATATTTAGATGAACTTGAATTTTTAATTGACACAGCAGGAGGAATACCTGTAAAACGCTTTGTCCAGACACTTGATATTCCAAACTCAAAAACATTCGTAGGCTCAGGTAAATTAGATGAAATAAAACAATATGTTAAAACCGCTGATATTGACCTTGCTGTTTTTGATGATGAATTAAATCCTTCACAAATTCGCAATCTTGAAAGAGCTTTAAACTGCAAAATACTTGACCGTACAAATTTAATACTTGATATATTTGCAAGCCGTGCAAGGACAGCTAATGCAAAAACCCAGGTTGAACTGGCACAATATGAATATCTTCTGCCCAGATTGACAAGGATGTGGACCCACCTTGAACGTCAAAGGGGTGGTATCGGGTTAAGAGGTCCGGGGGAAACAGAAATTGAAACCGACCGGCGAATTATTCGTAATAAAATTACCCTGCTCAAGAAAAAATTGGCTCATATTGATAAACAAAAAACAACACAGAGAAAAAACAGGGAAAGTTTAGTGCGGGTTGCTTTAGTGGGTTATACTAATGTAGGTAAATCAACACTGATGAACCTTCTAAGTAAATCAAATATTTTTGCTGAAGATAAACTTTTTGCCACTCTGGATACAACCGTACGGAAAGTTGTAATTAATAATCTGCCTTTCCTAATATCCGACACCGTAGGTTTTATACGTAAACTCCCACACTGGATTATAGAATCATTCAAATCAACACTGGATGAAGTAAGAGAAGCTGACATCCTTATTCATGTAGTTGATATTTCTCACCCCGATTTTGAAGAACAAATTAACATTGTAAATCAAACCCTCGCCGACATTCAAGTAATTGATAAACCAATAATCACGGTCTTTAATAAAATTGATATTTACACTTTTATTGAAAAAGAAGAAGACGACCTCTCGCCAATAACAAAAGAAAACATCTGCCTTGAAGACCTGAAAAATTCATGGATGGCTAAAATTAATACACCTTGTCTGTTTATTTCAGCTACAGAAAAACAAAATTACCAGGAACTGAGAAAAATACTTTACGAAGAAGTGAAGAAGATTCATATTAAGAGATATCCTTATAATGATTTTTTGTATTAGAGACTAAAAATCTGTTTGACGTTTGATGTTTGACGTTTGAAAAATAGATATATTTGCCTGAAATTTTAATCTTCTTATAAAAATGAAGAAATACCATCTGATTTTACTTTCAATTTTTTCCGGAATATTGTTTTCTATTGCATGGCCTGTAAACGGTTTTCCTGTATTTTTATTTTTTTCGTTTGTACCTCTGCTTTATATTGAAGATTTTATTTGCAAAAACAAAAAGGACTTCAGCATATTCAGCATTCTTTTTTATTCCTATCCGGCTTTTTTTATTTGGAATTTACTCACTACCTGGTGGATATGGAATTCAACGGAAACAGGAGCCATTATGGCAATACTGTTGAACTCGCTTTTTATGGCTGTATTTTTTAATCTTTACCACATCACAAAAAGAATATTATATAAAAACAATCAGGGATATTTCATCTTAATTTTTTATTGGATAACATGGGAATTTTTACATCTTGACTGGGATCTTTCATGGCCATGGCTTAATCTCGGAAATGGATTTGCATCTTATACAAAATGGATTCAATGGTATGAATTTACAGGCACTTTCGGCGGAACATTCTGGATATTATTTGTTAATATTATCATTTATAAACTATTAGTTGAATTACTGAACAAAAACAAATCATTAAAAAAAATCATAGTTTTATCTTCCTCATCTTTTTTATTGATTTTTTTACCAATAATATTTTCATACATTATTTATAATAATTATGAAGAAACAAAAAATCCTGTAAGTGTTGTTGTTGTCCAACCCAATATTGACCCATATTCCGAACAATATAATTTACCTCCTTCGGTAATAATTGATAAAATATTTAAGCTTGCCGAACCTGAAATCGACAGTCTTACCGATTTTGTTGTTTGTCCCGAATCCGCCAATCAGGAAGACATCTGGGAAAGAAATATAAAAAACTACTCATCAATAATTCAATTAAAAAAGTTTATAAAAAAATATCCGCATATAAACTTTATAATTGGAGCTTCGACATATAAAAGGCTGGAAGATGAGCAACCAATCACTAATGCTGCCAGAAAATTCCATAATAGTTACAATTATTATTACGCATACAATACAGTTATTTTTCTTGATTCATCAGACATTATCAGGCTTTATCATAAATCAAAACTTACTCCGGGAGTGGAGAGAATGCCTTCCTGGAAAATATTAAAACCATTGGAAAATTTTGCAATAGACCTTGGCGGAACCATAGGAACGCTTGCAACTGATAAAGAAAAAAAAGTATTTAACACAAAAGATTCATTAAAAGTTGCTGTGATTATTTGCTATGAATCGGTTTACGGAGAATTTGTTTCAGAATTTGTAAGGAACGGAGCCAACCTGATTTTTTTGATCACTAATGACGGTTGGTGGGGAAATACACCCGGTCATCGTCAGCATTTTTCATTTTCTCCTTTAAGAGCAATTGAAACCAGACGAAGTTTTGCAAGGTCGGCAAATACCGGCATCTCGTGTTTTATCAATCAAAAAGGCGATGTATTTCAAAAAACAGAATATTGGGTTCCGGCTGTTATCAAGCAAGACATCAATGCTAATTCAAAATTAACTTTTTATGTTAAGCATGGGGATTATTTAGGCAGAATTTCCGCTTTTATCACTGCCTTGTTTATCCTTATCACTATTTCCATGGGGATTGTCAACAGAAGAAAATCACTTAAGCTATCTGCTTAATAAACCCTCTAAGCCGGTTGAATTTACACAGTTTATTTGCTTGATACTGGATACTTGTTGCTTGATACTGGTTTCTGGTTTCGGGTTTCCCATACGGGCTAACTTCGTGTCGCAGGTTACTGGTTTCCCATACGGGCTAACTTCGTGTCGCATGTTTCAGTCGGCAGTCGGACATTAAATTTGTTTTTGATAGAATCCTAAGGATTCAAATGTCTATAGAAAAACTTTTTCATTTATCTTTTTTGACTTGAAGATAACTTTATTGACAGACTCTTCTTAGTATTTTAAATTTATTACTAAGCACATATATTGTTGGTGTTCCAAATATATTATATTGTTTTACTATGTCATCATCCCATTGGCCTGCTGCCTGTATATGATGCCAAAGAGGCATTAATTGTTATTTGGTTTTTTTGCAATGGTTTATGGGTTTAGGCTCTCAATCCAATCAAGAAAATCAGATGGATTATTGCTTGAGTAGTGTATTTTATTATCGGGTGTAAGCATTACATATTTTTCTGTGTTTTGCAAATAGTTGGCATCGTTTTCATCAAGGCTGATATAATATAAATTACCTGCTATGTGTCTTCCCATTTCAGTAATGCTACCCACATCGAGCATACTTGAATTGCGCCCTATTATTAACGGAACGGTAGGGTTAACTTCGAGAAATTTTCGCCGGATGATAATGACGTTGGTTTTATGGTAAGTACTGCCTGTTTGATTAAAAACCATAATTTTCCAAAACGGTTCATCGTTCATTTTGGTAATATAAGCGGAATTTTTGTCGAAAATTGAATAGTCACGGCTAAGCAGAAAAGGTGATGAACCGGAGGTGTTTTCATAAAAGTAATTGTTGAAATGTTTGTAAATGAGGGCTGCCATACTAACCATGCTTCGCTCATAATAAAGGTCGGCAAAGCGGTTTATAATTTCTTTTGACTTTAAATTGTTGCTATCGGGATAAATGGTGCCAAGAGCAGTTATCCGGTTTTGTATATCGCTGATGATAATGCTGTCATATTCTGTACCGGATATTTTAACAACTTCCGATGCATATACAAAGCACTTATTAATTTCGTGCAATATTGGGCTGCTGTTTATTTGATCATAGTGTTTTGTCATTAAAAACAGCATACTGTCTTTGTATTGCTGCAACTGATCAAGGTTTTCCGATCGGTAAGCAAGGTTAATGTAACGTTGGGCTGCAAAACGGACATAGCCGGAATTGTTAGCTGTGGCTCTTAAACTGTCGGCTATGTGCAAATACCATGTTTGCAGCTGTTTCATTTCTTGAATTACAATGGCTGTGTCGTTATTGTTGGCAATGCTTTGCTTAAAGGCAACTAAGGTTGACCATGCTTTTTTGAATTGCTCATGTTTAACATCTAATTTGCTTATGGTTTGAGCTTTACCTGATATTGCTGTTATTACCAAGAATATAAATACAAATATTTTCCAATTCATTTTGATATTTATTTGATTGGGTTAGGGTTAAGATGCCTGTGTGGTTTAGGGGTTAAGGTTATGTGTCTAAGAAACTATCTTTACCATAACCCAAACCGGCTTCCTATCCTTTACCATTACCTTTATTCAATTATATATCTACAATCTAAAATCTAAAATCTAAAATCTGCAATCTAAAATCTATAATGCTCCAGTGGAATATTGCTTCACAATTTCACGGGATAAATAATGCAATGTGCTCTATGAAACAAAAAAACTTTCACAGGGTAAACCTTTGCAACCTGAACAAGCTTCAGTGCACAACTAATCTTTAATGCAACGGACTGAAAAGCCGTAGGCCCGGCGGTGGTCGCCCATGCCGGCATTGCTGCTGCCGAAGCTCAGGCTGCGGGCGTAGAAGCCATTAACTGTAGTGCTCCAGTAGAAGCCGGCGCCGCCAATGCTGCTGAGCGAACCACTGATGTAATCGCGGGAGCCGCCAACAGTTAATTTGAGCGAGGAAGCATAAGCTCCGGCAGTATTGTTCGATGACCATGTAAGTCTTTCCTGGTTCCACTCTGCATTTGTGGGTAAACGATACCCGCTTGGGCATGGGTTATTCTCGGCAGCGGTACCTGTCCATAAATCATCCTTTGCTGTACTTAGCCACTCAGTATTACCAGTGCAGAATTTACCATCCCAAGCATTTGAGCCTTCATCCGCGATCCATGAAGAGGCTTGTCCGGAATAGTTGTCAGAAAGAGGACTACGCTTTTCATGCCCTTCGGCAGCACGTCCCCATTGGTATAAGTCGCCATAAGCATCGCTGTCGGTTGAGCTTGTGGCTACCTGCGAGGCGCCCAGGTTGCGGTCGAGCCATATTTTCCCTGTACTGCTTTGTGTTGCAGTTCCAAAGTCACCTATTGGTTCTGTTGCTCCCCTGTCAACACCATGCCATTCGGTGCCATCGTAAAAATAAAAAGCATCCAGATCGGTATCATACACCATAAGCCCCTGTACTGGTGATGAAATGCCTGTTCTTTGTGCAGTAGTCATACGTGGTATTAGTATGCCTTTTTCGGTGCTTTTTACATCAAGCATGGCCGAAGTGCCGGGGTCAGTACCGTCGGTATTTATTGCTACCTGTGCCATTGTGCTAAGTGCGGTAAATAGTACCACCGTAAGTAAAATTGTTAGTTTTTTCATTTTTTTAAACTTTTAGTTTGTTAATAAATAGTTTTATTCATTTTCTGAAATCTAAAATCTGCAATCTGCAATGTGCCCTATGAAACAAAAAACTTTCACAGGGTAAACCTTTGCACCCTAAACAAGCTTCTGTGCACACCTAATCCTTAATGCAACGGACACTAAAGCCGTAGGCGCGGACGAGGCAGTTGTTCGTGTAGGCACTGCTGCTGTTGAAGTACAGGTTGCAGGCGTTGGTGACATTAACTGTACTGCTCCAGTAGTAGCCGGAGTTGCCAATGTTGACGATCGAACCATTGATGCGACTGCGGTCGCCGCCAACAGTAAGTTTCAGTACTGAACCAAATGCGCCAGCAGCGTTTTGGCTGCCCCAACTTGCTCTTTCGGCATCCCACTCTGCCTCGGTAGGGATACGGAAACCGCTTGGGCATGGGTTGTTAGTACCACCCTCGCCCTGCCACAGTGTGTTGTCCTGGGGTATTAGCCAGTCGTAAGGGCTGCTTCCTTCAGTTATAAATAAACCATCCCAACTGTTTCCGGCGTTAGGTACAGCAGTAGTGGCATTGGTTGAGGTGTTAGAGCTGGTACGGCTCTCATGCCCTTCTGTATCTCGTCCCCACTGGTACAGGTCGCCATAGGCAGCGCCATCTGTGCTGCTTGTAGCTACCTGCGAAGCGCCCAGGTTACGGTCCATCCATGTTTCGCCTGTTGTAGGATTGGTTACTGTCGGCAGATCAATAAAATCATCTAATCTATGCCAATAACCTTCGACACAAAATTCTAAGTAGTTAGAAGTAGTGTTAAAAATTACCAGGCCATCAGCCGGAGAACTTATAGCATCGCGTTGGGCTTTGGTCATGCGCGGTGGCAAAAAACCGGCCTCGGTTGACTTAACATCCAGCATAGCGCTGGCA
>JAUXFX010000105.1 GCA_030622635.1 Bacteroidota bacterium
AATTCATTGACGGGTCGGAGGGGAAATTAGTCCATAGTGCATATTCTTTTCCAAGATTTTGCAATGATAAACTCCAAAGTTTGTTTGGTTGTGTATTTAGTAGTTGTTCAACTTTAGCTCTTGATACAACCCACGAATTTTTTTTTAGTTCTGCATCTAACTGATTTGCATTCCATCCGGAATAACCAATATAAAACCTAATATCAGCAGGATTCAAAATTTTAAGTATTATCATTTCCCTAATAGCTTCAATATTGCCGCCCCAATATAGCCCGTCAATAATTTCAAGGCTACCTTCAATACGATCACCGAGAGTATGAATAAAAAACAGACTATCGTTTTTTACAGGTCCGCCTAAATAAAGCTGGGCATTAAATTCAGGAAAATTTTTTACAATCTCATTAAACTTAGCTGAAACAGGCTTATTCATAATTATTCCAAATGATCCTTCTTCATTATGTTCGGCAAGCAATACTACTGAGCGTTTAAAATAATAATCAAGTAAAAAGGGTTCGGAAATCAATAGCTTTCCCTTGCCCGGTTTAATATTATTGGTCTTAATTTTTATTAAATTTTCAATATCACTCATAATTTGTAAAATTATACATTTTATTTAAATGTAAAATACTACTTTTGACAACCTTAATCATTTTATTATTTATCAAAAATAATACCATTTTAAATGAAAAAAAAGGATAATCTTCAAAAATATAATAATTTAAGTATAGAATATCCTTATTTTATTTATGAAAGCTATTCAATATCAATTAATAATGACTCGCTGAATATTGAATTTTTATTTAATCTTGCTGATAAATATTTTTTTAAACCAACATTAAAATTCCCAAAAAAAGATTTATTTTCTACCGACAAATTATCCGATACTAAAATTAATAACATAGTTTTTAATATTGGCATGATTGAATTGGTAAGCTATTGGAAAGCTGCCTGCCCGCCAAAAATTATTATTAAACCAAATTTTTTAAACACAGAACAAACTAAATGGTGGAAAAAATTATATTTCAATGGCTTGGGAGAATTTTTTTATTTAAATAATTTATCGCCTGATATTGAAAATTTTGTTGAAATTATTTCTGATTCCGAAAATAAATTGACTAAACAAACATATAAAACCATCAATAATGTAATCGTTCCGATTGGGGGTGGCAAAGATTCAATTGTTTCTCTAAAACTCCTTTTAAATTCAGGAAAGAAAATTTTACCCTTTGTATTAAATCCCGGAAAAGCAAGCATGGAAATCATTGAAGCTGCAGGATTTTCAAGAGAAAATATAATTGAGGTTCAACGAACTATCCATCCACAATTATTAGAATTAAATGAACTTGGTTTTTTAAACGGGCATACTCCTTTCTCAGCTCTGCTTGCGTTTATTTCGGTACTTTCGGCTATTTTAACAGATTGTAAAAACATTGCTTTATCCAATGAATCAAGTGCAAACGAAGCTACAATCAGTAACACAAATATCAATCATCAATATTCAAAATCGTATGAATTTGAAAAAGATTTCAGATTTTATGTGAATAAATACATTACGGAAGATATTAATTATTTTAGTTTTTTACGACCTCTGAACGAGCTTCAGATTGGAAAATTATTTTCTGGTTTTTCTGAGTATTTTAATATTTTCAGAAGTTGCAATACAGGAAGTAAAACAGGCATCTGGTGCGGAAAATGTCCAAAATGTTTATTCACATATATAATATTATCTCCATTTATTTCACAATCAAAATTATTTTCAATTTTTAATAAAAATTTACTTGATGATAAAAAATTACTGCCCGTTTTTAACCAATTAATCGGAAAAGAAAAAACAAAACCGTTTGAATGTATTGGAACAATTGATGAAATAAATGCTGCATTATGCCGGACTATACAAAAAATAAACTTTAACAATTTACCATTTCTTCTGGAATATTACAAAAATTCAGAACTTTTTAATAAATACAATAAAACTGATTTTAATTTGCTTTTAAAAAAATATAATCAGGAAAACTTTATAAACAGGGAATTTGAAAAAGTTATTAAATAAAATAATCCCAAACAAAAAAGTACTGATACTTGGTTTTGGTAAAGAAGGCCGGTCAAGCTGTAAAATACTTGGGAAATTTTTTCCAAACAAAAAATTTACAGTTGCTGATAAAGATTTTTCCCTGAAAAAACATATAAATACAGATGCAGAATACAAAAACATAAATTTCATCCTCGGCAATAAATATCTTGATAACTTAAATGATTTTGATTTGATAATCAAAACTCCTGGAATTTCATTAAAAAATATTTCATACAAAATTCCAAAAAATAAGATTACTTCACAATCAGATATTTTTCTTCGTGCTTTTGGCAAACAAACTATCGGAGTAACCGGAACCAAAGGCAAAAGCACAACTGCAAGCTTAATTTTTCATACTATAAAATTAGCAGATAATAATTCCGTTTTGATAGGAAATATCGGTACTCCTCCCTTTGAATCTTTACCGGATATAAACAGCGATACTAAAATTATTTTTGAATTATCTTCACATCAATTAGAGCATATTTGTATTTCTCCGCATATTTCAATTTTATTAAATATTTTTGAAGAACATCTTGATTTTTACCAATCATTTGAAAATTACAAGAATATTAAATTCAATATTTTAAGATTCCAGCAAAAGGACGATTTTTTTATTTACAATTTTGATGATAAACTTATTAATGAATTTGTTAATTCTTTTGAACCTATTGGTAAATCCTACGGAATTTCTCAAAACAAACAATTACAGAACGGAAGTTTTATAAAAGATAATGTAATTATATTTTCTCAAAATGGCAAAATATCAAAGATTTATAATTTAAATAAAAAACGGTTTTTGTCAGGTACTCACAACCTCACAAACATAATGGCAGCTATAAACTGTTGCAAAATTCTGGATATTCCAAATCAACAAATCGCAGAAGGAATTTCAACATTCAAAGGACTTGAACACCGAATTGAATATGTTGGAAAATTCGGCAACATTCATTTTTACAACGATTCAATTGCTACCATCCCTGAAGCAACTATTGAAGCTATAAACACTCTTGGTAAAATTGACACATTAATTTTAGGTGGTTTTGACAGAGGAATAAATTACGGGAAACTTGCTGAATTTATTAACCGTTCGGAGATAAACAACCTGATTTTTACCGGGAAAGCAGGAAAAAGAATATTGTCAGAAATAAAAAAACTGCCTGGTACAGAACAAAAATATTTTACTGCCAATAATTTTGAAGAAGTTTTTGATATAATCAAAAAGCACAGTGCACCCGAGTCAGTTTGTTTGTTATCGCCTGCTGCCGCAAGTTACGACATGTTTAAAAATTTTGAAGAAAAAGGAAATCATTTCAAGAAGTTTGCAAAAAGTCTATAGTCACAAAGTTAACGACTTCACTCACTCATGAGTATCCTGAAGTAGCTACAAAATATCTTACTACAAACACTGCTACTGCTACTGCCACTGCTTACTCAGCCTTCTTCTCCTTTGGCTTTTCCTCTTTTTTTACCGTTGTTTTCTTTTTCGTAGCTTTTACTTTTGTTTCGGTCTTTTTTGTTGTAGTTTTCTTTTCAGCGGTTTTTGGTTTGGTTTCTGCTTTAGCTTTTGGTTTGGTTTCTGCTTTTGATTCCTTAACTTTTACAGTTTCTTCTGCTTTTTTGGAACTCGTTTTTTTAGCAGTTGTTTTAGGTTTTGATTCTGCTACAGTCTTTTCCTGAATTGATTTTTTAGCATAAGTTTCTTTCTTCAGTTCCTCAGCTTTTTCTTTCAATTCAACTTCTTTTTTAGGTACAAATACATTCTTTTTTCTCTTTCTAAGTCTTCTAACTCCATAAGTACCTATAACGATTTTTCCTCTTTTTGTTTTTTTGTCACCTTTTCCCATATTTTAAATTTTTTGTAAAAATAGGAAATATTTTTCTAACAAAATTTAATATCTTAATAAAATAATTTACTTTTGCACCACAAAAAAATAAAACTATGGCAAAAAAGAAAGATAAAACAGAAGAAAAAATTGTAGCTGTTGAAGAAGTATTGGGTAAAACCGAACAATTTATTGAAAAAAACCAGAAAATATTAACTATAATTGTTGGAATAATTGTGGTTTTAATTTTAGGATATTTTGGATACAAGAAATTTTATCTTGCACCTCTTGAAAAGGAAGCACAATCCCAAGTATTCATGGCTGAAATGTATTTTGAGCAAGACTCTTTAAACAGAGCATTATACGGCGACGGCAACTATCTGGGATTCCTTGATATTATTGACGAATACAGTAGTACTAAAACCGGAAATCTTGCAAATTATTATGCGGGGATTTGTTTTTTAAAAAATGGCGAGTTTGAAGAAGCAATTGATTATTTGAAAGATTTCAGCAGTTCTGATCAAATCATATCACCTATGGCTTCAGCCGCAATTGGTGACGCTTACATGGAACTCGGTGATCCTGAAAAATCAATAACTTATTATTTGGAAGCTGCAGGAAAAAGCAACAATGAATTCACTGCTCCGGCATTTTTAATGAAAGCAGCATGGACTTACGAAGAACTTGGCGAATACAACAAAGCATTAAAACTTTATGAAAGAATTAAAAAGGAATTTTATAGAAGTCACGAAGCCAGAGAAATCGACAAATATATTGCCCGTGCTAAAAGTTTAGCAGGAAAAAGTTAATGATTATGATTTAAGAAGTAGAAAAACAGCCCAAAAGAATAATGACGAAAGAACTTAGAATAATTTTTTTAGGCACTCCTGAATTTTCCGTTTCCTCCTTAGATATATTATTAAAAAACGGTTATAACATTGTTGCTGTAGTTACAACTCCTGACAAACCTGCCGGCAGAGGAAAAAAATTACAACAATCAGCTGTAAAAAAATACTGCATTGAACATAATTTAAAACTTTTACAAGCTGTTAATTTAAAAGATCCGGAATTTTTAAAACAAATAAGATCACTTAAAGCTAACCTTCAAATAGTAGTTGCATTCAGGATGCTGCCTGAAGCTGTTTGGAAAATGCCGGAATTAGGCACATTTAATCTTCATGCATCATTATTACCACAATACAGAGGAGCTGCTCCTATTAACCGGGCTATTATCAATGGTGAAACTGAAACCGGTGTAACTACTTTTTTACTTGAACATAAAATAGATACGGGGAAAATTATTTTTTCAAAAAAAACAAATATCCTGCCTGATGAAAATTTTGGTGAACTTCATGATAAATTAAAAATTCTCGGGGCAAAACTCGTGTTAAAAACCGTTAAAGCAATTGAGGAAAACAATATCACAACAACAGATCAAACATCTTTTATCAACTCTAAAATAAAATTAAAAACAGCCCCAAAACTAACAAAAGAAATAACCAAAATAAACTGGCTTAAAAACACATCGGAAATTTATAATCTTATTCGTGGGTTAAACCCCTACCCTGCTGCTTTTACAGAACTGATATCACCTGAAAACAAAATATTTTTAATAAAAATCTTCTCTGTATCCACTGAAAACATCTCACATTCATTTAACCCAGGTACAATTATTACAGATGGAAAAACAAAATTAAATATTGCTGTTAATAATGGAATAATACTTATAAAAGAATTACAGTTAGCAGGCAAGAAAAGGATAAAAATTGCAGATTTTCTTAGAGGTTTTAGTATTAATAAAGAATGGAAAGTAAACTTAAAATAGCCTAAAATCACCTAAAACACTTGCTATAACGGTCATTTATGCGATGAGTTATTAACAAAACACTTGTTTTATTAACATTTTCAAGGGTTTTAGAAGAATCTTCTTGTTTTTTTATTGAAATAGCTTATATTTGCATATCTTCTTTATTTTAATTATTAACTTAAACTTAAAAAAATGAACAAAGCAGAATTAATTGAAGCAATGGCTTCAGACGCAAAATTAACAAAAGCTGATGCCAAAAGAGCATTAGATGCATTCATTGGTGCAACCTCAAAGGCACTTACCAAAGGTGAAAGAGTAGCATTGGTTGGCTTTGGTTCTTTCGGTGTAGCTAAAAGAGCTGCCAGAAAAGGAAGAAACCCACAAACAGGTAAAGAAATTAATATTGCAGCTAAAAAAGTTGTTAAATTTAAACCAGGTGCCTCATTGCAAAAAACAGTAAAATAATTTTTTTCAAAAGTTTATAAAAGAGGCTGTCTCAAAAAGGGGCAGCCTCTTTTGTTTAAAGATAATAGCCCATCCCAATAGTAACATTCAGGGAATTAATATCTTGTTTAAAAGTTTGGGTATTGATAGTACCATCAATATTATGAATTTTAACATCCTTGAACTCTGGTTTAGATGCTGTATAATCGGTATTAAAAATTAAATATTTATTACCCATTTTATATTTGAATCCTGTTCCGAAATTATAAGCAAATGATGTTCCGTGATACTTTTTGCGTTCAAAAGTATAAGTAACAGGTGATCCCTGAACTATAGCGTTTGTATATAATGTATATTCAGGAGAATAAGCAGTATAAATTCCACATAAAGCCCGGAAATCCAGATAAAATTTGTCGGAAAGAGGAAGTGTAGCCAAGCCACCTATAAGTACTCCTCCAATTCCCCAACTGCCTGCTTCAAGCGACCATGTGAGGTTTGGGAACTCATCCTTATATTTTTCGGTTATTCCATCCTGTAAAGCGGATCTGTTTAATGAATTTGTTGAACCTGTTACCAGTGCTGCCAAACTAAAATTACGACTTAATCTATAACCAACAGAAATATTAAAATTGAATCCAACTTTTGCAAATCCGGATTCTTCTTTAGATAAATCGGTTGATTTATAATCACTTAAGGGAATACACGGACCAACTGATAAGCCAACAAATACTTTTTCTGATTGTCCGATTGCCTGGTTAGTAAAAACCATTAAAATAATAAAAGCTAAAATTTTCAAAAGTAATCTTTTCATGACTTTAAATTTTTATGTTTATAAATATTTCTGTAAAAATATACTAATTCTTAACAGGCCCATACGGGTAAATTTTGCGAAGCATAGCTGTTTATACATACGCACAAACCCTTTCGGGTTTGAAAGTAGTTATGCGTGCGGAACAAACCTAAAAACTTTTGCATTTCTGTTCCGCATTAGTATAATACTAAAATCTGATTCTATATTGTCTTTTCCAGTATAGTTTGTTTTCTTCCACAACATCCAATTTATCATTATCCTTCAGCCATTGAATAACTTTTATTACTTTATCCTCATTAACACCTTTCACTGTATCAATTATTTCTGTTACAGATACCGGCTTATCTTTTAGTATCGGCTTAATTTTTTCAAGGATAATATTAAATTCAAGTTCATTGATTTCTATTTTGTTTCGTTTAAGACAAACATCACATTTACCGCAACGTTTTGAACCTGTTTCACCAAAATAAGCAAGCAGCAACTGGCTACGGCATTTATTTATTGAAGACACATAATCAAATACTGCCTGAAGACGTTTTTTTGCAGCATTTTTACGGTCTTTATAATTTTCCTTTGAAATTAGCAGATTTTTTTTATCTATTCTTTCTCTTGTATATAATAACTGTGGTTTGTTTTTTCGCGGAATGTATGTAAGTATATTTAATTGATTAAGCTTTTTAAGAAATTTATAAACATTTTCTGATTTCATCCCTGATCTGTTAGCAATCTCAGTCTCGCTTATTTTTACAAAATCGTTAAAAACACCACTATATGACCGCAAAATAAGTTTAATAAAATTATCATAATATAAATTCTCAATCTGAAACCTGTATAAATCTTCTTTATTTACAATAAAATGAATACGTGAAGGAGAATTAACTGTTTCATTTAGTAAAATATAACCTTCTTTTTCAAGAAATTTCAGTGCATTGTAAACTATTAATGTAGGAAATTTGTAATTATTACTGAAATCGTTGATCTCAAAATCAAAAGAAACATCCCTACCACTACCAACAGCTAATTGAAAATAATTTCCCAAAGCCTGATAAATTGATTTTATTTTATCGATATCAGGATATGCAGTTAAAAGATTATTTTTTGCATTTATAATATCAGCTTGTTCATATAGCAAGATTGCATAAGATTGCTTTTCATCCCTGCCGGCACGGCCTGCTTCCTGAAAATAAGCTTCAATACAATCAGGCAAATCCAGATGAATAACAAAACGAACATTTGACTTGTCAATACCCATACCAAAAGCATTGGTTGACACAATTATTCTGATATCGCCTTTCATCCATGCATTTTGCTTTTTATCACGAATTTTTTGTTCCAAACCTGCATGATAATTGTCGGCTTTTATTTTATTTTTATTTAAAAAGTCTGATATTTCACGCGTTTTTCTTCTATTCCTTACATAAATAATTCCCGTACCTTTTATCTTACTTACAATTTTCAACAGTCTGTTTAGTTTGTCCTCTTCCTTTATCACTACATAAGTAAGGTTCTTACGTTCAAAGCTTTTTTGAAAAACATTTTCTTGCTTAAATTCAAGTTTTAACTGTATATCCTTAACCACATCAGGAGTGGCAGTAGCAGTCAATGCTAAAACAGGAACATTAGGTATTATTTGTCTGATTTCAGCAATCTTCAGATAAGGAGGTCTAAAATCATAGCCCCATTGCGAGATACAATGAGCTTCGTCAACTGCCAAAAGATTAACATTCATTTTTTTTATATTCTCTCTCAGGTTTTGAGTTCCAAGGCGCTCGGGTGAGATATATAAAAATTTTACATTACCATAAACACAATTATTAAATGCAATATCAATTTCGTTTCTATGCATGCCCGAATATATTGCTACTGCTTTAATCCCTCTATTTTTAAGATTTCCAACCTGATCTTTCATTAAAGCAATCAGGGGTGTGATTACAATACAAATTCCCTCTGATACCATTGCAGGCACTTGAAAGCAAATAGATTTGCCTCCACCTGTAGGTAGCAATGCTAAAGTATCATTTCCTTGCAGAACTGAATCTATTATTTCTTCCTGCAATGGACGGAATGATGAAAAACCCCAATATTTTACAAGTATATTCCGTATTGGCAAAGCTGATAGAGTTATATTTGATTATTTTATTTCATCAAATATAATATTTTTTTTTGAATTTAATAATAATTTGTGAATTAATCTGGTTAGATTAACTTTGCGGCTAATCATTGTTCAGTAAGGCGAGGGATTCTTCAATTGTTCCGATGGCCATCGGAACTCAGGTCATAGATTAAAACAGTTGAAGATAGCCATGGCTTATGCAACTGACGGGTTAACCCCGTCAGTTAATCAACAGATTTGACCCAACACCGGAACTCATTCAAAATGCAACTTAAAAAACATAAACATTCCATTTCCAAATTTCTAATTTCCGATTTCCATTTATTTCTGCCAGCTTCAACAAATTTCCAATTATCATTCTTCCTATCTGTTTTATTCCTATTCAACTTTTCTAACAGCATCAATAATAGTACCATCAACCCATTTTATTACTGCAACGATTTCATCACTTAATTTTGGTTTAGCAGGTACTCCACAAATTTTTTCTGCTTCGTTTTTTAATTCTTCAATAGTTTTTACAGGCAATTCCGAGCCTTTCAATTTTTCAATCAGGTCAATTCTTTTAGGATTAATTGCAATACCCCTTTCGGTAATAATTACATCAATCAGTTCACCAGGACCGCAAATAGTTGTAACTTCGTCTTTAATGACAGGAATACGGTCTCTGAATAATGGAATTGGAAGTATTGTACATTTAGAGAAAAGGCAATTTTGCCAGCCTCCCATTCCATGTAATAAATACCCGTCGGAATGTGTAACTACATTAGCATTAAAATTCACATCAACCTCAGTAGCACCTAAAATTACAACATCAACCATAGTTGAAAAGTTTCCTTTGCCATGATAATTATAACTTGTAAAAGGACTTGTATTTATATGGTTCGGGTTTTCGCGCATAGAACGAACACCTTCCAAATCAAATGTTTGTCCGTCAAGAATATAATCCACAAGACCCTCTTCAAGCATTTCAACAGGATATTTATTACTACCTGCTCTAATAAAACGGGCTTTAATACCTCGTTTGCGCAGCATATCTCCAAAATAATTTCCAATTGAAAGAGAAGTACCTCCCGCACCTGCCTGATACGAAAATCCATCTTTAATTATACCTGCTTCATCACAAAATTTTGCTGTCATTTCTGCAATCAGAAGGCGATCGGGACTTTTTGTAATTCGTGTTGTACCGGAAATGATTTTTTCAGGTATGCCAACTTTATCAACTTTAACAGTATAATCAACATAATTACCGTGAATTTGCCATGGGATACATGGAAAAGGAACCAGATTATCGGTTACAACAATAACTTTATCAGCATATTGTGAATCAGCAAGAGCGAAACCAAGTAAGCCACAAGCTGCGGGTCCGTTAACACCATTTGCATTCCCAAAAGCATCAGCTGTTGGTGCAGCAATAACTGCAATATCAATCTGCACATCACCATCCTGCACTGCCTGGTATCTTCCACCATGCGAACGAAGAACACCAATCCCTTTCATTTTTCCTTCTGAGCAGAATCTACCCAGAGGTCCGTTCATGCTGCCCTCAATCCTGTTGATAGTACCATCCTCCATATATTTTATTAATGGCTCCTGACATGGAAATGAAGCTGATGGAAACCATCTGAGATCT
>JAUXFX010000196.1 GCA_030622635.1 Bacteroidota bacterium
AATAATAATTGAAAATGAAATTCTCGGTGTTACAATTATTTATGGAAAGGTAAAATGCAATGATAAAGTTGCAGCGGAGTGTGAGATGAAAATATTTATTGAAAATAACAGTTAACCTTGAATATTTAAATATACTAAATTTATTTATGCTAAGTATAATTAGCAAAAATGTATAATTTTGCTAATTAATACGTGAGTTCGAGATTAGTTTCTTTTTATATTTTTTTTAATCATAAAAAATCCGCGTATATCAGCGTCAAAATCAATACAATAGTTTTTTTAGGCAATTAAATGACGCAGATCTACACAGATGAACGCTGATAAAACATGAAACATAAATTACTATCAATAAAAACCGAAACAATTATCAGATTCAGCGAGGTTGACTCAATGGGTGTGGTCTGGCACGGCAACTATATAAAATATTTTGAAGACGGCAGGGAAGCATTCGGTAATAAATACGGTCTTAATTATCTTGATTTTTATAAAAACGGTATTCTGACACCTATAGTTAAATTAAGCTGCGACTTTAAAAAACCATTAAAATACGGCGAGAAAGTAATTATTGAAACCAAATATATTGATTGCGAAGCTGCCAAATTAAAACATGAATATATTATTTACAGAAGTTCTGATATGGAAATTGTTGCAACAGGGACAAGTATTCAGGCATTTTTGAATATGAACAGGGAACTTATGTTAACAATTCCGCCTTTCTTTGCCGAATGGAAAAAAAAGTGGGGATTTATTGATTAGTGTTTATCCGCAAAGTAATGTTTCTACAATTTGTGATTTAAGATTTAAGAATTTAGAATTTCAAGAACTAATAAAAATATTTTCATAAATGCCTGATGTTTACATAACTGCTGATAATATTATTTCTTCTCTCGGGTTTACTACCGAAGAGAATATCATTAATATTAAAAAAAACATAACAGGAATAAAGCTTATTAACAATAGCAATTTTTCTCCTACTCCTTTTTATGCTTCACTAATTGATTCAGAACAATTGTATTCAGATTTTAAGAATATTGATAATCCCAAAAAGTTTACACGGTTTGAACAAATGGCTGTTTTATCAATTACTGATGCTTTAAGAAATTCAAAAGTTGATATAAAAAACAAAAAAACACTTTTTATAATTTCTACAACAAAAGGAAATATTGATATTTTAGAACAACGCAATAAAAACAGATTTGATTATAAAAAGATTTATTTATGGAATACGGCAAAATTGTTACAGCAATATTTTGAAAATCCAAATATGCCGATTGTTGTTTCCAATGCCTGTATTTCGGGATTGCTGGGAATTATTATCGGGAGCAGGCTAATTCAATCATCACAGTTTGAAAATGTTATTGTTACCGGAGGAGATATTTTATCCGAATTTGTTGTATCGGGTTTTCAATCGTTTTTATCTTTAAGTACCATACCTTGCCGTCCCTTTGATGTTTCAAGAGATGGATTAAGCTTAGGCGAAGGTTTCGGAACAATAATATTAACATCAAATCCTGAATATGTTAATGAAAAAATAATAGTTACAGGAGGTTCTTCAAGTAATGATGCAAACCATATTTCCGGTCCATCGCGCACAGGCGAAGGATTATACATAACAATTAAAAATACTTTGAAAGAAGCAGGATCAAAAGCAATAAAACATATTGATTATATATCTGCACACGGAACCGGTACTGTTTATAACGATGAAATGGAATCAAAAGCAATAACAAGTGCCGGGATGGAGAATGTTCCTGTAAATAGCTTTAAAGGTTACTGGGGACATACTCTCGGGGCAGCAGGTATAATAGAATCAATTGCAGCAATCAATTCTATGAAAGAAAATACACTGTATAAAACTATGGGGTTTAGTAAATCAGGTGTTTCAAAAAACATCAATGTAATTGACAAGACAGAAAAAGTAAAAATCAATAATTGTTTAAAAATTGCTTCCGGTTTTGGTGGTTGTAATGCGGGAATAATATTTTCTAAGCTTTCTTGATTTTTTTTAATTTAACACTTTTATATATTTTCGTATTCAATTCATAAATCTTAACTGCAAGCAAAATAAAATGACTTTTAAAATTAAAATACTACTTATTTTTGCAATCCTGAATTTTGCTTTTGTAAATACTGCGTTTGATAAAAAGGAATTTTATAATGTTTTTTCAGGCTTTTCTTTGGAAAAAATTAATTCCATGTTATTAAAATTGGAAAATGAAAAATCAAGTTCTATAAAAGCTGCATATAAGGGCGCTCTTTTTATGAAAAAATCATCTTTTCTGAAGCCTCCTGCCCGTAAAATTGATTTATTTAACAAAGGCATGCTTCTTTTAGAATCGGAAATAAACAAATTTCCGGAAAATGTTGAGTACAGATTTCTCAGATTATCAATTCAGGAACATGCTCCAAAAATTTTAAAATATCATAAAGATATTCAAAAAGACAAGGAAATGATAATTCTGGAATATAAAAACCTTGATAAAGAAATGAAAAATATAATCTTGGATTATTCAAAAAAATCCAGGATAATAAAAACCTCTGATCTGAAAATAATTGAATGAAAAAGATTTTAGTAATAAATTATTCTCAGTCTGGGCAATTGAATGAAATTATTGACAATTTCCTTATTCCTTTTTCTGAAAAGCAAATTGAAAGAGTATATATTCACCCAAAAAATGTTTTTCCTTTCCCCTGGTCAAGTCAAGGATTCTTTGATGTAATGCCTGAATCGGTTTTAGAGGAAAAAATTGAATTAGAGACATACAATTTTAACTCAGTAAATTATGATCTGATAATAATAGGCTATCAACCATGGTACCTATCCCCTTCCTTACCCACAACAGCTTTATTTAAAGATAAGAAATTCACTTCTCTCCTGAATGGAAAACCTGTTATTACAATAATCGGAGCAAGAAATATGTGGCTGAATGCACAAGAAAGCATTAAAGAGTTTATTCATAATGCAGGTGGAGAATTAGTTGCAAATATCCCTTTTATTGATAGAAATTCAAACCTTAGCAGTGCTGTTACTATCTTATATTGGATGCTGACCGGAAAAAATAAGAAATTTTTAAATATCTTCCCATACCCTGGTGTCAGTGAAAAAGACATAAAGAGTGCTTCGAAATTTGGAGAAATTGTATTTGAAGCATTTCAAAACAAATCTTATTATATGCTCCAAAATAATATTTTAAATTTAAAATTAATCAATATAAAAACAAATATACTTTTTATAGAACTGAGAGCAAAAAGACTATTTAAAATTTGGGCAAGAATTATAAAAAATAAAGGTTTAAGCAATAAGAAACGAGCTGTTTGGATAAAGCTTTTTAAGTACTATTTATTAATTGCTTTATTTATTGTTGCTCCAATTATTTTAATATTTTTCAATTTATTAATAAAACCATTTACTATAAATGCAATAAACAGGAAAAAAGATTATTTTTGCAGCGTTAAAAAAAATAAAAATGCCGGACGTTTACATAACAAGAATATCTAAATTTTTACCTAATAAATCCATTTCGAACGATGAAATGGAACAGTATTTAGGATTTATTAATAAACAACCTTCTAAATCCAAAAAAATCATTCTCAGAAATAATGGTATAAAAAATCGTTATTATGCTATTACAAAAGAAGGTAAAGTAACTCACACAAATTCGGAGATGGCGTCGTTGGCAATCAAAAAATTATTTGACAACAATCCTGACGAAATTAAAGACATTGATCTTTTGAGCTGTGGAACTTCAAGCCCTGATCAAATAATGCCTTCACATGGCGTTATGGTACACGGATGGCTACCCGAAACTAATAATATTGAAGTAGTTTCGCTTGCCGGTGTTTGCTGTTCAGGAATGCATGCTTTTAAATATGCATTTATGTCAGTAAAATTAGAAGAGAAAACCAAAGCAATTTCTACAGGTTCCGAAAGATTATCCCGAATATTACGCTCTGAACAATTTGAAGAAGAAGTTCAACATTTAATTGAACTTGAAAAAAATCCATATATAGCCTTTGAAAAAGATTTCCTGAGATGGATGCTTTCTGATGGTGCAGGTGCATTTCTGATGGAAAACAAAAAAAAACCTGATGGAATATCTTTAAAAGTTGAATGGATTGAAGCATGTTCATTCGCAAATTCGAATGAATCATGTATGTATATGGCGGCTGATAAACTACCTGACGGCAAACTAAAAAGCTATAAGGATTTCTCTCCGAATGAAATAATTTCTAATTCAATATTAAGCATTAAGCAAGATGTAAAATTGCTTAGTGAAAACATTGTTAAGCTTGGATCTGATAAATTAAAAGATATTCTTAAGAAAAGAAATCAAAATGTTGAAAAAATTGACTATTTTCTTCCTCACACATCAAGCTGTTTTTTTGAAGATAAATTAGCAAATATGTTAGAAATTAACGGTGTAGGTATCCCAAAAGAAAAATGGTTTACTAATATTCGTACAAAAGGTAATGTTGGTACATGTTCTATTTACCTTATGCTTGAAGAAATATTTAATAGCGGTAAGCTTAGAAAAGGTCAGAAGATATTGTTAGCTGTACCTGAAAGTTCAAGATTTTCGTATGTATTTAGCTTGTTAACCGTTTGCTAAATAAAACACCCATGAGAAAAATATCGCACACAGGAAATTCGGTTATATTGGGTGTTTTATCCGTAAAACAACATTCTATTACAAAAATATTAGTAGGATGAAAAAAGAAGATATCCCTCAGGATAAAAGTGCATTGGAAAATTTCACTCGTGAAGTTTGTTACGTTAAGAATAATAACGGAAAATATAAAACAGGGCTTAGTATTGGCTGGGATATAAAAAAAGATGCTCTGGATAATGCCTGGGATGAAGTTAACAGAAGAATAGAAGATGCAAGAAATGCAGTAAAAGAAGGCAGGAAAAGTCCAATTTATTTTTTTATAGAGCTTAATCTTATGAATATCTCAATATTATCAGGATATACAGGATTTATGAAATTTTCTATTAATAGACATATAAAGCCAGGTGTTTTTAATAAGCTAAGTGATAAAAAATTAGATATTTATGCCAGAGCTTTTGATATTAGTATTGATGAATTAAAAAACTTTAAGGGACAAGATGCTGAAAGACTTTAAGCATATACAAACAGCTCATTGTGAAAATGGAATTACAACAAGTCTGCTGAAATATCATGGCTTGGATTATATGAATGAACCTCTTGCTTTTGGAATTGGTTCAGGGCTTTTTTATATTCAAATACCTTTTATGAAAATAAATAATGGTCCTGCAATTTCTTTTCGTACCATGCCGGGAGCCATTTTTAAAAGAACTTGTAAATCATTAGGAATAGATGTCAAAAGAAAAAAATTTAAAGACCACAAAGCTGCCCGGGACTTTCTTGATTTAAAAATTTCCGAGGGAATTCCCGTTGCCTGCCAGGTTGGTGTTTTTCATCTAGCATACTTCCCTGTTGAATACCGCTTTCATTTTAATGCTCATAATCTAATAGTCTATGGCAAAAATCATAATAATTATTTTATCAGCGATCCTATAATGGAAGATGTTACAACCTTATCATTTAAGGAATTGGAAAAAGCAAGATTTACTCAAGGTGCTTTTGCCCCCAAAGGGCATATTTACTATCCGGAGAATGTTGGCGAGCCGAACATTGAGCTTTTAAAAAAAG
>JAUXFX010000115.1 GCA_030622635.1 Bacteroidota bacterium
GCTCTTGAACATCCTCTAAAAGTTAATAAGGCTGCTACTGCTTTGATAACAGGCGTATTAACCTGGGTTATTTTGGTTTTAGCGTGCACAAAAATTCTTACGCTTGGCCCGGATCATAACGGCTTCAGTCCTTCATGGCATCATTATTTAGAAAGCACGGATTATCTGGATTTTCTAAAGAATAATCCTGATAGCAATATGTTTGAAATAATGAGATATTTTATCAGCCATCATGAACTTTATCACCATTTGGCTGAAATTTCAAGAATATTGTTCTTTCTGTTGGGTGCAATGACAATAGTTGAAATAGTTGACCAACATCAGGGTTTCAGAATAATTACCGATAAAATTAAGACTACAAATAAAGTTAAATTACTTTGGATACTTAGTTTTTTAACATTTTTTATGTCAGCAGCATTAGATAATTTAACTACCACCATTGTAATGATTGCCTTGTTGCGAAAATTAATTGCCAATCAAAAAACCCGATGGTTCTTTGCCAGTATGGTAGTTCTGGCTGCAAATGCCGGAGGTGCATGGTCACCAATCGGAGATGTAACAACAATCATGCTTTGGATTGGCGAACAGGTTACAACCATCAATATCATAACAATGGTTATTATACCAAGTTTAATAACTATGATTATTCCTCTTATTCTTCTATCATTTACCATGAAAGGAAATGTTGAACGTCCTGAGATTAATGAAAAACATAATAAAGAATTTACTACCCATGGCGAAAGAAAGTTAATATTAATTTTGGGTATATCAGTATTATTATTTGTACCTGTATTTAAAACATTCACTCACCTTGATCCATATATGGGCATGTTATTAGGTTTAGGTACTTTATGGGTAATAACCGAAATTATTCATAGAAATAAAACAAGTGAAGACAAACGCCGCTTATCTGTAGTAAGAATATTAACAAAAGTAGATGTACCCACAATTTTTTTCTTCCTGGGAATACTAACTGCTGTATCCAGTTTAGCAACCGGCGGTCAACTTCAGCTATTAGCCGGTTATTTAGATGAAAAACTTGGAAATATTTATACAATTAATCTGGCAATAGGACTTTTATCTGCTATTATTGATAATGTTCCATTAGTTGCCGGGGCAATGGGCATGTATCCGACTATGACACCTGAAATTATCAATACCTTACCTGTTGCGGAACAAGCTTATGCTCATTTTTTTGTGCAGGATGGCCAGTTCTGGGAATTCCTTGCATATTGTGCAGGCACAGGTGGAAGTATTCTAATTATTGGTTCGGCTGCCGGTGTCGCAGCAATGGGTATGGAAAGAATTAATTTTATATGGTACATAAAAAAGATCAGTCTATTAGCTTTAATAGGCTACCTTGCCGGCGCCGGCGTATACTACCTGCAAATGCAAATGTTTTGGTAAAATAAAATCTACAATAAGAATAATTATAAAATCTATAAACATTCCATTTCTATAATATTTTCAGATTGACATAATTTTTTCTTTTCGACTATCTTCCAACAAGAGAAATGGAATGTTTTGGTAATTTCTTTAAATATTACTAAATTTATAAAATTATTTTCTTGCTACACAAGTTTTTAGCTTGGGTCGTGTCTAATAGAAAATTCAATGGAAGATAAAATCTTAATAGGAAAAATAATTAATCAAGATCATCGGGCTTTTAAAGAACTGGTTGATAAATATAGTTCTTTGGTTATAAATACCTGTAAAAGTTTTGTTCATGATCCGGATGATGCACAGGATATCGCACAGGATGTTTTTATTGAGATTTATCAATCAATACATAAATTTCGTGAAGAAGCAAAAATTTCTACATGGCTTTACAGAATTTCTGTTAATAAATCATTGAACTTCATCAGAAAAAGAAAGAAAAATATTTTGGTTAAAAGCATTGAACATTTTTTTTTGAATTCCGAAAAAGAAGAGATTGATATCCCTGCTTCAAATTCGCAAAATGCTGATGCAGGAATTGAAAATGAGGAAAGAAAAAACATCTTATACAAATCCATTGAATCATTAACTTATAATCAAAAAATTGCCTTTACATTAAATAAATTTGAAGATGTCTCATATAAAGAAATTGCAGAGATCATGGATTTGTCGCTATCTTCAGTTGAATCTTTAATTCACAGGGCAAAAATCAATCTTCAGAAAAAATTAATAAACTATTACAAAAAAAACATATACTGACCGCAAGTTTTGTTTATAAAAATTGTCTTAACTTTAAATGATTTAAATATGAATTGCAAAGAAGTACATAAAAATTTAATCTTCTACTTTGAAAACGAATTAAATACCGAAACTCAAAGTAAAATTAAGGAGCATATTAATGATTGTGTTTCCTGCAAAATATTATATGAGAAAATTAAAAATACTTTGGGAATAATCAACATCGAAGAAAAGAATAAATCTTATCCTTTTTTCTTTACCAGGATACAGCAAAAAATTGATGAATTAAATTCTTCAGAAATTAAAACCGGATTTCTCCCCTCTTTTACAAAATTACTTAAACCGGTAACTTTAGCAATTTTAATAGCATTTGGTATTTTCTTCGGAATTAATTTAGGAAATAAATACGAAACAAACAATTATACTGAAAGCAACGAAAATCTTTTACAAGCTTATGCCAACGAATATTATGTAAATGGACTTAATGAAGAAACTATAGAAACTTTTTTGCTTAACGATTAAATCAACAAATTATGAATTACTTTAAAAACAGGAACTTATTTATCTGGATAATTGTTATTTTGCTTGTAATAAACATTTCAGCAATAACAACAATAATTTACCATGTGTATTATTTTAAGCCCACCCCGCCATCTGAATTTATGTCAGGAGAAAGACCACACAAATTTATGAAAAAAGAACTGAACCTGTCTCCTGAACAAGGACAAGAGTTTTCTCAGCTTAAAACCGAATTTCGTAATAATTCTAAAGAAATATTAGAATTACTAAAAGGAAACCGAATATCTATGATGGAAGAATTATCAAAAACCGACCCCGATACTGCCAAATTAAACCAAATAGCCGATGAGATTGGATTTTTGCATGCTTCATTAAAAAAGAAAACTATCAAACACTTTATTGACATGAAAAATATATGCGATTCAGGGCAATTTTTACGCTTAGGAAGAATGTATAAGTGTATGATAATGGGCGAAGATTATAAAATTGGTAAAGACAGGCAATTCAGACATAAAAAGATAAAAGAGTTTAATAAAAGTAAATTTCATAGAAAAAATAATTACTAATTTAAAAACAAATAACAATGAAAACAAAAAAAGTAAAAACAGGATTATTAGCGACAATTTTCGCTTTAACATTCATATTTGCAACAACAGCAGATATGTTTGCACAGCAAGGACAAGGGCCTGGCAAAGGATACAAACAAGGATGGCAAAATGACGGATATAAATGTTATTGCTTGAAAATGCTTGATTTAACTGAAGAACAGCAGAATAAAATTGATGAATTAAGATTGCAGTGCATGAAAAATAATACATCAATTACAAACAAAATGACGGAAAAAAAGGCTCGTTTAAAAACATTAACAACTGCTGATGATATTGATATGAAAGCCATTAACGCCACAATTGATGATATCACCGAACTGAAATCTCAATATATGAAAAACAAATTGGCAAATAAAATGAATGTAAGAAAACTTTTAACCGACAAACAAAAAATAATATTTGATAAACATAGAATGGGAAAAGGATTTGGCAAAAAATGCAAAGGAAAAGATTTTGGACATGGAAAAGGCATGAAGTATAGAAACTGCCCCGGACATGGAAAAGGACAAGGTACCGGGTGGCAAGAATAAATAAATAAATTTAATTTTTAATCATGAATAAATCAAAATATAATTTCATAATTAATTCTTTAATGTTCATTTGTTTAACTGCAATGATTGGCATTGGGCTTCTAATAAAATATATATTACTGCCCGGAAAAGAACGATGGATTGTTTACGGTGATAATGTTGATCTGTATTTTTTAGGATTAGACCGCCATGAATGGGGAACAATACACCTGATTATTGGATTTGTTTTGCTTGGATTACTGATACTTCACATTATCCTTCACTGGAAAATGATCTTAGCTTTATACAGCAAATTAATAAAAAACAAAAGTTCAAGAAAAGTAATCACCATTGTATTAATAATCGTTTGTGTGTTTTTAATAACTTTCCCCTTTTTAATTAATCCCGACATACAAGAGCATAAACTAAACCAAAAACATAATGTTTCCTTACAAGGTAATTTTGAAAAACAGAAAATAAATTCAGAGCATCAAAATCATGACTTGATTAACGGCTCTGTTAAAAAACATCATCATTCTAAAACGTCCATTGAAGTCAAAGGTTATATGAAACTATCCGAAGTGGCAAGCAAATACAATGTTCCTTGTTCTTATCTGAAGAAAAATCTTGGCATACCTCAATCCACATCCGCTGATCAGAAACTTGGCTGGTTGCGTAAAAAATATGATTTTAAAATGAGCGGGGTTGAGTTAATTATTGAAAAATACAAAAAATAATTGACTTTAAATAAATTAGTACATTACTTTTAATAACATACTCAAAAATTAGATTAGTACCAAATAAATCCTTAGTCTTACTACTGAAAGTAGTCCATATGGAGCCTTAGCCTTGACATTACACTATATGAGACCTTTGCAAAACTTCAGATTTTGTTCAAATTCGAGGCTGGAGACAAATTCAATCCCGCAGTTAACCTTTGTTAATGAGGAGTTTGAATTTTGTTGACAACGAAGAAGTTGGGCAAAAGATGTGTTTTGCAATGGTCTCTATATATTATAAACAACCCCACCAATATTATCCCTTCGTGCACCGGTAACTGATTTCAGGCAATTAACTTCATTTCGCATTCTCAAAACACCAAGAAAAGCAAATATCAATGCTTCTTTAAATTTTATGATTCTGTCATCAGGAATAATAATTTGGTAATTTGTTTGAGCTTTGATTCTTTTAATTAGAAATTCATTAAAAGCTCCGCCTCCTGTGATTAATATTTTTTTTGAAGATGAGTTTAAAGTTGATGCTGAAACCTGCATGGCAATATGTTCGGTTATGGTTCGCAATTTATCTTTTATCGGGATTTGATAATCATTAATTACCGGTATATAAAATTTTTCAAGCCATTCTTTACTTAAAGATTTTGGAGGTGATTTTTTATAAAATTCAAGACTGTTAAGTTCGGTTAAAAGATTTTTATTAATTATCCCGCTTGCGGCAATTTCACCTTTATCATCAAATTTTTTATTAAGTTCAGTTGCTAATTCGTTTAAAATAATATTTACAGGACAAATATCAAACGCAATTCTTTTTTTTTCATTATCATAAGAAACATTAGCAAACCCACCTAAGTTGAGGCAGAAATCATATTCTGAAAAAAGGTTTTTATCTCCAACCGGAACCAAAGGAGCCCCCTGCCCGCCCAATTTTACATCAAGCGACCTGAAATCGCAAACCACCGGCAATCCGGTATTGGCAGCTATTGCAGCCCCATCACCAATTTGAAAAGTAATATTCTTGTCTGGTTGATGAAAAATTGTATGTCCGTGTGAAGCAATAAAATCAGGTTTTAATTTATGTTTTGATAAAAATAATTTGGTAAGCTTTCCAAGAAAACTGCCATACTCCGAATGAAATTTTACAAAAGTCAAAACATCTTTTGTATGAAGATTTTTTAGTTTTTCGATCCAATAACTATCATAAGGAAAAGTTTCTGCCTTTACAATTTCAAAACTCCATTTATTTGAAATCTCTTTAAAAACACAAAACGCAACATCCACTCCATCCAATGATGTACCCGACATTAAACCAATAACTTTGTATTCGTTCATAATAGTATAATATTTACAAAACTTCAACTAATTGTTCAAGTTTCATTAATCTTGAAGCTTTAATTAAAATTGAAGCATTTTCAACCGGGTTATTTTTAAGCCATTCAAAAGCTTCTTTTGTAGTTTTAAAAGTATTCCAATTTTTATTCGAATTTACAGAACTAAATTCTTCGCCTATCAATAATACCTTTGAATAATTATGATTTCCAATGATATTTAAAACATTTTGATGCTCTTCAACACTTTGGTTTCCGAGTTCGAGCATGTCGCCAATTATCAGAATTTTATTTTTAAAAGGCATTTCTGCAAAATTATTTATTGAAACCTTCATACTATCCGGATTGGCATTGTAAGCATCTAAAATGATTTTATTATTTAAGGATTCGATTATTTGCGAACGGTTGTTTTCCGGCTCATAATTTTCAATAGCGTCAATGATTTTTCCGGGTTCTACTTTAAAATAATTTCCAATACAAATTGCTGCCTGGATATTTTCAAAATTATAACTTCCAATTAATTTTGAGTTGATAATATATTGCTTATCAGCCGTATTCCATTCCAATTGCACAAATGGATTTGCTTCCAATAATTCAATTAAACATCCTACATTTGAGGCGGTTCCATAAGTTACTCTATGTATTTTATCTGATAACTGATTTAATAAAAGATTATCAATATTTACAAATAATTTTCCGTTAACCGAACGTATGTAATTATAAAGCTCTGTTTTAGCTTTTATAATTCTTTCTATGCTGCCGAAGCCTTCAAGGTGTGCTTTGCCGATATTTGTAATAATTCCAAAATTCGGCTTGGCAATTTTGCAGAGCTCCGAAATCTCACCAATGTGATTAGCGCCCATTTCAACAACTGCGATTTCAGTTTTTTTTGTTAAGGATAAGATTGTCAGCGGAACACCAATATGATTATTTAAATTTCCAGATGTGGCAATAATGTTGTATTTCTTGCTTAAAACAGCATTTATCAGTTCTTTGGTCGTGGTTTTTCCGTTTGAACCGGTTATTCCGATTACGCTGATATTAAAATGTTCACGGTGATATTTTGCAAGTTCTTGTAAGGTTTTTAGTACATCATCAACTAAAATATATTTATCATTAATTTTGATCTTTTCTTCATCAATTATTGCATAAGCAGCGCCATTTTTAATTGCTGTTTCGGCGAACTCGTTCCCATTAAAGTTTTCCCCTTTTAGTGCAAAGAAGATTGAATCTTTTATTTCTTTTCTTGTATCGGTTGAAACTTTCGGAAACCCGGTAAACAACTTATATAATTCGCTTGCAGTGTTTTTCATTATATATATTTTAATCCGGCATTTATTAAATACTATATATTATTTGTAACTATTCAGGTATCAAAAGTTATTAATATTTTTCATAAGCTGAATAATCACTTTTATCTTAACATAATAAAAACATCATAATATAAATTTATTATTACCCGACATAAAGTAAATACCCCATCCCGAAAATCCGGAATGGGGCAATATATGATTTTTTCTGAAATAAATTTTATCTTCCTGGCATTGGGCTGCCAACCCTGCTCATAGCACATCTGAATCCAATAGTACTTGATGCTTCTTCCTGGTCAAGAAATCTTCTCGCTCCGGGGCTAAGATAATAAGATCTGTCATTCCACGACCCCCCTTTATAAACTCTTGCTTTATCGCTAATTAATGAAGTTACACCATATTCATACATTTTGTTGGTAGTATTTGATTCATCGGGTTCTGTAAGCCAATCTGCTGCGATTGCTGATTGATAGTCACCATCTTTATAATTAATGTTATCAGCTTTACGATAATTTTTACGTGTTATGCTTTCTTCTGTTGTAACTTCTTCGTACTGAATTCTTCCAAGACTGTCTTTTTCAACAAGAAATCCCTCAAAATCAACTTTTTTATTCATAAACACATTTCCTCTGTAAGGGCTGTAATCCGAAACATCTTCAAAAGAGAGTGGTCTGTAAACATCCAATACCCATTCGCTTACATTTCCAGCCATATTATATAATCCATAATCATTAGGCCAGTATGAGCCAACAGGTGCAGGAATATCGGCACCATCATTCAGGTTACCGGCAACACCCATATAATCACCTCGTCCTCTTTTAAAGTTTGAAACAAAACTTCCGTAATATTTTCTTTCATCGGTTCTGGTATAATTTCCATTCCATGGATATGTTCTTCTTTCAACAACTCTTTCATATAATGTATTTCCAATCAAGCCAAGAGCAGCATATTCCCATTCGGCTTCGGTAGGCAGTCTATATCTTGGAAGTAAAAGACCATCCTCAATTTTAATTTTGCGGATACCGGTACCATCAGGATCAAGGTCTTTTTTACCTTCTCTTACCAAACCTTCATATTGACCTGTCAGATATGCTTCTGTATTGAAATTATTTTCATTTTTCTGATCAGGGTCAATTTCAAGAATACCGGATTCTATTAAAAGTAGTTCATTAACCCTGTCGGTTCTCCATGAACAATAATTATTAGCCTGTTCCCATGAAACGCCAACTACCGGATAAAAATGATATGCCGGATGACGGAAATACATTTCCACCAAAGGTTCGTTGTAAGCTAATCTGTCTCTCCAAACAAGTGTGTCAGGTAAAGCTGCAATGTATACTTCAGGATAGTCTTCACTGAAAATCCTGTTTAACCAGTATAAATATTCAAGATAGTCAAGATTGCTGACTTCGGTTTCATCCATATAAAATGATGGAATAGTTACTCTTCTTGGTATGTTATTCCAATCAAAAAGAAGGTCTTGTGTGGTGCTACCCATGACAAAGGTTCCACCTTCAATAAAAATAAGACCCGGGCCTGTTTGTTGTGCGGCAGCAAAAGAAACTTCAAAACCACCGTTTTCAGGGTTGTTGTATTCCCAACCTGTACTATGAGACCTTTCTTTACTCCCACAGGATGACAAGATCACAATGGATGTTAGGACTGCAATTGTAGTAAAAATTTTGTTGTATTTAGCCATTTTTTTAAGTGTTTTGATTTACTAAAATTTATTAACTAAAATGATGGTGCATTTATTGCCTTAATTACTTTTCTTTTTTCACCTTTATAAATACAAAATTCCCATGCAAACGAAATTTCGTGTGCACCTCCGCTACCATTACTTAATTTTGATAAGGTAAAATCATAACTATATCCTATTCTGTATCTGCTTTGTTGGAAACCTACCAATATTATCAAAGCATCTGCATTTTCAAAATTATGCCTGAACCATAATCCACCAACAAAAGGATATTTTTTTGCATATAAACCAATATTCAGTTGATGAAATTCATCCTGTTGTTGATAAAGAACATTAGGTGATAAAATTATATCTTCAGTATTATTATATCCAAACGATCCTTGAGTAAGATTTATTGTTGCACCAGCATGTGCAGTTATTTTCATCGAGAGTTTGCTATCGGAATTATCATAAAATCCATTTTCCGGCTGAGTAAGATGATGTACTCCAACACCTGCAAAAAATATATCCGAATATCCTATAACCATACCTGTGGAAAAATCTACATATGATTTATTCATATTGTCGGGTGGTACTTCTGAAGTGGGGAGGTTTGTCGGACCCGTGTTCGGATCAATTTGATCCCCAAATATAAGCTTTCCCCAATCAAGCTTTTCCTGATAATATGAGCCCTGAAAACCGGCAGTAAACAAAATCTCTTCACTAACCTGCAATTTATATGAGTAAAAAGCACTTATAATATTAGTATTAATTGCTCCGTTTCCTTCATTATCTCCAATAAAAGAAAGTCCTATACCACTTGATATTTTGGGTAAGCTTTGATCGTATGTAGCACTATAAGTAATAAATGCATTTGATAACGAAGGCCATTGGTTTCGGTAGTTTAAATTTATTCTTCCACACTCAGTTGATCCGGTTAATGCAGGATTTAAATACAACGGATTCGCATAAAATTGTGAAAAACTTGGATCCTGTGAAAAACCAAACTTCGTTGCAAATATTATAAATATCAGTACGATAACAAATTTTCTCATCATTTATATGTCATAAAATTTGGGATTACAAATATACAAACTTTTTTTTTAATTTTTGCTATTTTTTTTATTTAATTTAAATATTAACAATATTGAATGCTTTGAATCGTTTAAAAAATTGATTTACTTTTTTAATTTTTA
>JAUXFX010000198.1 GCA_030622635.1 Bacteroidota bacterium
TATGCTTTTTAAGAGTATAAAACTTAACTTCTTACCAGCGTCCCAATTTCTTCTCCGGCAACAACTTTTTCCAGGTTTCCTTTTGTATTTATATCAAATACAATGATAGGCAAATTATTTTCCCTGCAAAGTGTAAATGCTGTCATGTCCATAATTTTCAGGTTTTTTGAATATGCTTCGTCAAAGGTGAGAGTATTATATTTTTTGGCATTTTTATCTTTTTCGGGGTCAGCGGTATAAACACCATCCACACGTGTTCCTTTAAGTATAACATCTGCCTTAATTTCAACCGCTCTTAATGCCGAGGCAGTGTCGGTTGTAAAAAACGGATTTCCCGTGCCACCGCTTATTATCACAACATTACCATTGGCAAGATATTCCGATGCTTTTCGTCCGCTCATTGATTCGGCAACAGGGTCAATAGCTATGCCTGATAATAATTTGGTTTTTAAACCTGTTTTTTCCAAAGCCGATTGCAGAGCCATGCCGTTAATAACTGTTGCAAGCATTCCCATATAATCGCCCTGCACACGGTCCATGCCTTCACTTGCTCCTGACAAGCCTCTGAAAATATTGCCCCCTCCAATTACAATTGCAAGCTCCACTTTTTTCTCCACAATAGTTTTTATTTCTTCAGCATATTCATTTAATCTTTTGGGGTCAATCCCATATTGACGGTTGCCCATTAATGCTTCGCCACTGAGCTTTAAAAGTATCCTTTTATATTTCATTGATTACGGTTTTTATTGAATTTAAAAAAATCCCTGATTTATATTATGAAAGTATTTAAAATTTCGGTAGAAAGTCTTCGTAAGGAATTGTCTTTTTGGTAAACATAACAAAAAAATTTCTGTCTTCAAAATAATTGTTATTATTTGCACAAAAACTGTAAAATACATTTCCCTCAAGTCCAATAATAGTATCACTGTTAATAATAAATTGAGCTATTGAATCGGTGTATTTGCGTTCAATCCATAATAATGCACTTAAAGCATTAACTTTTTCAATATACCAGACTGCATTTGTGTCAAATTTTATTTTAACTATAACATCGCCATAAGTTCGTAAATTATATATAACCTCAAAAACACCCGGTGGATTTATAATATCTTCAAAAGTTGAATAAATCGGAAAATCTTCTTCAACAGGATCATGCTTTTTACAATCAGCAAATAATAAAATCAAAAGAAATAAGATGCTTACGGATATGTATGTTTTTGGTCTCATATTTTTTAAACCACTAAAGTAATGATTTTTTAAATAAGTAATGACATTTGGCAATTGCATTGTCATTTTGTGAACCTCTATTGCTAAATTATAAGCTATTTTATAAATGTCGAGATCCTTATAATTTTTCATATTATTTTTTTATAACCCGCAACTCGTAACCCGTAACTCGCAACAGATCCAGAATATTATTTTATTAAATTTACAGGTTTTCAGTATAACAGCATAATTATCAATTCACCATCTGGCAAGCACCTCTTTTAATTTCGTGCTCAACAAGCTTATATTTTTTCACAACTTCCCTCCCATCGTTATACCTTACTTTAATTTTATCATTTCGTCCGATTTTTTTATCCACTTTAATCGGTTCGGTTTTACGGGGTCCTTGAGTATCGCTATATGCCTGCGAAAGCATATCGGTTCGTTCTTCTTTCATTTTGCTCATATCCAGTCCGCGTGGTGCCTGTGCTTCCTGAATCTCGCGAGGGTCTTGTATTGGTATATCACCTTTAATTAAAAACGAATCAATATCCTTATTAATTTTTTGCACCATATTTTTAAATAATTCAAATGATTCAAATTTATATATTAAAAGCGGATCTTTTTGTTCATAAGCAGCATTCTGAACCGATTGCTTCAGGTCATCCATCTCACGCAGATGCTCTTTCCATGCATCATCAATCATTCCAAGAGTAATACCTTTTTCAATTGCAAGATTTACATCTTTTCCCTGGGATTCATAAGATTTTTTCAGATTTGCAATAACCTGCATGGTTTTTGAGCCGTCAGTAAACGGGATGGCAATATTTTCATACTGAGTGTTTCTTTCATAAACATCTTTGATAACAGGATAGGATTTTTTTGCTATCAAATCAGATTTTTCTCTGTAATTTTTATAAACATTATGGAATAATTTTTCAGTAATTTCATCGGCTTTTATAGAGAAAAATTCCTTTTCATTATATGGCGATTCAATAGCAAGGGTTTTCAGCAATTCAAGTTTAAAGCCTTCAAAGTCGCTCTGCTCCTGATAATCCAGAACAATTTGTTCGCAAACATCAAACATCATATTTGAAATATCAACAGCAAGTCTTTCGCCAAATAATGCATGTCTTCTTTTTTTATAAATCACTTCCCTTTGGCTATTCATTACATCATCATATTCAAGAAGACGTTTTCGGATTCCAAAGTTGTTTTCTTCCACCTTTCTTTGCGCCCTTTCAATTGATTTAGTTATCATTGAATGCTGAATCACTTCACCTTCCTTTAATCCGAGCCGGTCCATAATATTTGCAATTCTGCCTGATCCGAACATACGCATCAGGTCATCATCAAGCGATACAAAAAACTGAGAGCTACCGGGGTCACCCTGACGGCCTGAACGTCCTCTCAACTGCCTGTCAACCCGCCTTGAATCATGTCGTTCAGTACCAATGATTGCCAAGCCGCCTGCATCAACAACACCGGTCCCTAATTTAATATCCGTTCCCCTGCCAGCCATGTTAGTCGCAATTGTAACTGTTCCTGCTTTTCCGGCTTCGGCTACAATATCGGCTTCTTTCTGATGCAGCTTGGCATTCAGGACATTATGCCCGATATTTCTTCGCTTGAGCATTCTGCTCAGTAATTCAGAAGTTTCAACTGAAGTTGTACCAACAAGTACAGGTCTTTTCTGTCTTATTAACTCTGTTATTTCATCAATTACAGCATTAAATTTTTCTCTTTTGGTTTTATAAACAAGGTCCTGTCTGTCGTCACGAATAATGGGCTTATTTGCAGGAATTACAACAACATCCAGTTTATAGATATCCCACAATTCACCAGCTTCGGTTTCAGCAGTACCGGTCATACCCGATAATTTTTTGTACATCCTGAAATAATTCTGCAGAGTGATTGTGGCATAAGTTTGTGTTGCAGCTTCAACCTTAACATTTTCCTTTGCTTCAATTGCCTGATGTAAGCCATCAGAATACCGCCTGCCCTCCATGATTCTCCCTGTTTGTTCATCAACTATCTTAATTTTATTCTCAATAATCACATATTCAACATCAATTTCAAATAAAGAATAAGCTTTAAGTAATTGATTTACTGTATGCACCCTTTCGGATTTTATGGAATAATCACGCAATAATTCATTCTTTTTAGTAAGGATTTTATCTTCAGGTAGTCCGGATTTTTCAAGGTCAGCTATTTCAGAGCCAATATCCGGTAAAATATAAAAGTCAGGTTCCTGGTATGATTCGGTCATCAAATCAATTCCCTTATCCATAAGGTCAATAGTATTGCTTTTTTCATCAATAACAAAATAAAGCTCATCATTAATTATATGCATGTGTTTCTCTTGTTCCTGAAGATAAAAGTTCTCGGTTTTTTGCATGAGGGCTCTCATGCCCGGCTCACTTAGGAACTTAATAAGAGGCTTGTATTTAGGCAATCCACGAAAAGCTCTGAATAAGTATTCACCTCCTTTTTTCTCATTTTCAGGGTTGGAAGTATCACTTAATAATTTTTTTGAATCTGCAAGAATTTTTGTTACAAGAGATCTCTGAGCATTATATAATTTAGAAATTGTGGGTTTTAACTCGTCAAATTCCTGTTTATCACCTTTGGGTGTAGGACCTGAAATGATCAGCGGGGTACGTGCATCATCAATTAAAACAGAGTCAACCTCATCAACAATAACAAAATTATGCGGACGCTGAACGA
Organism: Bacteroidota bacterium; assembly: GCA_030622635.1. GTDB lineage: Bacteria > Bacteroidota > Bacteroidia > Bacteroidales > JADFUO01 > JADFUO01. The sequence goes on from JAUXFX010000198.1 coordinate 3,934, forward strand.
GTTCATCAGGATTTCCGGTCATATTATCACGCAGGTAATCAAAACCAAATTCATTGTTGGTTCCAAATGTAATATCGGCTAAATAAGCATTTCTTCTTGATTCGGAATTGGGGTCGTGTTTGTCAATGCAATCAACCTTTAATCCGTGAAACTCATATAAAACACCCATCCACTCAGAGTCACGTTTGGCAAGGTAATCGTTAACAGTAACCATGTGAACACCTTTACCGGGTAAAGCATTCAGGTAAACCGGCAAAGTAGCTACCAATGTTTTACCTTCACCTGTTGCCATTTCAGCTACCTTCCCTTGGTGAAGTATTATTCCGCCGACAAGCTGCACATCATAATGCACCATATCCCATGTAATTATACTTCCGCCCGCAACCCATGAGTTTTTATATACAGCTTTATCTCCGACAATTTTAATATTTTCTCTTTCTGCAGCTAATTCACGATCCATTTCTGTTGCCGTAACTTCAATATTTTCATTTTCTTTAAATCGTTTTGCTGTTTCCTTCATTACTGCATAAGCTTCGGGAAGTATCTTATCTAATATTTCCTGACTTTTTTCATAACTTTCTTTCTCTAACTTATCAACAACTTCCCACATTTTTTCCCTTTCTTCAATATTATCTTCAAGCTCTATATTTTTTTTGATATCATTTATCTGATTTTCTTTTTCAGCAATATAATCGGTTATCCGTTTTTTAAATTCCTGAGTTTTTGCTCTCAATTCATCATTACTAAGCTGTGAGATAGTTTTGTATGCCTCTTTGATCTTAATAAGAGTCGGGGTTAGTGCTTTTACATCCCTGCCGGATTTATTTCCTAAAAAAGCATTTAATATCTTGAACATGATAAAATTTTAGATTTATTATTTATGATTTTAGATTTTTATTTTAAAATCCGCTGATAATCAACATAATTTCAAATCTGAATTCTAAAATCTTTAATTGTTAGAACGTGACTTAATAGATCAACTCTAATTACACAATAATCATTCCTTAATAACATTCCGAATTTTTCTGACATAAAGTCTTAAAAACCATTGCAAAATTCCTTTAGTACTAATTGCAAAATTAGTTGAAATTTACGAATTATAACGAAAGAAACTAAGTTTTATACTGCTTCTTATTAATTGTTTAATAATTCTCTGAAGTAATTTTCAAGATTTGCATCAGGTTTTGGGGCAGGGCACTTTAAAATATTACCTTGCATATCAATTAGAATATATGAAGGAAAAGTTTTAATATTATAATTTTCAAGCAATTCCATTTTATTATCATAATGAAGAAATACTAAGGAATAATTATTCAATGCTAAAAATTCCTGTAATTTTATCAATTTATTATCTGTAGAAATATTAATAAACTCAATAATATCGCCAAACTTAGTTTTTAGTTCCTCAATAATTTTAATATCATCAATACAAGGTTTACATTGCGTATTCCAGAAATTCAGATAAACATACTTGCCTTTAAAATCACTTAAAGATATTTCATTATTATTATCTTTTAGTATAAAATCCGGGGCTGGAGTACCATGCGATAGCTTTGTCAGGGTAATAATCAGGTTGTTTGCAATCAACCGGTTTTGTTTTGAATTGCTTTGGTTTGAAATTTCTTTTAGGATTTTAAGAATATTTTTCCTTTTAAAACCCTGTGTGTTGTAAAGCTCATTCAATCCCTTAAGAAGCACCAACTCACTAA
>JAUXFX010000090.1 GCA_030622635.1 Bacteroidota bacterium
GTTAACCGTCCAATACTGCATATTAAATACAGCACCATCCTGCAAAAACCCGATATTTATTCCGTTTGTATTCAAACGGCGGTTATTCAATGCAGTTTCGTAATTTGAATATGTATACCTGCTTGAATTCAATAAAGTTACAATACCACTTCCAATAACTTCAAATTGTTTAACAGGATTTATAATTATTGCAGTATCTTCACCCAATCCTATGCCCCTGTTGCTATTCCCGCTGATCAAAAATTCAGTTAAACGTAATAGCCTCTCCCTTTTATTAAAATGAGTGTCAATGGTAATATTTTTAATAAATCCAAACCCTTCGGAATATTTAACCATTCCTTTAACAAATCCTTTTTTATCACCATCAAATATCATAGGATTGCCGGCAGCAGCAGCTCCTGCACTTGTACCTGCAATAGTAACGCCATCTTTAAATAATCTTTTTATTTTTCTTAACAATTTTGTACCCAATAATGTATCAGCCAATTTAACCTGATCTCCACCTGTAAAAAATACCATGTCAGCATAATTAATCTGCTTAAGGTATTCAGAACTATCGGCTTCATGTTTTCTCCTTATATCAAATATTTTTACATTATCAGCTCCTAAATCCCTGAATACGTGATAATACTTTTTTCCTGTGTCGGTCGGATATCCCGAAGCTGAAGGAATAACCACAATATTTTTTGCGTAATTTATTTCAAGCGTTCTTCTTAAAATCCTCATCTCCCTTGTTTTGTCTTCCGCACCTCCAATTAAAACAAGGTATCCTTTGTGTTGCATCTTTATACTATTATCCTGTAAAACTTTGTTTTTTTAGCAAAGTATTGGTTTTTTGATTATCAGTCTTCAGTCCCCCCCCGAAAGCTTTCGGGGTCAGTCCTCAGTCTTCAGTCTTCAGTCTTCAGTCCCCAGTCCTCAGCCTATTAGTCGCTGATTGCCGACTGCCGACGACTGAAAGGAGTCCGTATGGACTGCAAACTGCAGTCCTATTTATATTTCTCAGGGTTTATAATCAATTTCCAGAAAATACTCTTTTATCTTATCAGCTTCTAAACCTTTTGCTGTCAATGTTGTAATTACTGCCAGTATTGAATCGAGTAAATAATTGTTTTCCTGATCAATATCAAAAGGAAGATCATTTATCAATAATAATTCATTTTTTTGGTTTTTATTATGGATAATAATTTTATTATCCTGAACATACACGGCTAATCCGCCTTTTGTAACATGTGCTTTAAGTTGCTTATTATTTGCTTCTTTTGAAAATAAAGCAATATTTGAATAAATTCTTTCTGTTGTTTCCAGTATCAAATCATAATCGGCATTAAGTATAGCATAACCTTCATTATAAACCTGTTCAACAACGACTGATTTTGCATAAGCAAGGTCTTCAATATATTTAATATCGTCTTTTCCGAGATGAAACTCGTTAATATTCAAAAACAACCCAAAATCAGCATATTGGTAACCCAATCCTGCTCTTAAAATCCCTTCACATGAAGTTTCAAAAATTGCACAATCAATTGTTGGGTCTTTCAAAACAAGTTCAATATGCTCAGGGTATGTCATATTACCTTTTTTTAAACATTTGTCAGTAATAAAAAGTCCGTCGGATGTAGCCATTCCTGTAACATAACCTTCCTTTTTCAGACAATAGTTCAACAAATTAACAGCAAATGTTTTACCTGCTGAGCCTGTTACTGAAAATATTGGAATTCTTGTTTGTGAGCCGGCAGGAAACAACATATCAAGCAATTTTTTGGCAACGTTTACCGGCTTGCCAACTGCCGGATTGATATGCATACGAAAATCAGGAGCAGCATTAATTTCAAGCACAACTCCACCGTTTTCATTTAAAGGTTTGCTAATATCATGCGATATTATATCAACTCCAGCAACATTTAATCCGATAACCTTTGCTGCTCTTTCAGCAATAAAACGGTTAAACGGATTAACTTTTTCAGTTACATCGGTTGATGTTCCACCAAGCTTGGGATTACCTGATTTTTTTAATACAAGTTCCTCTTCTTTGTCAAGAATAGTTTCAGGCGTGTATGCTTTTGATTTTAAGATTCTTCCGGTTGTTTCATCAATCTGAATTATTGTCAATTTTCCTTTATCACCTAATGCTCTGTCATGGTCGGAATTAATCTGCTCTATTAATTCCATAATTGTATCTTTACCATTGCCAACAATTGAAGGTGGTGTAAGTTCTGTAGCAGCAACAAACTTATAATCAATAATTAACAAACGGTATGATTTTCCTTCCAAATATGGCTGAACTATAATTTCATCATCAAATTCTTTAGCCAATTCAAATCCCTGTTTAATTTCTTCTTCTGAATTTAAATCAAACATATAATTTTTACCGAGATATCCTTCCAAAGGTTTGGTAACTATTGGCTTAGCAGTTTCACGGTAAAATTCCAGAACATCACAAAATTCTGTAGTTTTTATGGTTTCCAAAACAGGAACACCTGCATCTTTCAGCATCAGTGTACTTAAAAATTTATTATCAGCAGTTTCAACAGCGAGCATACTTGTATCTGATGTAATAGTAGCTCTTATGTTTTTATGAAATTTTCCGGTGCCCAATTGCATAAGATTATATAAGTCTATACGCAAAGCAGGTATTTTCCTTTTTTCAGCTTCATCCACAATTGCCTGGGTGCTTGGTCCTAACATCCGCACTTCACGTATCATAATCAAATTTTCAATGATATCAAAGACATTAAAATCTTTATTCAGAAGTATAGAATTAACAAGATTAACAGCAGCTTTTCCTGCGTAAATACCTGCAACTTCATCAAAATACCGGAAAACTACATTATAAACTCCCTGCTTTAAAGTACTCCGGGTCTTGCCATAACCTACATCCATACCTGCAAGAGTCTGTAGCTCAATTGAAATATGCTCACAAACATGTCCTAAAAGTGTTCCCTGACGTACTCTTTGAAAAAATCCACCCGGCTTGCCTACCGAACAATAATGCTCATACAGGGTCGGTAATATTTTTTTAAGCGTATTATAAAATCCATCTATTTGGTTAGTAAATACTTCATCATACTCACGAAGATTCAATCTGAATAAAATTACCGGACCACCGCTAAAATAATTTGATCCATGATAAACACGGATATTTTCAACTTTTAATGGTCCGTCAATTAACTTGTAATTTTTACTTTCTTCAATTTTAAATTCCATTTTGATGTTTGATGTTTTGGCGTTTGATGTTTTGGCGTTTGATGTTTGATAATTTGTAACCGTTTATAGTTTGAAATCCATACACACAAATTTAGAAATTGGAAATTGGAAATTTATGTTATCATATTTTTGTGCTGTTGATAAACGCATTCAATTTTGGACCAAGTTTTTCAATTACTATTTTGAACCTTTTTGTTCCACTTGTCAAAATCGTACCAAACCAAATCAGACAATTCGTCCGATAGTTTGTAAACCTCTAATTCGTAAACTCTTTTCATTTTTTTCTAATTTCTAATTTCCAATTTCAGCATTCTGTGAACGCTTACGATAATTTTATATATCAATAAATTATAAGATATTTGATAACTGATATTTGATGACTGATCTTCAAAAACAGCTACTGACATATTGACAATACATATTTTTAATAGCCTATTACCCAGTAATATATTATAAGTAATTAAACAATTACTTTAATAAGTAATTAATATCCATATCGGAAATAAATTCTTTAGGCTTCTGACCGAATTTGAATAGACGAAGAGGTCTTTTACCAACTAATTTTATTGAATCTCCTTCAACTAAAAGCAAAGTAGCTTCACGTAATCCGACAACATAAATATCTCTGTTCACAACTAAAAATTCTTCAATTCTTTGTTCTCGGGTCTCTCCCCCATGACCTTTGGGATTAGCATCCAAATAATGAGGATTTATCTGAAACGGCACTAAATTCAAACAGTTAAAACTTTCCGGTTCAATAATGGGCATATCATTAGTAGTTTTTAATGAAGGGCATGCTACATTTGCTCCTGCACTCCATCCCATAAAATGCATACCATTTAAAACCCTTTCACGAATAGGTTCCATGATTTTAGTCTTATGCATCATATAAACAAGATGGAAGGTATTACCTCCCCCAACAGCAATTGCTTCAGCATTATTTACAGCCTCAACCGGATCTGCTTCCTTATGAATTGAATTGATGCTATATCCTAATTCATTGAATACAGCATTAACCTTATCAGCATATACATCATAAGATTTTTCAATACTTTCATCAGACAATCCTACACCTGCATAAGGTATAAACAAAATTTGTTTTACTCCGGTTCCGGACAAAAAGTTTTTTATATCATTTCTAGGCCAACCAAGGTATTCTTCTCCGTAATTTGTTGAATTACTTATTAATAACAAACGTTTTTTCATGATCAAATAATTTTTGTGTATAAATAAATGAGCTTGCAAAATTCGCAAATTATTTATATTTCGCAACATTAAAAACTATATTTTGCCATAAAGTCTCACATAACCACCGAATCCCATCTGAAAGCTTTCGGATTTTGACTTAATGAAAAATTCAGGTGGCAGTTTAGTATCTTGTGGATGCGACTTAAGATACCATATGAAAATACAATTTTTCGGATAAAAGTCCGCTGAAGCGGACTAAGGATTACTCTTTCATACTCCTCTAATTCACCACAATAAATTGTGGTGCTAATCTTATATTTATAAAGCATTCTGCATTTTCATATATACTAATTCTTAACAGGCCCATACGGGCAAGTTTTGCGAAGTAAAGCTGTTAAGAAGTAGTTATGCGTGCTGAATAGACCTTTAAAGTTTTTGCATTTCTATTCAGCATTAGTATAGAATATTCAAATTCTAATTATTGATTATTTTGTATTTATTGTCTTTAGCCCAAAATAAATGGTTTTCGGAGCGGACTCATTACTCCATTACTCCCCCTATTTCCCCTACAACCGAAGGGCGTCCGTATGGATTTCCCCTATTTCATTCTAAACCTCAACCTTCGCCTTAGCCTTAGCCTTACGACTGAAAGAAGTCCGTATGGAGACTAAACCTTAACCATCAATCTACTGCGAAGTTTCCACACTCAAACATCTTTTCCATGTTTTCAAATATGACTTTCTAAAAAATTTATACCATCCGTAACCAAAGGTATATTCTACTATTTTCATTTCCGGATCGATAGATGAATCAATTTTAAAATTTTTATTAGCTAATTCCTCTCCTAATATTTTTTGCTGATTTTTTATTTTTTTTGATGGATATCCTTGTTCATACAATATATCAAGAAAATTTAAAGCTCTTTCATACTTATTAATTTCTACAAAATAGTCAAAACAATAAATGGTTAATAAAGAATTATTTTGAGAATTTACAAACTCTAAAAGAGAAATATGCTCAATCCCAAAACTCCTGATCTGAAAATCAAAATAATATTTTTCAAGAATAAAATATTTTTCTATAACATCTTTAAACCCTTTATCATACAAATTTTTATTTATTTCCAATAAAACCTTTTGATAAGTTACAGCAGGAAAGTACTTAATATTAGCTATATATGCTACAGAATCGGCAATATTACAATTTGGGTTTAATTCAGAAACTTCGGCTGCAGCATCAAAAAATTCTTCAGCTTTAATATAATTAAGATTATTAACACTTTGAATGCCTTTAAGAATACAAAGCTCAAATTCATTGTTGAAATTCCGGCATTCCATTTCAAAAATATCATCATCTAATTTTTGCAAACTATTATTTATCTTTTTATTTTTTTCAAATCCGTATTTTACCTGATAACCTACAATTTCATCATAAATTAATTTTGCATCTGTTAAATTATTCTCAATAACATTTATAGTTGCATCAGCTAAATCTTTAAAAATCAATAATTTTGCAGTATGTTTTATCAATGAATCTAATTCTTCTTCCTCACATTTAATTTCTCTTTTATTTGTTTTTACAGCTTCAAATTTATTCAATGCTTCTTTATATTTTTTTTGGTTTAATAATTGGCAGCCTTCTTCTCTTAAGCTCATGTATTGCGGAAAATTAACCTTATCATTAATTTCACTTGTAAAGCCATTTTTAAAGTATATTGAATTTTCCGCACGAAATTTATTAGCCTTTTCAATTAATTTCCGGGCTGTAATAATATCACCAAGATTTAAAAACCTGTTTGCCCTGTCCAGTAATTCACTGTAAAAACCATTTTTAGCTTCATATAATGCTTTTATCAGTTTACCGGTACATTGTACCCTCGCATCCGAATTACATAATTCAAGGGCTTTATTCAGATATTTCAGAGCGATATTATAATCAGTTGAATCATTAAATTCAATTCCCTTGTATGTATAAGCATCAATTAAGTTGCCATAAATTTTATCAATAAAAATATCCGTAATAATGTAACTGCTGTTTTCTGCCTGAAAAACCTTTGCTTTTAAGATATAACCTTCGGCAAGTGATAAATTACCTGCATCAATTGCCTTCCCTGCCACTTTTAAGTAAGAATAATAAATTCCGAATTTAGCACGTGAGATATCTTTGGCAATTAAATGTGGTTGACTAATAAGAGGTGTTTTTTGCAAAAAACTTTCTGCATTTTGCAAAACAATCAATGCTTCATTATATTTTTCATGTTTGATAAAGCTATCGGCTTTTTTAATAAAATTTTTAAATACTGATTTTGAAATATTAAGAATCAGGTAATTAAAGTTTATATTCTGAAATTTTCCGGGTATTAACTTTTTTATTATTCCCGCAGCATAGATAATATCAGCATTTCTATACTTAATATATGATAGCTGATCAATTGCATTATTATGTGAATGATTTCCGTTATTTAACGAGCAGTCAAGAAAGGTGGATAATAAGTCAATATATTCTCTAACTATGGTATTAATCATAGATAAGGAATAAAAATGGTTGTTTTCAGCAATACGCTGATTAAAAATTGTTTGTAACCTTGTAATCTGTAATGAAAGTGAATGGATGTTATTTATATACCCTGCCGGGTCATAATATTTTAACTTAAGATTTTCTTCAAAATTCTTATTTTCAAAATACTTATAAACTCTTTTTACTTCCGAAAATTTTACAAAATAATCCGGGAGGTTATTTTTTTTAATTTTCCGAATTAAATTTTGGACCGAATCAAAGATCACTTCAGAAGAATAATAAGTATTTATGTATGATAATCTTTTATGAAATCGTTCTTTATCATCATAATCATAATAGATTTTTTTATCATCAACAGTTAAAAACATACGATCATTTGTAATATAATCATCAAATTCGTATTCGGCAATAACAGAATAATCGCTGTTCAGTTTAACATTATCAAAATCCCCGGTTTTAAATAGCTTATAATCTTGATTATAGATGTTTATACAAAAATCCAACTCAGATGGTATCAGAACATCAAAAATATCAAAGCCTTTGTAAAACACATCGCCTCTGCAAACCATATTTTTAATTTCAACCCGTGCTATGAATTTATTTGCTCCGGATTTAAATATTTTAGCATTCTGTATAAATACGAGTTTAAAAGAAATCTGAGAAGCTTTTTTTGAATTCCCCAAAGCAATTTCCTGAATGATATAATTGCCATTTATCTGGTTTTCATCAGGATGCCGGTGACCAATAATTTTATAATTTTCAGTTTTTGTTTGTTCAAAAACCACAGTATTTTGCGTAAACCCGTTTAAGAATAAAAGAGTCAGAGGAAATAATAAAATTAGAATTCTTTTTATCATGATGTTGATAAGATAAAAGACAAAAGTAAAAAGATAAAAGTAAAAAAGGCAAAAGTATAAAAAATAAAGTAGCAGTGGCAGTGGCAGAATCAGTTTTGAGTAATTAGAAATTGAAATTAAATGGATGGTTTGATGGTTGAATGATTGAATGGTTGAATGATTGAATTGGAAATTGGAAACTGGAAATTAGAAATTGCTTGCCCTGTGAAATGCAACGCTTGCCCTATGAAATTTGAGGTATGAAAATATTTCATTAGGGAAGGAGCTATTTCTACAGGAGAAATCGTAAATCTAAATTCTAAATTCTCAAATCTAAAATCTAAAATCTAAATTCTTAATCCTGCCCTGCCTTCATCAATCACGAGGCAATGGACAATAAACAATAATCAACAATCAATAATCAATTAAAAAAAGTGCCCAGAACAGGGATCGAACCTGCACGGCCTTGCGGCCACTGGTCCCTGAAACCAGCGCGTCTACCAATTCCGCCATCTGGGCAAAACAACTTTGCAAAAATAATATAAATTCCGGAGATGGAAATATTTTTTAGAAAATAGATGAATGGTTGTTTAAAAAAATTATTAGTGTAAATTTGTGTAATTCGTGTCAAAAATACTGATACAGTTCAATGAGCACTTCCGTTGTAATCCGTAATTCGTAATCCGTAAATCTCAATTCTCAAATCTCAATTCTCAAATCTTAATCCCCACCTGCCCTGCCTTCAGCACGCTGTAATAGACAATAATCAATAAAAAAAAGTGCCCGGAACAAGAATCGAACTTGCACGACCAAAAGGTCACATGGCCCTCAACCATGCGCGTCTACCAGTTCCGCCATCCGGGCAAAAAACTTTGCAAATTTAATATAAATTATTGAAATGGAAATATTTTTTAGAAAATAGATGAATGGTTAGATGATTGAATGATTGATTGAATGATTTGATGGTTAAATTATTAGATTGGTTGATTGGTTGTTTAAAAAAATTATTAGTGTAAATTTGTGTAATTCGTGTCAAAAATAATAATGATAAATAATCTATGAAAATCAGTGTAATCAGTGGTAATCCGTAATTAATGTCATCTCGAGCGAAGACGAGAGGCGTAATCCTTAAATCTAAATTCGTAAATCTAAAATCTTAATTCTAAATTCTAAAATCTAAAATCTAAATTCTAAAATCGTAATGCCAATAATTTAAAAATAAAAAAAATCTTCCTGATATAAAATAAATTATTACATTTATCAGCTCAAAATCTGATAAACAAATTAATAATAAATGGACGAAAATCATATTCAAAAAATATTAATTGTAGATGACGATCCAAATAGTATTTATCTTATCCGGAGCTTTCTGAAGTTTGATAATGTCCAAATAGAATCGGCTCAAAGTGGAATGGAAGCTCTCGAACTAATGAAGAAAACTACTTTTACTTTGTTCATTCTGGATATAATGATGAAAGAAATGGATGGTTTTGAGTTAGCTCAAACAATCAGAAACATTAAAAAATTCAAGTATACACCTATAATATTTATCACTGCTTTTTACACTGATCCCTCAGATATCTTCAAGGGATATCAAACCGGAGCTTTTGATTACCTTATAAAACCGGTCAATAAAACTATACTCTATCAAAGAGTCAAAATTTTTCTGGCATTGGATAAACAAAAGCAGGAAATTATTGAACAAAGAAACGAGTTAATTGAAAACCAAAAGAGATTTTTTGATTTCGCCAATAGCCTTGCAGATTGGATTTGGGAAATTGATAAAGACGATAAATATATATTTGTTTCAGATAAAATAAAAGAAGTTATGGGTTATGAGTCCGGTGAAATTATTGGCAAAACCCCTTTTGAATTGATGACCAAAGACAATGCTATAAAAATTAAATTAAAATTTGAAAAAATTAAAAATAAAAGTGCTCCAATAAAAGACCTTGTAAATTGGAATCTTACAAAAACAGGAAAGCCAATTTGTTTACTTACAAATGGAGTTCCATTTTTTGATAAAAAAAATCAACTAATAGGATACAGAGGTGTACATAAAGATATTACATCAAAAATAAAATCAGAAGAAGAATTGCGTTTCCAGGCAAAATTGCTTCAGAATGTGAACGATAGTATTATTTATACAGACTTAGAAGGAATAATACAATATGTAAATGAAGGAACAAATTATACTTTTGGATATAAGCCCAAAGATTTGATCGGGAACACATTATCGCTGCTCTTTCCCGAACTATATAAAGATTTATCCACTACCGAACTATTTGTTGTTATTGATTTTCAACCTTATGAATCTGTCTGGCAAGGCAAAAACAAAAAGGGTGAATTAATATGGCTTGATGTGAAAATAAATTTAATGCACTCTTCCGCTGGAAAACCCGAAGGATATATCATTGTAAGTAAAGATATTAGTTTTCTTAAAAAAGCCGAAGTTGAAATTATCCGTTCATTAATTACAGGTGAGGATAATGAGAGAAAACGCATTGCATCCGACCTTCACGATGGTCTTGGGCAAATCCTTACTGCCTCATCACTTAATTTTAACAGTATCAAAAATGATATTAAATATTTAAGTGAAAAAAAGCAGAATGAATATAATTCCGGGCTTATTTTTTTAAACAAAGCAATTGAAGAAATAAGAAATATCGCTCACAACTTAATGCCTAATGCTATTGAGCATTTTGGTTTAATATCTGCCATTACATCTTTATTGAATTCTGTGAAGAAAAACTCTGATTTCGAGATTTCAATTTCCGAAAATATCGGTAATAAAAGGCTTGATAAACAAATAGAGATCAATATGTACAGAATTACTCAGGAAATCCTGAATAATGCGATAAAACATTCAAAAGCAAAAAATTTAAGTTTTCAATATCAGATTTTTGATAATGAATTGATTTTTATATACGAGGACGATGGTGTGGGATTTAATTATAATAAGGAAAAAACAAAAGGTGAAGGCTTGAATAATATAACAAACAGGGTTACATCAATGTCGGGCTTTATTAGTATAAACAGTAAAATTGGAAAAGGAACTTCGATTTCAATTGAAATGATAATATAATGAAATTGGAAATTGGAAATTAGAAATTGGGAAATTGGGAAATCCCTCAACTTCTGACAAAATAACAATTGAATGACTATTGAATGATCACAAATTACAATCAATTACAATCAATTACAATCAATTACAATCAATTACAATCAATTACAATCAATGACAATCAATGACAACCAATTACAATCAATGACAACCAATGACCACTGAATGACAATCAATGACAACCAATGACAAAATTATTATGCCAAAAATCAACATACTATTAGCTGATGACCATAAGATTGTGAGAGATGGAATAATTTCACTTTTATCAGATGAAAAGGAATTCAATATTGTTGCTGAAGCCGAAAATGGTATTCAGGTGCTTAATATACTTAAACAAGAGAGAATTGATATTATCATAATGGATATTTCTATGCCGGAAATGAATGGTATTGAATGCACAAAAAAAATTAAACAAATATATCCCGAAATACATGTTCTTATTCTAAGCATGTATAACGAAGAGCAATACATAAATGAAGTATTCAAGTCAGGAGCATCCGGTTATATTTTAAAAAACTCAGGTAAAGAGGAACTTATCAAAGCAATAAAGACAATATTTTCCGGAAAACCATATTACAGTCCTGAAGTAACTCAAACTTATATCCAAAGCCTTGTAAAACCTGATAATAAAAAATCTGATATTGAGAATGTTATTAACGAACTCTCTTCAAGAGAAATTGAAGTACTGGAACTAATTGTCAATGAGTTTTCGAATCAGGAAATTGCAGAAAAACTATCTATCAGTATCAGAACCGTTGATGCACATCGCCGAAACCTGCTAAATAAAATTGGTGTGAAAAATACCGCAGGCTTAGTAAAATTTGCCATTTCAAATAATATCTTCAAGGAAGATTAATCTACTGGGAATCAATAAGTATCTGCACCTATTTATCGTTATACTGTTATTTTAGTGTTACTGACAAAATGCATAAATAAATAAGTAAACAGATA
>JAUXFX010000221.1 GCA_030622635.1 Bacteroidota bacterium
AAACAGGAAATTATTAAGTTGGATGTTTCAGAATGGGAAAATGGAGTTTATTTTGTTATCTCTGTTTCTAACGGAAAAATAATCAGGGAAGGGAAGTTTGTTAAGGTAAATTAACCGGATTAGTGCCTGTCTTTAAAGTCAAGGATTTACATAAAATGAAGCACCAAATAACAAAAAACAAATGACAAATAAATTCCAAATATCAATGACCAAAACTTGTCCGTATGGATGTCCAAAACAGCTTTGAATATTGTGATTTTGGTCATTGAGATTTATTTGTTTTTTGGTGCTTGTCATTTGTCATTTTTAATATTTATTTAAACTTTCGAACTTTATTAACGGGCTATAGTCTCTGCAATGTTTCAAATGTTATCATATTCTTCAACTTTAAATTTCTTTTTTATTATTGTAAAGTATAACAATAAAACCTTAAATTTGCATACAAATTATTAAAATCTGAATTTCAATAAATTATGGTCACAGCAGAAGAATTAAAAGATATCAGGAAAAGGCTTGATGCCTTGAGGAGGTTTCTTTGACATTGATAAAAGAAATAAAGATATAGCTGAAGAAGAAGAACTTACGCATTTGCCGGAATTTTGGAACAACCCTAAAAATGCAGAACTGATCCTTAAATCAATTAAGGACAAAAAAAAATGGACAACTGCTTACGAAAAAGCTAAAAGCAGTTACGATGATCTGGTAATTATTTTTGATTTTTTCAACGAAGGCGAGGGAACAGAAAAGGAATTAAACAAACATTATCTTGAAACTTTAAAGCTCATTGAGAATCTTGAATTTTTAAATATGCTCAGTGGCGAAGAGGATAGATTAGGTGCAATTCTTAATATTAATCCCGGAGCCGGAGGAACCGAAAGTCAGGACTGGGCTGAAATGCTTATGAGAATGTATATTCGCTGGGGTGAACGGAATAAATATAAAGTAAAGGAAATTGACATTCACGAAGGTGATGTTGCAGGAATAAAATCCGTTTCTATTGAATTTGAAGGTGATTTTGCTTTCGGATATTTAAAAGGCGAAAACGGTGTTCACCGGTTAGTACGTTTGTCACCTTTTGATTCCGCTCATAAAAGACATACTTCTTTTGCATCGGTTTATGCTTATCCAATCATTGACGATAACATCACAATTGAAGTAAATCCGGCTGATATTAGCTGGGATACATTTAGGTCAAGCGGACCGGGCGGACAAAATGTTAATAAAGTTGAATCAGCAGTGAGGTTAAAGCATGAACCTTCGGGAATTATTGTTGAATGTCAGGAAACACGCTCACAAAGTCAAAACCGTGAAAAAGCAATTCGTATGCTTAAATCACAACTTTATGAAATAGAATTAAGAAAAAAAAGAGAAGCTCAGGCAGAAATTGAAGGAACCAAGAAAAAAATTGAGTGGGGTTCACAAATCCGCTCGTATGTTATGCACCCATATAAAATGGTTAAAGATTTACGAACCGGATATGAAACGTCAAATGTTCAGGCAGTTATGGACGGCGATTTAAATGAATTTATTAAAGCATATTTAATGGAGTTTGGTAATAAATTATGATTTTAAAATGAAACAACAGAAAGCACATACCAATTTAGCTGTCTGGCAAGATAGTATAGCTCTTGTCAAAGATATTTACATACTTACAAACAGCTTTCCTGAAGATGAGTTTTCAGGCTTGGTTTCAAGACTCAGAGAAATTGTTATTAGTATTCCAACTAATATTTCAAAAGGATTTTCCATGAGATTGAAAAGCGAAATAAACGTTTTTCTTATCAAGGCACAAAATGCCATTGCTGAAACCGACACTCTTTTGCTTATTTCATACGAACTGGGTTATATCAATCAAAAAGACCTTGATATTTTTTCGTTAAAAACCGATAATATAGAAGCACAGATTAATGGTTTAATTAAAAAATTTGAAAGAGAATTAATAGAAGAAAACAATCAATAATCATAATTAAAAAATAATATAAAATGAAAACAAGAATTGAAAAAGACACCATGGGAAATGTTGAAGTTCCCGCCGAAAAATATTGGGGTGCACAAACACAACGTTCAAAAAATAATTTTAAAATAGGTGAAGAGGGCTCTATGCCAATTGAAATCATCAGGGCGTTTGCTTATTTAAAGAAAGCTGCCGCACTTACCAACTGCGAACTGGGAGTATTAGCTAAGGAAAAAGCAGATTTGATTGCAGCAGTTTGTGATGAAATTCTGGATGGCAAATTAGATAATAACTTTCCGTTGGTTATCTGGCAAACCGGCTCAGGTACGCAGTCAAATATGAACATGAATGAAGTTGTTGCTAATAGAGCTCATGTTTTAAAAGGTGGAAAATTAGGCGAAGGTGAAAAATTTGTCCACCCAAATGATGATGTAAATAAATCACAATCATCCAACGATACTTTCCCAACAGCCATGAGCATAGCTGCATATAAAACGATTGTTGAAACAACTATTCCCGGCGTAGAATTATTAAGAAATACTCTTGCAAAAAAAGCAGAAGATTTCAAGAATACTGTAAAAATCGGCAGAACACATTTGATGGATGCCACTCCTCTGACATTAGGACAGGAATTTTCAGGATATGTTTCCCAGCTTGACCATGGTTTAAAAGCATTAAAAAACACACTTGATCATTTGCTGGAGCTGGCTTTAGGCGGCACTGCTGTCGGAACAGGTATAAACACTCCTCCTGGTTATTCCGAACTGGTAGCAGAAAAAATTGCCGAACTTACTGGTTATCCGTTCATCACGGCAGAAAATAAATTTGAGTCGCTTGCAGCCCACGATGCAATGGTTGAATCTTCGGGTGCATTAAAAACTCTCGCTGTAAGTTTAATGAAAATTTCAAACGACATCCGTCTTTTGGGTTCAGGACCGAGGTGCGGAATCGGAGAAATTTCTCTTCCTGCCAATGAACCCGGTTCTTCAATTATGCCTGGAAAAGTCAATCCAACCCAGTGTGAAGCATTAACAATGGTTTGCTGTCAGGTAATCGGTAATGATGCTGCAATTACTGTTGGAGGCACTCACGGACATTTTCAATTGAATGTATTTAAACCTGTGATGATTTACAATTTACTGATGGCTGCCAGATTGCTTGGTGATGCATGTGTTTCGTTTAATGATAATTGTGCAGCCGGAATTGAAGCCAATGAACAGGAAATAAAAAACAATCTTGAAAATTCATTGATGCTTGTAACAGCCCTTAACACTCATATCGGTTATGAAAATGCTGCCAAGATCGCTAAAAAAGCACATACCGAAGGCAAAACTTTACGTGAAGCTGCAATTGATTTGGGCTTAGTTACCGATGAACAATTTACCGAATGGGTTGACCCGGGAAAGATGATATAAATCAATTGATTTAAGAAAGGGGCATAAATGCCTCTTTTTTGTTTTAGGGCCAAAATTCAGAACTCAGTAATTTTAATATTTTGGTAAAATCAAACCCAAAATGATATGTTTAAAATATTTACAGTTTGTGTTATTATCACAGTTTTTGAATATCGAATACCGATTAACGATTTCAGATTTATTTTTGATTGATTGAATTTCTGAATGATGATTTTAGAATTGCTGTATAGGTTTGTCTATTTGTACTTTTAGTACTACACCACTTTATATTTAATAATTCATCGTTATTATCTGAATATTGATCTTTTCAGAATCATAAGCTAATAATTTTTTATTTGATTTATGAATTGTAAATTTTCTACCATTTGAACCTCCTGTATTATTCAGATTATATTTTTTCTTGCATATTAAGCATATTATACGGATATTTGCTATTTATTAGGGAATGATACGACTAAAATGTTAGAAGTTGAAATTTTAAAAATAAACACATGGAAAATACCTTAACATTTATTAAAAACCTGACACGTGAAACCCATAAACAGGAGTCAGAAATTATTTCTATGGCTTTTCAGGCTGGCATTAAACAACTTTGGAGGGAACATATTTTAGGTCAATATCTTCGCGGTAAAATGTCCAGGGATGAAGCGATTGAATCGGTAAGTATTGATTGGGTAGAATTGGCAGAACGACAACACAAGGCAACTATGGAGGACATGTCGTGGGCGTTAAGAAAATAAGCGTTGTATCGGATACAGGCCCGCTGATTCACCTGTCTGAAATTGGATGTATGAAATTACTTTTACAGTTTCATCAGATATTTTTACCGGACAGTGTAAGTCATGAATATAAAAAGCATAAAGGAAATATTGAACCTGATGTTTTATCATTAGAAAACATAAAGCAAATATCGGTTGAAAGCGAAAAGCGTAAAAAATTTATTAATGAACACAAGATTGAAAAATTGCATCTTGGCGAAACTGAGTGCTTGTATCTCTGTCAAAGTCTGCCAATTGATGTGATTTTGACAGATGATTTAGCTGTCAGAGATATTGCCAGCAGTATAGGTATTACCTAAGATGTTAAAAATCTTCACTTTTAGGAAAAAAGTTCCCCCCATTTTTTGTATCACGCTGCTAATAAAGCTTTTCGCTTTTGAAATAAGCTAACTCCTATGTTTTGCCGAGAC
>JAUXFX010000241.1 GCA_030622635.1 Bacteroidota bacterium
AGCTCCGAAGGAGCATAATCATCAACACAGGGTGAGAGCCCTGTGTAATATAACACTCTCAATACCGTAAAGCCCTGAAAGGGCGAAATCAAAATAAAATCACTATGGGACAATCACTCGTGAAGCAATACACACACATCATATTCAGCACAAAACATCAGCAACCGCTTATCATTGATGCGGTGGAAAATGAATTACACAAATACATTGGTGGTATATGTAAAATACTTATGGGATTGAGATTACGCCCTTTCAGGGCTTGTTATTTTTTGCATTTTATGCACAGGGCTAAACCCTGTGTTATTGATTACGCACCTTCGGTGCTATCTTAAAAAAATAATAATACAGAGCTTTCAGAAAATGACCAATGAATGACCCCAAATGACTATTGAATGATCACCGAATAACCACCGAATGACTACTGAATGACCATTTATTGCCTCTCCTTGATTTTAAATGCAAAGAAAATAAGTAAAATACCAAAAACCATTGCACCTATTCCGGCAAGAGTTATAAAAAATTGCCCCATTGTAAACGGATTAAACAGCATAAAGACTCCCAAAATAACAGTTAACAACCCATTAAAAAGGAAAAGATGTTTTCCGGAGGTATAATAATTTTTATCAATGAGGATAGCAAGTTGAGAAAAACCAATAATAATCGCCCAAATTCCAATAAGGATTACAAATATCTCTAATGTTTTACGGGTGTAAATCAGTATCAGAATACCCAGAATTATGGTGATAACCGATTCAATTAATATCAAACCATAACTTTTTTCTTTTTTAATATTGTAAAATGCTGTAAAAAGTAAAATTAACCCACCGACCAAAATAACTAATCCAAAATATTTGCCGATAATGATTAATGTTGTAGCAGGCGTTGATATTATAAGGATTCCAAGCAACAAGGCGATTAAGCCGTTAACAGCAAGAACCCACCAGTTTTTGAATTTTTTTTCTTCCATGATTAATTACATGTTTTTTGAAAAGAAATTGATCTTATGATCAAAATAATTCCTAATAAAATTGCAGTCCAACCAACCAAATAAGATATTGCAAAGGTGCCGGCAAACGGATTAATAATCAGAATGAAACCAACAATTATTCCTAATATCCCATTAAAAATAATCAAACCTTTGTGCGGAATAACGTGTTTAACTCCGAAAACAACAACTAATTGACTAAAGCCGTTTATAAACATCCAGATACCAACAAACAGAACAAACATTTCCATTGCTAATACAGGGAAGGAAATAATTAATATTCCCAAAATAATGTTTAAAATACCCTCAAAAAGCAAAAAAAACCAGCTTTTTGTTTTAGAATGAATAATAGCGCCGATAGATTGGAAAAATCCGCCGGCAATCAGTAAAATTCCGAAATATAATATCAGAACATCCAATGTTGCAATTGGGTTATCTAATGCAATAATTCCGAAAATAATTGCTAATACTCCATAAATCAGGAATATCCACCATTTTTTGTAAGATTTTGTTTCCATTTTATTTAAAATTGATTAATAATAAAAGATTATAGTTTATAGAAAAATCATTAAATAACAAAACGTCAAACATCTAACAAATTAACATTTGTTAAAAATTTATTAATACGCGTAAAATTAAGAATATTCCGAATAAAACCAAACCTATTCCTGCAACCCTGTTAATCCATTGCATACTATAAGTTGTAAGAAAGCGCTTGATTTTGTATGAAGCAAAGCATTTTAAGATATCTGTGGCTAAAACGGTTAATAATGTAGCTGAGAAAAAAATTACTAATGACCTGATGTCTGCCCCGTAATTTGCTGTTATTCCAACTACAACCCCCATCCAGAAAATCCACACAAAGGGATTGGCAAAATTTAGAAAAAATCCTTTCAGAATATAGGTTATAAAACTCGGGGTTTGTATTTTAATATCTTTATTTTGATTGTTTTCGGTGCCTAATTGTGTCTTACGTGCGTAAGTAACAATTCCGAAAATAATTAAAACAATTCCGCTAATTATACCAAATGCTAAATTATTTTCGGGTTTATTGATTATTTGTATGGCTCCCAGAAAGCAAAGAGTAACTAAAGCCAAATCACTTAGAAAGATACCGATAGCTAATAATAATCCCGGAAAAAATCCCCTGTGAATAGTTGTTTGAATAAGGGCAAAAAGTGCAGGACCAAATCCAAAAAAAATAGCAAGAGTTAATCCAAGAATACATCCTTCAAAAAACGGACCCATAAAATTAGTATTATATTATTATTCTGTAAAACTTTGTTTTTTTGATTATTAATCTTCAGTCCCCAGTCTTCAGTCTCCAGTCTCCAGCCCCCAGTCTCCAGCCCCCAGTCTATTAATAGCCAACTGCTGACTGCCGACTTTTTATTAACTATCACTTTTACGGATTAAGGATTACGACCAATTATTGCCGATTATCTTATTTATAATTTATATTTATCTAAAAAACCCTCCCATTCAGTTAATTGTTCTTTCTTTAATACACGTGGAAATTTATTTGCCCCACCTTCTTTTCCGTGAATTTTCATCCAGTCAAAAAATACTTTTGTCGGGTAAATTTCAACGATAACATTTTTAATTGCAGCAATACGCTCAACACGGTAGTCATCGTTTAATGATTTTAAATACTCGTCAATTTTGTCACGTGCAATTTGTGGGTTAATATTATCATCGGTTCCTAAAAACCACTTATGGGCAAACATTGAGTCGTATCTGATGCCGGCAACTGTAAACTCATTGATTTCAATATTAAATTCATCCTGAAGTCTTTTGATAGCACTGTTCATATTTTCCTGGGAAAGGTGTTCGCCGCAAATACTTAAGAAATGTTTTGTACGCCCTGTGATTATAATCTCATGATGTTTTTTTGAAGTAAATTTTATTGTATCACCAATTAGATACCTCCACGAGCCGGCACACGAAGAAAGCAACAAAGCATATTCTTTATTTTCTTCAACCTGATCAATTGTCAGGGTTTCGGGATTTACTTTTAGGTTTCCTTCATAATCAAAATTATTATCATTAAACGGAATAAATTCATAAAATAAACCATTATCAAGAACCATTTCCATGGCTTTTACTTTCGGGCGGGTTTGATAGGCGATGTATCCTTCGGAAGCGAGATACGATTCATTATAAATTACCGGATGGTCAAATAATTTTTCAAAACTTTTTATGTATGGGTCAAAAGCAACACCGCTATGAACATATACAGACAGGTTTGGCCAAATATCATGAATTGTTTTTACATTGTAATGTGTTATGATTTTTTCCAAAATTATCTGAATCCAGGCAGGAACGCCAACAATTACCCCAATATCCCAGCCTTTGGCTCTTTTAACAATTTCTTCAAGTTTTGTTGACCAGTCGCGTTCTTTTGAAATACGCCTTCCCGGTTTATAAAAATGCTGAAACCAAAACGGGAGATTTCCGGCTGAAATACCTGATAAGTCGCCCTCGTAATAAGTTCCGTTATAATTCAGGTGTGTGCTTCCGCCTAACATCAAAATACCCTTTTGATAAAATTCCAGGGGGAAATCATATCGTACGGTTGATACTAACTGGCGAATACTGGTTTTTCTTATTGCCCTTATCATGTCTCCTGTAACAGGAATATGTTTACTTGAAGCATCTGATGTACCGGAAGTAAGCGCAAAATATTTTACCCTCCCGGGCCAGCATACATAAGCTTCACCGTTTAATGAGCGATACCACCATCTTTGAAACATCGAATTATAATTATGTATTGGAACGCTTTCGCGGAAAGC
>JAUXFX010000175.1 GCA_030622635.1 Bacteroidota bacterium
TATAATCCAGGAACAACTTTTAACAATTGGTTCAATTTTAGCCACTGATACCGAAAAAAAACAAATAAAAGAACCTCTCCGTATTTTTGAAGAAGATATAAATTTCCTTGAAAAAAACATTGATGAAATAAACAGGCTTTTGCCGGTACAAAAATCTTTTATTTTACCCGGAGGAAATACGGTCGTATCGTTTTGTCATATTGCCAGATGTGTTTGCCGGAGGGCTGAACGTATTACAGTAAAATTAGCAGAATCTTTCCCTGTTGATGAATTAATTATCAAATACCTGAACAGATTATCCGATTATTTATTTGTTCTTGCCCGGAAATTTGCAAAAGATTTTAATGTGGAAGAAATTTCATGGAAAACAAAAATGTGAAATGAAATCAGAGTTGTGTTTTTGATGACTCAGTTTTCAGTCTTCAGTCCCCCCCCGAAAGCTTTCGGGGTCAGTCTTCAGTCCCCAGCATATTAATCGTAGATTGCCGACTGCAAACTGCAGATTGCTTACTTTTTATTAACATTATAAATATTTTTTCTACTAAGTTAACGGTTTAAATCCAGACGGACTTGCTTTGCTTCGTAAGGTTATTATCAATAACTGATGTTTTGTTGATTGATAAGGATGTTATTTTACATGCAATAAATTTTAAAAGCAAGACCCACGAACTTTTAGTAACAAAAAAATCAAGTAATCAGACACTTTTAATTACGAGCCTTGGCCCACCTATTAAACGAATATTCAATTGTCCCTGCGAATAATAAATTCTTTTAAGCGAATAATAAATTTTTATAGTCGAATATCCATTTAACTTGTAAGGATCTGTAACCGATCATATTTTTGCATTTATAAATCATAAAATAAAATCTACTTAAAAGTTATTTGCTATGAAAAGTTCAATAAAATCCATTTTGTTAGCAGCCTTGCTAACCGGTAGTTTTATCCTGATACATTCAGGATGTAAAAAAGAAAATACAGTTGTTGATGATGCTGACCCAATTGTGTCCACCACGGGTGAGTCCACCGTTGGTGGTGCAGGTGGTATCATTAGTGTCGGCGACGAAACATCGCCAATATATGGTGCAAGTATCGAAATACCAAAAGGTGCACTTGAAGGAGAAGTTTATATTAAAATTGTTCCCGGAACAGAAGAATACATAATTGATGGAGATTCAGTGAAAACCGTAGATTTCTTACCCAAAGGATTAGAGTTTAAAGAGCAGGTAGTGATTGGCATTCCTTGGTCAACCGATGATCAGAGCACCTCAAACTCAAAGGTATATCATCTTGATCCGGAAAACTTCCTTATAGAAGAACTACTTATTAAAAATGTAGATTTGGAAAAGAAGATCACTTATGGATTAACCAGCCACTTTAGCTCGTTTTTTAATAAGCGGCAATACTTTTTACTTGATTATTATTTGATGAAAAAAGATGATCAGTTTTTGGCGTATATTAACTTATATACACCTTTGTGCGATATCTTGCCTAAAATGAAAGACTCGCCGTATGCAAATGCCGAGGAAATTGTTCTTAATAACAATGGACTTCAAGACTGCTTTGCAATGCTAAGTCTAACACTTGCTAAAAAGGAAATAGCCTATTATGTAACAGCTGTTGCCCAACAGAATTTTTACATAAAATACAATGAAACTGCTGAAGGATGGGGTGCCTGGGTTTACCGGTATGACAATATATATTTAGCTTCAAACCAGGCTGTTGAGATTTTTCATAAATCGGGCTTGAGTTTTGAGCAATTGAAGGATGACTGGCTTTCCGGTTTTCCTATTATAGCCAGTTTTAATGAGAACTGCTTTTTCGATGATAACTTTTCATATAATGCTGATGACCAGTTTGAGTTATGGGCGTCTTGGTCGCTTGTAAAGCAATATAAACCGGTTTACTCTTCACAAGTATGGACATGGGGCCATGGGGAATATAGTAATTTGGAAACATATAGTCAGTTACCTGTGTATAGTGGAGATGAAAACAATAACAATATTGAGGATAGCTATGAAGGAACTAATAATCCTCCCGGCAAACCGTCAGACCCTCAACCGGCAAACTATGCTTCAGATGTATCTGTTAATTCAGATTTATATTGGTCATGCTCTGATCCTGACGGGGATGAACTTAGCTATAACATATATTTTGGTACGGAATCCACACCTCCTTTTGCAGGTACAAGTCAAAATTCTACAGTTTATATTCTTTCCGATTTAGAGGAAAATACTACTTATTACTGGTATGTGGTGGCTATTGATCCGGGTGGTTTAATGTCAACCGGACCGGTATGGGAGTTTGTGACGGAGTCGGGTGGTGGAAGCATTGGTTGCGAGGGCATAACAAGTGTTAATTATGAAGGACAAACCTATCATACTGTAGAAATTGGGGATCAATGTTGGCTGAAGGAGAATTTAAATGTGGGAACAAAAATCAATAGTTCGAGCAATCAAACAAACAATAGTGTTATTGAGAAATACTGCTACAACAATGATGAAGAATATTGTAATCTGGATGGGGCCTTATACCAGTGGGATGAGTTGATGCAATATGTAAGTAATGAAGGGGCAAGAGGTATTTGTCCTCAGGGTTGGCATATCCCCTCCAATGATGAGTGGAAAATACTTGAGGGTAATGTTGACAGCCAGTATGGTGTTGGAGATCCCATTTGGAATAACATGGATTGGAGAGGTTTTGATGCCGGTTATAACCTGAAATCTACTTCCGGTTGGTTTCTCAATAATAATGGCAGCGATGCTTATGGGTTTACCGGACTTCCTGGCGGTTATAGAAGTGAATCAACAGGATCTTTTAGCGACCGAACTACCGGAGGATATTTTTGGAACTCAAGTCAGTCAGTTAGGTCTCTTGCATTTAATAATGATAAAATTTCGAACACTTTTAAATCTAAATCTAATGGTTATTCTGTAAGGTGTGTTATGGATTAGGGTATGATGATGTTAAATATTAAAAGTATTCGTACGCTGAAAATTGTTTAAAGAAAAAAAATAGCGGGGTTCCGGAACCCCGCTA
This sequence comes from Bacteroidota bacterium, assembly GCA_030622635.1. Taxonomy (GTDB): domain Bacteria; phylum Bacteroidota; class Bacteroidia; order Bacteroidales; family JADFUO01; genus JADFUO01. The sequence continues at coordinate 3,038 of JAUXFX010000175.1, forward strand.
TTTTTGTTTTGGTGAGAAGATTAACTGCGTTGATAAAAATGAAAAAAATATATTTTGATTCAATTGTAAATGAAATGCTTAGAATTAATTATATTTGTTGAAAACAAATAAATCAAATAATAAATATGAGCTTTATTTGTTATAATTTAATATATTTGTAAGCAGAAAATTATGTTAAATTAATGCGGTACGCAGCATAGCCGCAACGATGTGGGCAATGCAAAAAAAAGAAAAGAAAATACAAACATCAAAAATTAAGAACAGATATTTCATTATATGCATTATAGCAATTACGTTTATTGCATTCATGCCTGTTATTAATAATCAATTTATTAATTTAGATGACGATAAATTTATTTACGAGAATGATTTAATCAAGTCTTTTAGCTCGGAACAAATATCAAAAATCTTTAAGACACACCTTTTCTCTCCATGGTATAAACCCATTGTATATTTGTCGTGGTCAATAGAATATAAATTTTTCCAGCAAAGCCCAACAATATTCCATCTCAACAATTTATTTCTACACATAATAAATTCAGTATTTGTTTTTTATATTGTTTTAATTATCCTGAAAAAACTATTTGCAAAATCCAATAGTAATAACTGGACTGCTTTTTTTATTGCTATGTTATTTGCCGTTCATCCTATGAAAGTTGAATCGGTTGCATGGGCAATGGAAAGAAAAGATGTTTTATTTAGCTTTTTTTTTCTGGGTAGTTTACTTTGTTATTTTCGATATTATTCGCGAAAAAAAATCATCTTCTTAATCATTGGAAGTTTACTGTTTGGACTTGGATTATTGTCCAAATCAATGATTATTACACTTCCTATTGTCTTATTTGTAATTGACTATCTTTTTGGCAGGAAATTTAATTATAAACTGCTTGTTGAAAAAATTCCATATTTAATAGTATTATTCTGTGGGCTATTCTTATATGGCATGTTTTCCGATTTTGATTCATCCGTACAAGGTTTTACTGGCAAAATAACACAGGATAATATTAGTAATCAAATAATTCCAATAAGTCATGTCCCGGCATTTGACAGACTCGTTGTTTCTTCATATCGAGCTATTGTTATGATAGGGCATTTAGTTTATCCTTCAAAATTATCAATTGTATATCCTTTATCCGAATATCCCAGTTTTATTGAAAGCTCACCAGTAAAAATGTATTTTTTCTTCATCTTGTTAATCTCAATTTTACTATTTAGTATTTTTTCTCATTTCTATACACGTACACGAATAGTATTGGCATGTACCTTATTCTTTATTTTTACTATTATTCCTGTACTTGGTATGCCAGGAAGTTCGACTTCAAATGTCTCTGACCGGTATACTTACATATCATCTATAGCTATTTTCTTATTGATTGGTTTTCTGTTGAGAACATTAGCACTAAAGTTTCGCAATTTAAAAATTCCTATAATAGTTTTGTCGGTAGGAATATTAATATTTTTTAGTATGATGACCTTTAACCGATGCAGGGTTTTTAACAATAGTATATCATTGTGGAATGATGTTATAAACAAATATCCAACTTCTGTTATTGCATACAATATCGAAGCTGTGCCAAATGTGATTTAGGAGATTATGAAAGTGCTATTATTGATCTTAATCATCTCATCTCAATTGATCCGTCTGATCCAAGTGCTTATAACAATAGAGGTGTCGCATATTATATAATTAAAAAACATCAACTTGCTCTGGATGATTATAATATAGCAATTGAATTGAAAGCTGACTATTTAAAAGCTCATTTTAATAAAGGACTGGTATATGAAGAACTAAAAGAGTATAAACAGGCAATATCAAGCTTTGATATGGTTAATACATTGCAGCCCGGTTTTTTTGAAGCATATAAGAGAAAAGGAGATATTTATTTGTTTAATTTTCAGGATTATCATTCTGCTATTGTTGAATACGATAATGCACTTTTAATTAATCCTATACATTTTGAAATCACTAATAACAGAGGGATAGCCAAGCATAGGAGTGGCGATTTAGAAGAGGCACTCATTGATTATGAAAAAGCAGCAATGTTGTCCCCTAAAAATGCAATAGTCTGTTTTAACAAAGGAATGATTAATATTGCATTAGGGAAGAAAGATTTGGGTTGTAAAGATTTGTATCAGTCTTTAAAATTAGGTTACAAAGATGCTGATAAAGAAATTGAAATACATTGTCAACAATTAATTAATGAATAGCACAGCCCACAATGTATAAAAAAGCAGGCAAGATAGCAGTAAATTCACTGGTTATAGTCCTCATCAACTTTTGTAAAACTTGAAAGTAATGTACCACGCAATCGCCTATTTTCATATACTAACCGATATCGCCAACATTCATTTTAGAATTACATACTTCATTTCATCCGTATTATTCAACAGTTCGGTAAATATTTTTTTTATTCAGCGATACATTGAATCAAATTTGCAGAAAAATAATCATTGCAAATTTATTCTTTATGAAAAGATATTTATTCTGGTTAGTAATTTTTCTTACAAGTATAAACCTGTTTTCTCAAACAACAATTTCAGGGCTGGTAAAAGATGATAAGGGAGAACCATTACCAGGTGCAAATATTTATATTGAAGGAACCTATGATGGTGTATCGAGTGATGCTGATGGGAAATTCAGTTTTAAAACTACTGAAAAAGGCAAACTTGTTCTGAAGATTGAATATGTTGGTTTTGATTCTTTTTCAAATGAGATTAATTTAGATAATGGGAATATTGAATTAGAAATAATTCTTAAGGAAACCTTTAACCTGTTAAATGCAGTTACCATTACAGCCGGAACTTTCGAAGCAAGTGATAAGAAAAAATCAGTAGTTCTCACTCCTGTTGATATGGTGACAACTGCCGGCACAAGAGGTGATATTTATGGAGCCTTGGAAACCCTTCCCGGTACAACAACAAATGGCGAGTCAGGAAAATTATTTGTAAAAGGAGGACATAGTGATGAATCAAAAACATTTATTGACGGCACTTTAGTTTATGTTCCTTATAATTCCACTGCACCAAATACTTCAACCCGAGGCAGATTTAATCCGTTTATGTTTGATGGAACCATTTTTAGTTCGGGAGGATACTCGGCTGAATATGGTCAGGCTTTGTCGTCAATATTAATTCTTAATACAACCACACTTCCGTTAGAAGATCAGTTACACATTTCATTGATGTCGATAGGTGGTGAAATTGCAGGTACTAAAGTCTGGAAAAACGGTGGAATAACAGGGTCTTTTAGTTATAATAATTTAGAACCATATATGTCGGTTATTCCTCAGAATTACGATTGGAACAAATCTCCTGAATCAATAGCTGTAGACATAAACATTCAACAAAAAACAGGGAAAACCGGAAAGTTTAAACTGTATTCATCCATGAATAGATCAAAATTTTCTTTAAAACGATTGGATTTTAATAAAATGAATGAAATGATTAATTATGATTTAACAAATGATAATTTCTTTGTAAATGCCTCATGGAAAGGTTTTCTATCTAAAAAATGGAGTTTAAAAACCGGTGCTTCTTTTACAAATAATATTGATGATAA
>JAUXFX010000122.1 GCA_030622635.1 Bacteroidota bacterium
CTGAATACTGCTTTATACTAAGGTTTATTGAAAAGAAATAAGGTTTTTATTATCATAAAAAATGTAAACCGAGAAATGAAAAATGTCAATATTTAAGTGAATCTAAAATAAGTTATAGTTTATATGAAATTGTAAATCCCGCATTTAAAGAACAATACAAAAACTAGAGGAACTTTATTTTGCAAAATATCAATTTTTAACATCTTAGGTCAGTTCTCATTCTTCAGTCTATTAGTTGCTGACTGTCGATTACCGATTGCCGACTGCCGACTGCATACTGCCGACTTTTTAATAACTATCACTTAAGCTAATTTGTTTGTATCTATGCTACTCTGAGATCTATTCGGATTCTTGCATCAACTGCAACAACTTTTTCCATATTTCCTAACAATGGATTTAAATCCAATTCAACAATTTCCGGAGCAACTTCAAGAAGGGCTGAAACGCGTACAATTGTTTCGGCAAATTTATCTTCATTAACTCCTTCCTGTCCTCTGATGCCTTTAATAATTTTATAAGCGTTCAGATTTTTTATCATATTTCGAGCTTCTTCTAATGATAGTGGTGATAATCCGGCTTTTATATCTTTAAGGACTTCAATAAAAATTCCACCCAATCCGCATAAAATCAAATGACCGAATTTGGGTTCATATTTAGCTCCTGCAAATAATTCAACACCTGAAAGCATAGGTTGGATTAAAACAGCAGAAGTATCTTTAATCTTCATCATTCTGTCAAATTCTTTCCCTGCTGTTTCAATATCGTTTATGTCAAGAACAACACCATCAACATCTGATTTATGAAGGGGACCAACTACTTTCATAACAACAGGAAAATCTAATTCAGAAGCAAACTTTTCTGCATCAGCTTTTGTTTTTGCAATAGCTTCACTTACTCTTGAAATTCCTGCTGCATCAAGTAATTCCTGTGTTTCGGCAGGGGAGAGGTATCCTTCATTTGAATTATCAATAACTTTTCTAATGGTTTTTCTATCCACTTCAGGTAAATCAATTTTTTCAGGTGCAGGTTCGGGTGTATAAAAAACTTTTGCAAGAGCATAACCCAAAGCAACTTCATCAGGAAAATTAATTCTGCCTTTTGAAATAAATTTCTTAACTTCCTCCTTGGCAGTCTCGGTAGATGGAAGCACAGGATAAATCGGCTTTTTGGCAGTTTTCATCTTTTTATCAAGAAGCTTATAGACATCAAAAATTTTAAACAAACCCGGTGTACCAAAAATTACAATCATACCATCAATGTTGTCAAATTTTTCATCAACATAATCAATAATAGTTCCTAATTGTTCTGCTGTGCCGGTTGCAAGAAAGTCAATCGGATTGCCAACAGATGAACCGGGGTTTAATTCTTCTAAAAGCATCTTTGCTGCCGAACCTTCAATATGCGGAACTTCAAGACCTCCTTTTGAAAGAGCATCCGTAAGCATAACTGCAGGACCGCCGGCATGACTGATAATTGCAATATTTTTCCCTTTTAGTTTTTTATGCATAAATACTGATGCAACACTTATCAATTCTTCCCTGCTATAACATCTTACAATTCCTGCCTTTCGGAATAGAGTATCAACAGCCAAGTCAGAACTTGCAAGAGCCCCTGTATGAGAAGAAGCTGCACGGCTGCCTGCTTCGGATGAACCGGCTTTTATAGCTGCGATCTTACATCCTTTGCGGATAAGAGAGGATGCATGTTTAAGAAGCATTTGAGGTTTGTCAATATTTTCAATGTAAAGTAGTTTAATATCGGCACTGCTTTCAGGATCATAAGTCTCATCCATGAATTTGAGAATTTCTTCAACACCCATTTGAGCACTATTGCCAACCGAAAAAACGCTTGAAAATGTTAATCCTTTTGGAATTCCTGATTCAAGAATAAAACAGGCAGTAGCACCTGAGCCGGATATTAAACTGCAACCTTTGACAGCTAATTTCGGAATTGGTAATGTAAAAACACTGTTGTGATTAGGAGTAATAATGCCGATGCAATTCGGACCTATTAAAGAACCATTAACATTATTAATTGACTCAACAATTTCTTCTTCAAAAATTTTCCCTTCTTCATTTCCTTCAACCTCACTGAAACCTGCTGAAAGTATTATAAATGCTTTAGTGTTTTTTAACTGGGTAAGCAATTCAACTGTTGCCGGAACATATTGTGCGGCAATTGCAATGACAGCCAAATCTACATCAGGTAATTCTGCAGGTGACTGGTAACATTTTATCCCCTGAACAAGGGTTTCTTTAGGATTGGTAACATAAATATCACCTTTAAAATTCCCATCAATTAAGTTTTTTAAAACTTTTCCTCCGGGTTTTTGAATATTATTTGACCCGCCTACTACTACAATGCTTTTCGGATCAATCAGTTCTTTATTAATCATTCCATCATAATTGCTACGGAAACAACACCTGGTCCGACATTAACACCCAAAACAGGAGTAACATCACGAATAAATACAGGTTTTTTTCCAATTAAATCTTCAAGCTGTTTAGCATACCAGTTTGCTGTTTTTATGTTATTGGCATGTGATACAGCATATTCCCAAACTTCTCCCGTCTTAATCAACTTTTTTGCTTCATCCATAACAATTTTCATACTTGCTTTTTCTGTAAATGGTTTGCCGATTAATTCTGTCTTTCCTTCGTTATTAACAACAACAATAGGTTTCAGGTTTAAAAGTTTGCCGATAAATCCTTTTGCTGCACTAACTCTTCCGCTTTTAACCATGTATTTAATAGTTTTTGAACTAATCAGCATTTTAGAGTTTTTTATCCATTTATCCATGTTATTCAGGATGTCTTCATGAGTGGCACCATTTTCAATAGCTTTAGCAGCTCTTAATAAAATTAACCCAAGACCATTGGATAACCTTTTTGAGTTCAAGACCGATATTTCATTTTTCGTATGACTGCTGATTGTCTTAGCAGCTTTTCTGCTGTTTTGCCATGTTCCGCTCATTTCTTTGCTGATGTGCATGGCAATAATTGACTCATATTGAGTACTTAGATACGAATATTTATTTGAAAAATCCTTAAATCCCGGTTGTGCTGTACTTGGATAAACTTTTGACTTATTAGGAAGTTTGTAAAATTGATTAGGAGTAATTGTTACACCGTCAAGGTAATAATTATCGCCAAAATGCACTGAAAGCGGAACAATATGAATCTGATATTTTTCGATGATGTCCTGAGGTAAATCAGAAGTGGAATCGGTTACAAGTGCAATTTTTGTTTTTCTGTTATGAAGTATCTCGTTTTGAAAAACCATGTCATCCACTTTTTGATAAGAATCGGTTATTAATTTTTTAAAATCATCAATTTTATCTTTAAGGTTATTAACAGATTCAGCCCAGTCTTTAATTACAGTAATAATTGTACCTTCAACAGGATTGGCAATAGCTTCGTAAGCATAGTCAACGGATTTATCTATTATCCCTGCAAAGGAATTAACATTAATATTTTTTTCGGTTTTTATTTCATTACTAAATCCGTAAAGGAACTGTGCAAAGATAATACCTGAATTACCTCTGGCACCCACTAAAGCAGCATCAGCTAATGCAGTTGCGGTTTGTTTTAAACTTCCTGTAGGAATGGATGTGTCAGCAATTGAACGCATTGTGGAAGCCATGTTGGTTCCTGTATCAGCATCAGGAACCGGAAATACATTTATTTTATTTAGTAATTTCTGATTATCAAAAATTCGTTGTGCACCTGCCAGAAAGCTGTAATATAATTGCTTTCCGTTTAGCTTTTTTATTTTAGAGAAATTTTTATTCATTCTATTGACTTTTCTAATTTTCTTTAATAATTCAACAAATATAAAAATTATTATATTATAAAGGGTATTTTAAAAATATTTGTCTTTTTGAATAAACTTGAAACTAATAAACTCAGAAGATATTTAGAAATGGAATGTTTTTGTTGCATTAAACATTATGATTTTTTAAATTTGCAAGTAAATTAATTCTGCGGAAGTAGCTCAGTGGTAGAGCATCAGCTTCCCAAGCTGAGGGTCGCGGGTTCGAACCCCGTTTTCCGCTCTATTTCTTTCCTTTATGAGAAAAGTATATACTATAGGTGAAACCGTTTATGACATTATTTTTCGAAATTTTGAACCAGTATCAGCAAACCCCGGCGGTGCTATGCTTAACACGGCAATCTCGCTTGGCAGATTAAATATTCCCGTTTACTTTATTAGTGAATTTGCAAATGATACTGTTGGATGTGTTACTGATAAATTTCTCGTAACGAATAAAGTCTCAACCGAATATATTTACAGGTATAAAAATGGAAAGTCAGCAATATCACTTGCTTTCCTTGATGAAAATAAAAATGCCGGATATTCATTTTATAAATTTTATCCGGATAAAAGATTAAATATCAAATTTCCTGAAATCAACAAAGATGATATTGTTTTATTCGGTTCGTTTTATTCTGTTACCAAGGAAGTACGGCGTCCCTTAACTGAGTTTATTTCATCTGCAAAAGAAAAAAATGCAATAATAATTTATGACCCAAATATCAGGGAACCGCATAAAAAAGAATTACCTGAATATCTTGATTTTATTTATGAGAATATTTCATTTGCCGATATTGTACGGGCGTCTGATGAAGATTTTAATGTAATCTTTGATATTTCCAATCCTGCTGATGCTTATAAATTAATTACAAGTAATAATTGCAGAAACTTAATCTATACTGCCGGCGCAGGTGGAGTATATTTACATTCATCAGATTATTCAAAAAAGTATGCAGTGCCCAAAATATCTCCGGTATCTACTATTGGTGCAGGCGATAATTTCAATGCAGGAGTTATCTTTTCAATCCTGAAAAACAATATTAAAAAAGAAGACATAAACTGTATTGAAAAAAAGCAATGGGATAAAATAATTAATTCAGGAATTAAATTCGGAACGAATGTTTGTTTAAGTCTTGAAAATTACATTTCTTTTTGAAGTGCTTGCCAGAAAACGTCAATTTCTTCGTTACGCTCAAAGACTAATTAATAATAAATTAATTACTTCAGCAAATTTTTATAAATCTTATAATTTTCCTCATCAAAGCAAACAAAAACAACTTTTTCAATTGATGTATTGTTTTTAAGGAATAATCTTACTTCCTTGACTGCAATATCAGCAGCAAGTTCTTTTGGGTACCTGTAAACACCTGTGCTGATATTCGGAAAAGCAATTGATTTACAATCATATTCTTTAGCGAGCCTCAGACTGTTAATGTAACAATTTGCAAGTTGTAATTCTTCATTTTCCAATCCTATGTTCCAAACGGGTCCTACCGTATGAATTACATATTTAGCGGGCAAATTATATCCTTTGGTTATTTTTGCCTGTCCTGTATTGCAACCATTAAGTTTTCTGCATTCTTCTTTTAATTCCGGTCCTGCAGCCCTGTGGATTGCACCGTCAACGCCGCCACCGCCCAAAAGAGTTTTGTTAGCTGCATTAACAATCGCATCAACTTTTAATTTTGTTATATCACCTTGAATTAGTTCTATTCTTGTGTCCATATTTAATTTGTCTTTATCACAAAAAGCTGCCCTGTTTCATATTTAATTACATTGATTTTATCGCCTTTTTCAATAAAACCGGTTATTGCTGTTGCATCAAAAATTTCACCGTCAATTTCAACTTTACCTGCCGGACGAAGGTTTGTTTTTGCAACACCTTGCTTATTAATCATTTCTACATAAAAATTATCAGAGAAAGTATATCCCTTATCAGCCTGTTGGGTTGTATTTAAAGCCAACTGCCCGAATATAGTTGTTGTAAAAAGCTTTTTGCTCGTATAAAACGAGCTTATCAATGCTAAGAATATCGCAATAATTACAATAAAAAATGCCTTGACAAGTTCACTCATTCCTGTAATTCCACCATCAAAACTAAACTTACCAACCATACTTAGAGTTAATCCTGTTATCATAAAGATTATTCCCAATATTCCGGCTACTCCAAAACCAGGAATAGCAAAAATTTCAATTGCAATTAAAACCACTCCTACAATAAAAATTAATATTTCCCAGTTATTTGCCAATCCTTCAATATAAAGGGGGGCGAAGTATAGTAATGCTGCAACCATTGATGCTGCTGATGGAAAACCTATTCCCGGTGTTTGCAATTCAAAATAAATTCCACCGATAATTATCATTATCAAAATTCCGCTTACAAAAGGATTGATAAGGAAACCAATAATTTTATCTATTGGTGATAAAGTTTGTTCAATAATTACATATTCTTCAACACCTGATAATTTTAAAACTTCTTTAATACTTTCGGCTTTTCCTTCACAAAAGCCGTTTTTAATAGCTTCTGAAGTAGTAAAAGTTAAAACCATACCTGAATCAATAATTCCGGGAATAACTATACGTGGGTCAACCATAGCTTGTGCGATTTCAGGGTCTCTTCCGCTGGCTTCGGCAGTTGAGCGCATCATTGAACGCATGTATGACTGGTATTTATCGGGCAAAGCTTCGCCTGTTTGATTCACAACAGTTGCAGCTCCGATATTAGCTCCGGGTCGCATATAAATGCTATCACATGCTATTGATATCAATGCTCCTGCTGATGCTGCATTATTATCAATAAACACATATACCGGAATTTTTGATTGTAAAATTATTGTACGTATTGAATCGGCAGCATCAAGCAAGCCACCATAAGTGTTCATGTGAATTAGTATCAGGTCGGCATTAGTATCTCTGGCAATTTTAAAAGCATGCTGAGTTTTTCTAAGGACAGGAGGGGCAATTTCTTCTTTTATATCAAATTTGTAAACAAGAAATGTTTTTTTGTCATCTGATGAAGAATTGTCAGAACCATCTTGAAATCCAAAAACAGTAGATACACTAAAATAAAAAATTAAGACAAATAGTATTTTACAGCTTTGTTTTACTTTAAATAAATTAAAATGTATCATGACTGATTTTGGTCTTTATGAAGTTTTCTGTATAATTTTTTCCATGCTCTTTTTCTCCAGTAAGTTCGTCGCCAATATTTCCCCCATTTTATATTTGTCCATAAACGTTCATGTAAATAATAAAATATTATTTTGGCAACAAATTCAACACCTGCAATAACTGTAGCGTTTCCAATACTGTCTTCAACGGTTTTTTCAGTATATCTTCTAAAAACAATATAACTGATAACAAAAGTAGTAAACGTAGCTAATATTCTATAACTTAATGCTTTGGTTAAGCTTCTTGAAGGACTGTCTTTTACAGATACTCCTGAAAAATTAAATTTTTCCTTAAAATTAGTAAAAATACCCATGTAAATATTTATATATAAATGAAGAGAAAAATTAAGTGGCAATAATAGACATTTTTGGCATTTTATCCAAAATAATTCTTAATCACATTTAAAAATTCATTAAAAATGTTTTGATTAGAGGTAATTATCTCTTTTCCGAATACGTAATTTTTTTTACCTGAAAAATCACATACTTTTCCACCCGCTTGTTGTACAATCAAAGCTCCGGCAGCAACGTCCCACGGACTAAGTCCATACTCATAAAAGCCGTCAAACCTGCCACATGCAACATAAGCCAAATCAACTGATGCTGAACCTAAACGCCTGATTCCCCTGGTGTTTTCCATAAAATATTTAAATAATTTAAGATACTGATCAAGCTTACTGTAATCATAATACGGAAAACCCGTTGCCAATAAAGAATTATTAAGATTTGTGGTTTCAGAAACTTTTATTGGCATTCGGTTTAAAAATGCCTGACTGTTTTTCCATGCATAAAAACATTCCTGTAAATTTATTTCATAAATAACACCTGAGATTATTTCATTACCTTCCATTAAGGCAATGCTTATTGAAAACAGAGGAACAGAGTGAATGAAATTTGTAGTACCATCTAAAGGGTCAATAATCCAGTTGTATCTTTCTCCTTTTTTTGTTTTTTGATTTTCTTCGGCAATAAATCCGGCTTCGGGTAATATTTTTAATAATTCGCCCATCAATCTCTCTTCAGCGGTTTTATCAACATAAGTCACGAAATTATGTGCACTTTTTTCTTCAATATCTGAAGATTTAATATTTCGTAACTCATTTTTTATAAAGCTGCCAACTGAACGGCATAAATTACAAACCTGTATTGTGATTAATTCTAAGTTCATTTTGTAAAATTAAAAATTTTGTATAAGTTAAATTCAAATAGCGATAATTTATTATTATCATTCTTTTAATCATAATTAATCTGCGTGAATCAGCGTCTTACAATTTATTTACGGATTTAAGGAATTTGTTTCTAAAATACCATATTCCAAGTATCCCTGCGATAATAAATACAACAGATATGATTTCAGCCTGTGTTATTTCTTTTCCAAAGATATTATAAGTTTCGTTAACTCTGATTTTTTCAATAAAAAAACGTTCAATACCATTTAAAATCAGGTAAATTGCGAAAAGCATACCGGGTACTTTTAATTTTTTTCTGATAAACCAAAGAATCAGGAATAAAATTAAACATATTGTGGTTTCATATACAGGGGTTGGAAAAACAGGCTGAGCCAGTTTAAAACAATGATCGCCAAGACATCCTTCAATCGGAATCCCCTGATTTAAAATATTATGCGGATAATCATAAGCCCACAGACAGTCGGGAAGAAAGCTAAGCCATTCGGGTTTTGTGGCTAAGTTAACAATTCCCCAATCGCCATCACCTGAAACCTGACAACCGATTCGGCCTATTGCATAAGCAATCATCAAGGCAGGTGCAATGGCATCGGCTAAATAAACCCATGAAATGTTATTCCTTTTTGCATAATAAATTACAACAAAAGTTGCAACAATCAAACCGCCGTAAAAAGTTAATCCGCTAAATGATAATATTGAACCAACAGGGTCAGATAAAAAATCGTCAAAATTTTCTAACTGGTGAAAAATTTTAGCACCGATAATTCCTGATATTGCAGCAACTAAAATTATCATGCCTGTTAGCTGGTATGGATGGATGGTTTCTTCAACCCACTCGGGCTTATCTAATTTTGTCTTTTGTTTTTTTCTGTAAGTATAATATCCCGAAGCTATTCCAAAAATCAGTCCTCCCCATAAATTACCTTCAAAGGAAAATAAAAATTTCTGGGGGTTATCAGCAAAAAAACTGTAATTAAAAAATATGTCAACAATTTTGAATCCTATAATAAATCCAATAATCATAGAAATAACAATTTCCTGTGTACTTGCAGGTTTGCCTTTTAAAATTTTCTTTTTCTGAGGTTTTAACAGACCTTCTTTTTCTTTTCTTTTAAGTTCAAGAAATAATGTTGTCCCTGCAATTATAAATGCAAGGGCAACAAAAAAACCATAACTCTGAATCGGAAGATTTATATTCGTACCGAAAATGTCGTTTATAATATCACTTAATTTGGGATACATATCTTTGGATTATTTTGTTATTATTTATTTAGTAAATTGTAACCGTTCACAGTTTGAACTCCATCCATACGGACTTACTTCGCTTCGTACGGACAAGTTTAGAAATTAGAAATCCATACGGACAAGTTTGGAAATTTATGTTATTTTTTTCTAATTTCTAATTTCTAATTTCCAATTTCAGTATTTTACAAATAGTTGACAAAAATAATACAATAAAAATTTAGTTTAAAATATTTTCAACCACCATTCCGAATATTTCAACCAAAGGGAGGAATTAGC
>JAUXFX010000144.1 GCA_030622635.1 Bacteroidota bacterium
GTGAAGATATTTGACGGAAAATGTTATGCGTCTGATACTATCTTTATTGATGAATGTTCATCACTTTGGGTGCCTAATATTTTTACTCCAAACGATGACAACTTTAACGATTATTTTTATGCTATTGGATCAAATATTACAAAATTCAAGATGGAAATATTTAACCGTTGGGGACGCAGATTGCAAACGCTAAATAATATTAATGAAAAATGGGATGGGAAATATAAAGGAAATAAATGTTCGCAAGGGGTTTACTATTGGATAGCTAATTTTGAAATATCTGATAAAAGCGGTAATAAAATCAATAAAACTTTAAAAGGGAGTGTTACGCTTTATAGATAAATTATAGGCAGTCAATAAAAAAGATATGACATTGAATAATGAACACTGATTAACGATTTTTGATTTAAGAAGTTAAAAGTGAATTATTTACATAAAAAATTCTATATTTTCGGCATTCTGATTTTCATACTACTAAATCTTAATGCTCAGGATATTCATTTTTCGCAATTTTATAATACTCCTTTAATAATAAACCCGGCTTTTACAGGAAACTCGGATTACAATTTAAGATTTGGATTAAATTACAGGAATCAGGGAAAAAGTATCTCTGTCCCATATAAAACTTATTCAGCATTTATTGACGCAAAACTAACTCCACGATTTTTAAAAAGAGGCCGGTTTGGTATCGGAGGAATGTTTTATAACGACAGAGCCGGAGATGGCAATCTACAAAGTACTACAGGTATGGCATTTGCTTCATATAGCAAAGGATTTAACAGATATAATACTTTTGTCGGAACCATTGGAATTGCAATTGGTTTCTTAAACAGAAGTGTAAATTTTTCAAAACTACTCTTTGACAATCAATGGAATGGAACATCATTTGACCCTTCTTTACCAAATAACGAAAATTTTACAGATAATTCAATTTTTTCAATTGACTTTAATTTCGGAGCATTAATTTCATACAGTTTTTCAAAAAAAATTAAGGTTCATATAGGGTCGAGTCTATGTCATGTAAACAAACCAAAAACATCATTCTATGAGTCTAACAATAGATTGGAACACAAATTGATTATTCATGGAGGATTATATTATGAATTAAATAATAAACTAAACATCACACCCGAATTTTTTTATTCAACTCAATCAAATACAAATGAAATAATTTTCGGCACTAATTTACTTTACGGGAAAAAGGAATTAAAGCTTAATTGCGGAATTTGGTATCGTTTTTCAAGAGACATTATACCTTTAATTGGTATAAATTATAATAAATACAATTTATCGTTTAGCTATGATATAAATATCTCAAAATTACATTATGCATCAAATTATTGCGGAGGAATGGAAATTTCATTAATCAGGATTTTTTATATTAATAACAGACGAACTCCATGTGAAAATTTTGAATATAGCTATTAATTTTTTGAATAAGTATATGAAAAATATCAGATTAAAAAACTCACCGCTTATTAAGTTAAAATCAATAATAATTTTAATTTGTGTTTTATCAGCACAAATTTCAATTGCAACCGATTATTATTGGGTTGGAGGCACAGGTGATTGGTCGGATATTAATCACTGGGCAACAAGTTCGGGAGGAGGTGTATTTCATGCACAGGTTCCCACATCAAATGATAATGTATATTTTGATATTAACTCATTTACCGAGTCAAACAATGTTGTAACTATAAACCTTGGAAATGCAGTTTGCAGAGATATGGACTGGACAAGTGCAGCATTAAATCCTATCATGGAAGGGCAGGATACAATAAACTTGCGAATTTACGGCTCTTTGAAACTAATAACCGACATGACCCAAAATTTCTATGGCACAATTTCATTTGAATCAACATCTCCCGGAAAATCTATCAGCTTATCAGGAAAATCACTTTACAATCACATTTATTTTCAGGGAAACGGCGGTGGATGGTCTTTATCCGATGACTTTATTACAACTTCAAACATATATTTTATTCATGGTATATTAAATACCAATAATCATTACTTAATATGTTCCGGATTTTATTCCACAGTTCAAAACCCAAGAACATTAAATCTTGGAAATTCAACTATTGAAATTACAAACTGGGATATTGACGGAACAAATTTAGAATTGGATGCATCTTCATCATTAATCAAACCTGCCGCTTCTTTAACTAACTCAAACGGAAACACACTGGAATATAATAATGTATATTTCACAGGTTCAGGTGGTCATATTACAAATAATAATGTCTATGCAATTTATAACAATATTAATTTCCCAGGGTTAAGCGGTCAAATTATCAATAACAATGAATACGCAATTTATAACAATATAAATTTTAACAAAGATGGCGGCATATCCGGTAATTGTAAAATCAACACAGTTTTAATAAACGGAAACGGAACAATAAATGACAGCGATTCAATCAATTTTGTTCAAATCAATGGTAAAGGACATATAAACGGAGGCAATCATGTTATAAAAAAAGTTATTTTTTATGATGACGGACAAATAGATGGTGATAATAAAGTTGATACTGCAATTTTTATGGGTTCCGGAATAATTTCAGGAAATAACATTATTGACAGTACATATATAAGAATTTCCGGTTTAATTAACAGTAATAATACAATCAGACAATTATATATTGTTGGATTTGCACAAATTGCCGGAACAAACACAATCCATGAAGCCACTCTGAAAGGAGATGCTAACTTGGGAGGACAAAACACTTTTGATATTCTTACATTCTCTCCAGGACACACATATACTTTTGGAATAAATTCCACTCAAACTATCGTTGATGAATTTAATATAACCGCCGATTGTTATGCCCCTATCAGAATGTTATCCGATACTAATGGTGTTCAGGCAACAATTATAAAAATTAACGGTGGAGTTATTGGAGACTATCTTTCATTACGTGATATTAATGCTGCAGGAAACAATACACCTTTTATTGCAAATAATTCGGTAGATTTAGGTAATAACACTAATTGGCAAATTGAAACAACAGGAGGTATTGACCTTTACTGGGTTAACGGCTCGGGAAATTGGGATGACCCAAATCACTGGGATATAATTTCAGGTGGAGCCGGTAGTCATTGCCCCCCAACAGAAATTGATAATGTGTATTTTAATCAAAATTCATTTAATAACTCCGATCAATTTGTAAATATTAATGTTGGAAATGCAGTTTGTAAAAACATGGATTGGAACGGAGCCGGTTTTAATCCTGCCCTTACCGGACATGATACAAACAATTTAAGAATATATGGTTCGCTGAATTTTATTAGCTCAATGGATTTAACCTTTAATGGACAAATATTTTTTGAAGCAACTGAAAACGGACAAACAATATACACTGCCGAAAAAGTTTTTAATAATAATGCTTGGTTTAACGGCAGAGGAGGTACTTGGGATTTACTTGATAATTTTAGCTGCTCAGTAAATATATTTTTTCAACAAGGTAAAATATTTTCTTTGGCAAACGATATTAATTGCTATAAATTTATTTCTGATGATACAACAACCCGGACATTAAATTTAAGTACCTCAACTATTTCATTATACGGAATGGTTGATAATGTTTGGCTTTTGAACGGTATAAACCTTACACTATACGCTGATTCATCATTGATAAAATCAAATGGGGGCATGGGGAATATCGTAAGTTTTAATGGAAACAAGTTTATATATAATAATGTTGAATTTCATGGTAATGGATCATCACTAATAAATCAAGGAGTTTATTGTGTTTATAATTTAGTAAGTTTTTTTAAGGATTACGGACAAATAACGGGAGATTGCACCATAGACACCGCATGCTTTTATGGAACAAACGGTACTATCCTGAATAGTGATACCATCAAAACTGCAATATTCTATGGCAAAAACGGCATGTTAGATGGAGCTAATCATGTTGTTGAAATTTCATTTTTTTATGATGATGGATATATTTTAGGTAACAACAAGATAGACACAGCATTATTTTACAGAAACGGTAATATTCAGGATACAAATTTTATTGATACAACAATTATTTATAATCAGGCACTAATATCAGGACATAATAATATAAGAACAGCAACATTATTAGGTGATGGCAAATTTTACGGTGAGAATACCTTTAATGTTTTAACACTCACGAAAGTTAATTCTTATTATTTTGAACATGAT
The DNA here is from genome assembly GCA_030622635.1 of Bacteroidota bacterium. Lineage (GTDB taxonomy): Bacteria > Bacteroidota > Bacteroidia > Bacteroidales > JADFUO01 > JADFUO01. The sequence continues at coordinate 4,175 of JAUXFX010000144.1, forward strand.
AAAACCCAAACAATTATTGATGAATTTAATGCTATCGGTGCTTGCACGGGACCTATTATTTTACAATCGGATTTGAATACACAGCAAGCGATTTTATATAAAGTAAACGGAACAATTGAAGCCGATTATTTATCATTAAGAGACATAAAAGGTTCGGGAAACGGAATTCCTTTTACAGCATACAACTCCGTTGACCTGGGTAATAATGAAAATTGGATTATTTTTACTACAGAGCCATTGGAACTTTATTGGGTTGGCGGTAAGGGAAACTGGAATGATTCGCTTCACTGGGCAGGAACTTCAGGCGGTGCGGAAGGATATTGTATTCCTACTCCTATTGATAATGTTCATTTTGATGAAAATTCTTTTTATTATCAAAATGATACTGTTTTTATTAATATTGGTAATGCAGTTTGCAATAATATGGATTGGACAGGAGCAGAATTTAATCCTGTTTTTTATGGTCCCGATACAAATAATCTAAGAATTTTCGGTTCGTTGAAATTTATAAATGAAATGAATTTACAATTTAAAGGCTATACTTTTTTTGAATCTATAAATAATAACAATTTTATTACCTCAGCAAATCAATCATTTAACAATAATATTTATTTTCAGGGAATTAATGGCGAATGGATTTTAAATGATAACTTCTATGTTGATGAAAATTTGAATTTTATTTTCGGAACTTTAAATTCAAATCTAAATAATATTTATTGCCGGGTATTTAACTCCGATTATACTAATCAACGGTCATTAATAATAGAATCTTCAATAATTACAGTTAATGGAGGAAGTACTGAAGCATGGTTCATTGATGGAACAAACTTAAATTTCTCAGCAGAAAATTCATTAATTATATCAACCGGCACTGATGGTTTTATCAGGACAGATAACGGCGGACAACTGAATTATTACAATATTGAATTTAAAAGTGACAGATCACGATTATACAATAATAATGTTAATGCAAACTATAATTTTGTTAAATTTGAAAATGATGGTCATATTCATGGAGATTGTATAATTGACACTGTTTTATTCTTTGGCAACGGAAGTATTTATAACAGCGACATAATCAATTATGTGGAAATTTATGGTTTAAACGGTAGTTTATCAGGAGGCAGCCACGAGATAAAAACAATTATTTTCAACGGTAATGGAAATATTACAGGAAATAATTCTATTGACTCAACAATAATTTACGAAAACGCGAATATTAGTGGAAATAATACAATCAACAAAATCCTAAATATTTATGGAAATGCAAATATTAACGGAAATAACACTATCAACAAAATTTTAAATATTTACGGAAATGCAAATATTGATGGTAACAACTTCATCAACAATGCACAGTTATTTGGTAACGGAATACTAAAGGATTATAATACTTTTAACAAATTGAAATTTTATCCCGGAAACACTTATGAATTAGAAGAAGGCATTACTCAAACCATTAACGGGAATTTTTATATTCGTGGAAACAACTGCTTTCCAATCACATTGCGATCTCTAAATGAAGGTGAACAAGCAATTATTTCAGTCCCTTCAGGTATTGTCAGCGGTGATTTTATTGATATGAGAGATATTCAGGCAACAGGAGGTGCTTCATTCTTCGCAGGAAATTACAGCACTGATATATCAAATAATTCAGGTTGGACATTTACTAATTCTCCCGGATATATTTATGGTTTTACAAGCGATACAACAATTTGTTCGGGTGATGAAGTAATAATTAATACCAACAATTTTAATACAGATATTAATACAACATTTCTATGGCAGGACGGAAGCACCGCTCCTACTTACACTGTAACTAATGAGGATAGTTTGTGGGTAACGGTCATGTATGCTTATAATTGCTCATATACCGATACAATATTAATTTACAGATTACCAAAACCATTTGTTGATTTAGGTGAAGATATTACAGTATGTGAAGGTGATACAATTTTCGTTAAAGTAGAATCAGATAGTTTAGATTTTTACTGGAACGACGGTTCAAGCGATTCAATTTATTTTGCATTCCAAAGTGGGCTATGCTGGGTTATGGTAACTGATAATAATGGATGCAGCTCAACGGACAGTATCTATCTAACTGTATTACCATTACCTGTTGTAAATCTTGGAAATGATACTACACTAAGATATAATGAATACATAACTTTAAATGCAGGAAATCCAGGAGCAACATATTACTGGTCAACAGGCAACACAACGCAAACAATCACAGTTAGCGGAGAGCATTTAATCTGGGTGGAAGTAGAAAAAGACGGATGTATAAACTATGACACAATTTTAATAAGCGAATTCCCACAATGTATTATAGCCGTACCAACAGGGTTCTCACCAAATGGCGATGGTCAGAATGATATTCTTTATGTCCGTGGCTCAGGTTTTTCAGAATTTGAGCTTATGATATTCAACCGCATCGGTGAATTAGTATTTCAAACAAAAGATATTAGTATAGGTTGGGACGGAACATTTAAAGGCAAAAAACAGGAAATGGATGTTTATAATTATTATTTAAAAGGCACATGTATCAGCGGACAACAAATAATTAAGAAAGGGAATATTACATTATTGAGATAATTAGATTATTTTTATGCTATTGGTTCTAACATCACAAAATTCAAGATGGAAATATTTAACCGTTGGGGTCGCAGATTGCAAACGCTAAATAATATTAATGAAAAATGGGATGGGAAATACAAAGGAAATAAGTGTTCGCAAGGGGTTTACTATTGGATAGCTAATTTTGAAATATCTGATAAAAACGGTAATAAAATTAATAAAACTTTGAAAGGGAGTGTTACTTTATTTCGTTAAATAAACTATAAGTCTGGTCTAAAAAGTAAAAATTTAATAATTATCATAAATAAAGTTCTTAATTTTACAAAAAGAAACATTCTAATGATTAGACATTATTATATTATAATATTTCTCTTAATAATTCATTCCCTTGTATTTGCACAAAAAGAAGCCAACATCTGGTATTTTGGCCAATTCGCAGGATTAGACTTTAACAGCGGCGAGCCTGTGGCATTAACTAATAGTGCGATGAGCCAATATGAAGGTTGTGCAACAATATCAGATTCTGATGGAAATCTTCTTTTTTATACAGATGGCATGACTGTTTGGAACAAACAACATCAAGTAATGCCAAACGGAACAGGCTTAATGGGACATCCTTCATCAACACAATCAGGCGTTATTGTGCCAAAGCCTGGTAGTAACAATATATATTATATTTTTACAGTTCCTGCAGAAATAGGTAATTCAGGGCTTAGATATTCTGTTGTTGACTTATCATTGAATGGAGGATTAGGTGACGTAACTTCTGATAAAAATATCTATTTAACAGGTCCAACTGAAGAAAAAATAACAGCAGTAAAGCATAACAACAATTTTGATATATGGGTAATCACTCACAACTGGTATTCTGATGAGTTTCTAGCATATTTAGTTACTTCTGATGGAATTAATACAAATCCTGTTATCAGTAATGTCGGAACATTTCATTCAGGACCTGATGTTCATGGAAGCATGAAAGTATCTCCTGATGGTAAGAAACTTGCAATTATTGTAAGACCATTAGAATCCTTTGAATTATTTGATTTTAATAATACAACAGGCGTACTGTCAAATACCATCACTTTTCCACCAAATTATGATTTACCTTACGGTATTGAGTTTTCCCCTGACTGCTCAAAACTGTACATTGGAAAATACCCAAACGGTAGTAATATTTATCAATTCGATCTGAAAGCCGGCAGCCCACAGGCAATAATCAATTCGTCCATAAATATTGGCTCAGTGAGCAACCAACATTTAGGAGCATTGCAATTGGCTCCAGACAATAAAATTTATGTATCTAAACACGACAATTTATACGGTGACAATTACTTAGGTGTTATCAATCAACCAAATATTCAAGGAACTGATTGTGATTTTGTTGAGGATGGATTTTATCTTAAAGGAAAAAAATGTATATGGGGATTACCCAATTTTATCCAGAGTTATGTTATGATATATTTCACTTATATGCCAAATTGTTTTGGTGATTCTACTTACTTTACAATAAATAATCCAAATGCTGTTGATTCTGTTAATTGGGATTTCGGGGATCCTTCAACAGGAACTCAAAATTTTTCGAACGAACTAAATCCTTTTCATATTTTTAGTTCTCCTGGCGAATTTACTGTTACCTTAACTATTTACTCCAATGGGAACTCAAATACAATAACACAAATAGTAGTAATAAAAAACAGTCCTGAAATTTATCTTGGTAACGATACAACAATCTGTGATGGCTCGTTTCTTACATTAAATCCGGGTTCAGGCTATGATTCTTATTTATGGCAGGATGGAACAACTGATTCTGTTTATATTGTTACTCA
>JAUXFX010000116.1 GCA_030622635.1 Bacteroidota bacterium
AACCAAAACTATTGAATAATTACAAAAAAAAAATTATTATGAAAAAAATAAATGTAAAACTGGTAATAATTGTGTCCTTAATTTTATTTTCATTGGATGCAATATGTATTGATATTACATGGACAGGAGGTGCCGGAGATAACGATTGGAATACTCCTGCTAATTGGAATCCTGCCCAAGTGCCTGCCGCTGATGATAATGTTATTTTTAATAACCCACCTGTCGGTCCTAATCAAGTTAATATCCTAACAGGTATTGCTGTGTGTAATAATATTTTTTTTAATGGTCAGGACTATACTCTTAACGTTGCAGCAGGAACAAAATTGGAGGTTCAAACAGATTTAATATTAATGCCTTTAAATACAATAAGTAATAATGGCGAAATATCAATCGGGCATAATTTAGAATGTGGTGGATTTATTGATAATTATAATGCCGGCAAAATAGAAGTAACCGATAAAATAACAGTTGGACAGGGCGGTCAATTAGATAACAGGGGAGCAGGATTAAATGCAGGAGAAATAACCACTAATGATTTAGAAAATAATGGCGCTATAAATATTAAGAATAATGCAGAGCTAAAGATTTTAAATGACATTGATAATATCGGTACGATCATTAATATGAATAATGCAGAAATAGTTATTATAAATAATCTTGATAATCAAGGGGCGATCAATAATGTAAATAATGCAGAGCTAAAGATTTTTAATGACATTGATAATCAAGGGGCGATCAATAATGTAGATGATGCAAAGTTAGTGGTGAGCAATAACCTTATTAATCAGGGAACAATAAACAACCAGGACCTGGCTGTTATTGATGTGGTTGATACATATTTTAATAATTTGGGAGCGACCACCTTAAATAGTAGCCAGGTAAGCATTGGAAATGATTTGGTGTGTGATGGATTTTTTGATAATTCAGGTACAACTACTATACAAAATGATCTATTTGATAATGTCGGGGGATTAATAAATAATACCGGATGTTTAATTATTTATGGAAATATTTATAATGATGGGGAAATTATCGGTTCAATACTAAATTATGGTACGATATCAGGAAGTGGTACTTATTCCTTTAATCGTGAAACAGGAGGAACAGGAACACAAGGAGATCCGGATGGATGGCATTATATTTCATCCCCGGTTAATGGAATGAGTTGTCATAATATTTTTGATTATTGGATAAATGACTGGAACGAAACACAAAACACATGGTATAATTATTCTCTTGGCAGTGCTCCTTGCATAGCCGGACCTGATAATCCATTTAATACAATGAAAGGATATGGTGTAAAGCATGATATGAATTATCAATGTAATTCAGTAAACCCGGGAACAGGTGCAACAATTGAATTCATTGGTACATCAGTAAACGTACATACCGGTCCACATTCAATTTCTGTTAATGGTAGCGATTTTGAACCCGGAGACCCTAATCAATTTAATAATTGGAATCTTGTGGGTAATCCATATCCTTCAGCTATTGATGCAAGCCTTATAACTTTTCCTGCTGAAATAGATAATGCAATTTACTATTATAATGATGCCGCTCTGACTTATGATTCTTATGTTGGCGGAGTCGGCCAACCTTTCATTCCTGTTGCACAAGGATTCTTTATTCACATTAATACAAACGGTTCCTGGTTGTTTAGCCTGGATAATTCAGTCAGGACCTGTGCCGGTTCTGATATATGGTATAAAAATTCAGTTAATGATCTGTTAAAGATTGAAGCATCCGGTAATAATTATAAAGATGAGACCTATATCCGTTTCCTGGAAGATGCTACGCCCGGCTTTGATAAGTTGTGGGATGCTTACAAGTTGTTATCGGAATCACCCTTTGTTCCGCAAATATATACTACAATGGAAAACACTAAATTATCGATCAATACGCAGCCTTCTACAAAAATGACACCACTGGCATTTACGGCAGGTTTATCAGGAAGTTACTCAATCACTGCAACTGTGTTAAGCGATTTTGAGAAAGTATATCTGGAAGATAAAAAGACAGGCATACTGCATGACCTCTGTATCAACCCAACCTATCATTTCAGCTATGAAAAGGGAGAGGATGCTAACAGGTTTGTAGTACATTTCAGTGAAATTTCAAAGGAAACAGAAGACCATGACATGGTCATTTACTCCAATCAAAACAATGTGTTTGTTTACAACATAGCCAACCAAACTGGAGATGTTTCTATTTACAATGTAGTTGGTCAGTTTATTACAAGCACAGGTCTTCAGGATGGTTTGAATGTTATAGCGCTGGAAAATTCAAATGGATATTATGTTGTAAAAGTTCAAACAAGCGAACATTCAGTAACAAAAAAAGTTTATATCAGATAAAATTAAAAACAAAACTCTAAACAGAAAAGAGTGGAGCTGGAGGGAGTCGAACCCTCGTCCAAACAAGCAGCAAGAGCGCTTTCTACATGCTTAGCCTTTTATTGGTTTTCGAGTTTTGTCCGGGAAAAGACACCCGAAAACAAAACCTTATCTCCTTAATCTCGCCGGATGAGCGGAGCCATCATCCAACCAGCCCGAAATTATACTGCACCCCGTTAGTCAGTTTGGAATCAGGCATGTCCGCCTGCGGGATGTCTCGTCCCGACACCTAGTGTCAGGATAAAGCCTTAATCTACTATACTTCGATTTTAGGCAGCGAGAGCGTAATTAGTTTCGCCAATTATTTATGTGAGAACAGTTTTTAACGAGCCTTATTCTCAATGCCCGGCATGCTTACAGTCCCACTGTCCTTGCTGTCAAATCCAGTCAGCCCCATAGTAATTTACGATTTACGATTTACGATTTTAGATTTTTAAGTTTTTCAAAGAACTTTTGAGAGGGGTGCAAAGATACAAAAATTATGCTTTAAATTATGAGTCCACTCTAAAAAGTTAAATTTTCAACAAACCTGTAAATACGATATTTTGTTTCCCAATATCATTCGGAAGAAATATTTGATCATAGAAGACCCATTTTTCACAAAATCCTTAAAATTATTGGCAAAAACTGTTAATAAGTACGCATTTTTTGTTAATATCGGTTGATTTTTACAAAATTCAGGGAACAATGGATATAATTCTCCTATATAATTTTTTATTCTTATCAGGTTTATCCATAAGCATCTACTAAATGCCCACATCTGATGTTTTATTTGTCCCCGATACCTGGTTTTATTTTTGCGTGTAAAATAACTTAACTGAAAAATACTCGCCTCTACATTATTTCTCCTGTTCTTTTCTTCTTGTGGTATAGCCTCTACAGCTTTTCTCTGTATATACTTCATTACGGTAGTGTGTGTAAAGTATATGTATTTACCATTTTCCTCAATTTTGTATTTTCCTGACTTATATTGCTCGGCAATCTTTATCTCTCCTGTTTCTTTATTGGTTACTTCTATTTGTCCATTTTCTTTTATATCAAAATTGTATTTACCTTTCTTACCTTGTATGCCACTTAATAGCAACTCCGTTTTATTTTTCTTTGCATATTGCTGATTATCTTCTGAATGATACGCTCCATCTACGTTTAAATGGTCTATATGACCTACGATTTGTTGACTCCTCTCTATACTTCCTTCTACAAAATCATTGTCTGCTGCTGTTGCATTTTCTACTTTTACATCAGTGATAAGATTTAACTCTTCTTCATTACAGGTTTCCGTCAGATTTACACTATAGCCTTGAACCTTCGTTCCGTTTTTGTTTCTAAAAGAAGCATCTTCATCAAAAGGTGATTGTAAACTGTCTGCTTGTATCTCTTTAACTGATTTTAATTCAACTTCCTCACACTCAACACTATATTGTTCTGAAAATACTCTTACTATCAATCCGTACTTATTACTGTCATCATCTGTAAAAGTATTTTGTATGTTAAGTAAAAGGTAGCCCAATTTCTTCAAAAACTCCTCCTTTTCTTTATTGTCAAGCCCATACACAAGATTACCCGGTTTTTGCTTTATTATTAGCTCTAATTGTTCTTTATCTTCCGGTTTTAATTTTGATGATACTCCTTTATCTTTAATGTCTTTATAAAATACTTGTAAAACTGATAATATAAGTCGTAAACGACTGCATTTGGCAATATTGGAACCTATCAACTTACTGTCCATTCGTGAAAATGTCCCCCGAACTCCAAATAAATCAGCTTGTTCACGGGTTAAATCTTCAAACATAACTCCTATTAAATCTTCACCTGTGCTAATCTGATGTTCATAAAGGGCTTTCTTGAAATTATAATAGGTGGCTAAACACGGTATTTTGTCGTTTATATTGGTTAAACCCAAACTATGCATAACCAACATATTAAAATTAACTTGTTCAAACAATTGTGCATCACTCCATCCAAAGCCTTCTTTTATTATCATCATCCCTATAAGTATACGTAACGGAGCATTTGGCGCCCCCATCTTATCTGAAAATAAAATAGAAAACTTACTTTCTTCTATTTTACTTGTTATATATTGATGAAACAGATTATGCCAGCTCTTATTATTGCTGAACATTGTATACCTTGATCCTTGTAAGTTGCCGACTATACTGCCAAATAAGTCTGGAACGCTACTTGCTTGACTTTTCTTGAACATAATACTGAGGTTTTTATTCCTCTAATGTAATTCTTTTTACTGTTTTTATTGATTATTTTTTGTATTTATTATTAACAATACTACTGTTGATAACTGTTCGGACTTTTTAGAGTGGACTCATATTTTAAAATATTTTATTGTCTTCCTGATTATAACAACATTAATAAAACTTTCGAAAGAGTGGTTTGAATTGAGTGAAGCTAGGCAAAAAATTATCCTTTTGGAAAAGAAAAAAATTGATGCGGAATTAAAAGCCCTCACCAATCAGGTAAACCCTCATTTTTTGTTTAATAGCCTGAATGTTCTTTATTCGCTTTCGCTGAACAATAGAAAAGAAACATCGGATGCAATTATTAAGTTATCCGATATTATGAGGTACGTTATATACGATTCAACAACTGAACTTGTCCCACTAAAGTCTGAAATTGATTTGATAAACAATTACATCCATTTACAAAAGTTCAGAACCGGAGCAAAAGCGAAAATTGGGTTTCATACAGATGTTAAGGATGAGAGTGTCAGCATAGCGCCCATGCTACTGCTGCCCCTTGTTGAGAACAGTTTTAAACACGGTATAAAAGGTGATGTTGCGAATACCTTTATTAATATCAATCTTACATCAAACAACAAATCCATACATTTCTCTATCGAAAATAATAAAGGTGAAGCGGATGATATTGAACAACAAAAATCAGGTGGTGCCGGATTGGAAAATATTAAAAGCAGGTTACAATTGATCTATCCTGAAAGTTTTACTTTTGAAATAAAAGAAACCGATAAATCGTTTAGAGTTGAATTAAGCATAAAAACCGGTAAATGATAATCAACTGCATCATCGTTGAAGACGAACCCGTATCGCAGGATGTCCTGAAAAAATACGTTGCTGATTGTCCGAACCTGAAATTAATTGAAGTTTGCAATAACGCATTTGAGGCTAATGATACTTTAGTGAATCATGAGGTTCAATTAATGTTCCTCGATATAAATATGCCCAGGCTGTCGGGCATGAAATTTTATAAGTCCTTATCGAACCCGCCTTTTGTGATATTTACAACCGCATACCCCGAGTATGCACTTGAAGGTTTTGAAGTTGACGCTGTTGATTATCTTTTAAAACCCTTTCCTTTTGAACGCTTTATTAAAGCAGTTATACATCAAACGGGATAAATTAGTACATTTTCATTTTTAAAAAATTGAAACTTCAATGTCAAGATATTTTTTAAATCAGCATTATATTTTTGATTAACCGTTTGAAAGAATTCGGTTACTGCCTTATGAAATTTGTCAGGTGTTTCATAATATTTTGCATAAAGTATTTTTTTCTTGGTAAACTTCCACAATCGTTCTATAATGTTCAAATTCGGAGAATAAGATGGCAAAAATAATAGAGTAATATTTAAATCTTCTGCTACTTTTACAACGAATTTGCAATGTTGATAACGTGCGTTATCTAAAACGATTTTCAAAGGCAAATCCCCATAATGTTCTCTGAGTTGCTTCAAAAAATAAACAATTGTTTCAGCATTAATGTATGTAGTATTGCTCATTGTAAGTATTTCCTTTGTGATAGCATTTACAACTCCCAGCACATTGATTCTGTTGCGTCCGGCAGAAGCTTTAACAAACAAGCGTGCTACACACCACAAAGCACAAATAAAAGGTTGTAATATAAAATGAGCCGCATCCATAAATAACAAATGACATTCTCCGTTTTGTGCTTCTTTAATAGCCGGCTCTAATGTTGTTTTTGCCCATTGCTGTTGTTTTTCAGTATCTGCTTTAGCTGGTATATGTCCTGTTTTTATATAACGTAATCCATGTCGTTTCATAAATGCCCGTACCTGTGAAGGGCTACGACTAATACCTGTCATGTCTTCAATGCGTTGTTTTGCTTCACAGGCATTCATCGGTGGTTGTTTGATGAATGATTTCAAAATATTGGTGGAATGGTTTTCCAACTCACTTTTATTGGTGCCATAATTAAACTCACAAAGCGATTTAAAGCCACCGCCTTCATAGGTCTTTATCCAATGACTCACTGAATGACGGTGTAATCCACATAACTGCCCTATCATTATATTACTTAATCTGGTAGTTGCTTTCATATAAACTACATGTATTCTTTTTTGAACAATTGGACATGGATAATAAAATCTTTCATAATTTAGCCCTTGAATTTCAGCATCGCTGAGATTTATTTGAAGCATATCTTTGGATTATTGGTTTTGACCCAAATTGATATGCTTCTTTTTTATATGCAACACGATTTCAAATAAAATTTCAACAACCCTTTGTTAATAAACCCAAATATTGTTCTTGATATGTTCGTAAAATTGTATAAATTTATCCCGTTTTTAGTATAATTTGTTCCTTACTTTGACAATAATATTATTGTCAAGTAATTTTAACAATAATTTCATTGTCAATAAATATTAATGGATAATCTAATGGTAAAATTTCTAATTTGCCTTCCTTATAATCAACCCCTCTTCCACAATCCCCGGCATTTCCACTTTGATATATTTATTTTAAATTTCAAAACGAACAACTCCCGGTTCTGAAAAAATAAATCCCTCACGAACAAGAAATGAGATATCGCAAAAATCGCCGAGGCATTTACTAAGGTTGTTTCCTTCTTTATCTGTTTGCCTGCCCGTTCAGTTTCAGTTTAAATTTTATTATTTATTTTTGCATGTATGGAACAGACGATAATAAACTCAAACGGTTATTCGATTTATATTGGGAATGGTGTTTTTGACACAATACGGTCATTCCTGCTTCAGTATGAATTCAAAGAAAACAAAATATTTGTTCTTGTTGATGAAAACAGCCGGAAATACTGCCTTCCCGTATTAATGAGCAATGTACAGCTATTACAAAAGGTATATATAATTGAGTTGCCTGAAGGCGAAGAAATGAAGGATATCGAAACCTGCCAGAGATTGTGGCAGGAACTGGCTGATCATGATGCCGACAGGAATTCCATACTTATTAATCTTGGCGGCGGCGTAATCAGTGATTTGGGTGGTTTTGTGGCTTCCACTTTTAAAAGAGGCATTCGTTATCTGAATATTCCAACAACCCTTCTGTCAATGGTTGATGCTTCTATTGGTGGCAAAGTAGGTGTGGATATGAAAGGATTGAAAAACCAGATCGGACTTTTTTCCAATCCACAGGTTGTTTTCGTTATACCTGAATTTCTCGACACTCTTCCACAACGACAATTACGCGCCGGTTTTGCCGAAATTATAAAACATTCTTTGATTTATGAAAAGCATTATTGGGATGATCTTTCAGGAAATATATTTCAAGATATTAAAAACTGGAAAGAAATTATCGACTGGTCTGTGGAAATAAAGAACTATTTTGTCCTTGAAGACCCGCTCGATTCCGGCTTCAGAAAAGTATTGAATTTCGGACATACCATCGGACACGCAATCGAATCTTTTTCTTTGCAGAACGATTCGGGACCTTTGCTGCACGGCGAGGCTATTGCTATCGGAATAATTTGCGAAACTTACTTGTCGTATAAACTTGTAAAACTCCCAAAAAGTGAAATGGACGAAATTGTTCATTATGTAGCCACAAGCTTTGATCATTATGCTCTGAAATCTGGTAATTACGACCTGATTATAGACATTATGAAACATGATAAGAAAAACATAGGTGGTGAATTCAATTTTACCTTGCTGACATCTATCGGCAACAGCCTGATAAACCAGAACTGCGATATCAATCTTATAAGGGAGAGTCTTAGGTTTTACCAGAATCTGAATTGCTGAATTGCTGAGTGATAGCGAAGTCCCGACACTTCGGGATTGAATTGCTGAATTGCTGAATTGTTGAATTGCTGAGTTGTTGAATAGATAGTTGCGAAGTACTAAACGACAATATATCAAACCAAACGTAAATACATGAGCACATTAAACACTTTTCACTTTTATTTTAATGAAATTAATTACAATTAGTAAAAAAGACAAAAAATTAAAAGGGGAAATAAGTCTTCCATCTTCCAAAAGTATCAGCAATCGGGTTTTGATCATCAGGGCGCTGAGTAAAAAAGATTTTAATATCCGGAATCTTTCCCGGTCAGATGACACAAAACTGATGCAAAGCCTGCTCGACAAAATTGAAAATCAGAAAAACATTGGTGAAGCAGTTGAATCCATACGGACAAATTTGTTAAATTGCGAAAATGCCGGAACCGTAATGCGATTCCTTACTGCATATCTTTCCCATAAACCCGGAAAATGGTTTATGACAGGCACGGAACGAATGAAACAGCGACCAATAGGTATCCTCGTGGATGTTTTACGGCAGATAGGCGCAAATATTAATTATGTTGAGAAAAAAGGTTATCCCCCTATATTGATCGAAGGTTCTGAATTAACCGGAGGAAAAATCGAAATAGATGCCGGTGTGAGCAGCCAGTTTATTACTGCCTTGTTGTTGATAGCCCCTGCTTTACCCGGCGGACTTGAACTTACACTGAAAAACAAAATCAGTTCTCTGTCTTACATCGAAATGACAATTAAATTAATGGAACATTTCGGAATTAAGATTAACCATTCGGGAAATACTATAGCAGTTAAACAGCAAGAATACAGGGAGGCGGATTTTAATATTGAACCGGACTGGACATCTGCCTCTTACTGGTACGAGATGGCGGCATTCGCTGATGAAGTTGACCTGACGATAACCGGATTAAAAAAAGAAAGTCTGCAGGGCGATTCCGTTTTGCCGGAAATATTTAAAAAACTTGGCGTGAGAACTGAATTTTTAAATGAAGGGATCGGGTTATATAAAGACAACATCCCGTCTGATTTTTTTGAATATGACTTCACCAACTTTCCCGATTTAGCACAATCAGTTATTGTTACTTGCGCCGGACTGAACATGCCCGGGAATTTTACCGGATTGAAAAATTTAAAAATAAAAGAAACTGACAGGCTTAACGCATTAAGTACCGAACTGAAAAAAAATGGAGCAAATGCAGAAATAGTTCAGGGGTCAAAGTTCAGAGTTCGACGTTCGGAGTTTGATGTTTTTAAAAAAATCAAAAATCAAAAATCAAAAATCGTAAATACTTATGGCGACCATAGAATGGCAATGGCATTTGCTCCCCTGTCGCTTCTTTCAGGTTCAATTCAAATTGAAAATCCGGAAGTTGTATCAAAATCCTATCCGGGGTTTTGGGAAGATTTGTATAAAACAGGTTTTGAAAATTTACTATCAACCGTATAATGCTTCTAAATTGCTTTACGGTTACAAGAGAAGCCAAATCAATCATTCATTCATTTAAGCATTCAATCATTCAAAAATTCTATCATTCCAATTTTTCATCATTCCATATTTTTAAATACTTTTGTTCTCAATTTAATAATAAACCATGATAGTTGACA
>JAUXFX010000008.1 GCA_030622635.1 Bacteroidota bacterium
AATTTGAAAAATACCCATCACCAAAATCCCAATAAAATAAAAAAGCATCTGTTGACAGATTAGTAAAGTTAACCAGCTTATCAATAATAAAATAATCATAATCAGCTATTGGAGATTGACATAAATAAACAGAGTCGCAATAAGTGTCTGTTCCGCAACTATCCTCAACTGTCAAGCAAACATAATACGTACCATAATTATTATAGATATGTGTTGGGTTTTGTAAATCTGAATAAAATCCATCACCAAAATCCCAATACCATGATTGTGCTGATGATGATAAATCAAAAAAAATCACTTCCTTATCTGAAAACGAATAACTAAACTCAGCTATTGGAAATTCACACAATAAGTAAATAATTTCAAGTTTTGGCCTTAAAGATTCATCAATATGATCACTGGATGCAAAAATTAAACTTCTATACTTTGATTCATCTTGTAATTTAAGCATGAAACCAAAACTATTTTCCAGGTCGTTTATCATATCAATTATCAAGGCAGTTACATTAATATTTGGATAGTTTTGAGTCGGGTTAATTGATGTTTGAATTCTGACTTGGTTATCATAAGTAACTGAGGGGTGATTATTCCAGTTTACTGAATATTCTTCCCAAGAGGAAGTTATTCTTTGTAAATAAGATTCATTTTCTCCGTAATGTCCTTCATGTCCACAAGTTGGATCATAATAAAGATTAAGACGAGCATCTAAAACCTGTACAGAATCAGGAATAACAGATAAATCAAATTCAAACAATCCTCTTGTAATTCCAAAATAGCCGGAATAAGTCCATGCAGCTGCAAACATACTCTGATGATTACCATTTATATTTAAAGGTGTTAGAGATTGAATAAATGAATCTTTCCCATCTTCAGGACCAGGTTGGAGAATAATCGTTGTCTGGGAAAATGATTGATTAAATGTAAAAAAAATAATAAATGTGAAGAATTGTTTTAAATAAATATTTTTCATGATGATTTAGTTTTCTCAAAAACAAAGTTAATAGATTCCAGCATTCTATCCCATGAATATTTTTGTTTTTCAATTTCTACATTTTTAACAAATTCTTGCTCTTTCTTTTTTTTATAGAATTTTATAATTGCTTCTGAAATTTTTTTAGGTTCACAATCAACCACATATCCTACCTTGCCATCAGGAATTATTTCAGTTAGTCCTCCAACATTAGTTACAATCATAGGTCTGTTAAAATGATATGCAATTTGTGTAACGCCGCTTTGTGTAGCATCCTTATATGGCTGCACTATAATATCTGAAGCACAAAAATAATTTACAACTTCGCTATCAGGTATAAAATTATTTAACATAATGACTTTATCTTCTAAATTATTTTTTTTAATAATATCAAAATACGGTTTTGAATCAGTATAAAATTCACCGGCAACAATTAATTTAACAGGTAATTTATTTAAACTTGGTTCTGCCATTGCTTTAAGTAAAAGATCAAGACCTTTATAATCCCTTATAAATCCGAAAAACAAAATATAATTAGTTTTTTCGTCAAGATGTAATTTCTTTTTAGCAATATTTTTTGGAATAATTTCTCCAAAATTATCATACAAAGGATGAGGACAATAAAGTTTTGGTTTATTTTTATCAAATGTGTCTAAGTCGCCCAAAACCGATTTTGACATGGTTATGAAGCCATTAACACTTTTAACAAAATAGTTTGCCAGCATCCTATCGCCTAATCGTTTCTCATGAGGAATAATATTATCAATTATTGAAATAATTTTACTATATTTATTTGAGCGGGTTATTCTTGCAATTGTTCCTAAACATGGAGCCATGAATGGTATCCAAAATTTGATGATAACCAAATCAGGTTTATATTTTTTTAGTTTAAATCCAACTTTAATCCAGTTTAATGGGTTTATTGAATTAATAGTAACTCTTATATTTAAATCTTCCGGTTTAGTATCGCTTGAATACTGTGTTTTTCCCGGAAATAAAATCTTTGGATATTGCAATTTGAAAGTTTCAATAATTACCTCATCACCATTTTGCTGGAAAGCTCTTGCTAAACGCTCATTATAAGTTGCAAGCCCACCCCGTAAGGGATAAGCGGAACCGATAATAACTATTTTTCTTCTATTCTCCATACTTCTTCAAGCCAAGTTCTTTTTCAATTAGATATTGATTTCTGTCGTGTGAGCTTCTGGAAATCAACTCGGCAAGGAAGCCTGTAAGAAACAACTGGGTACCTATCATCATTGCTAATAGTCCAAAATAAAACAAAGGTCTTTCTGTCATTTTATACTCAGCCATAAAAAATTTGGCATAAGCTAAATAGGCGGCAATAATAAATCCGATGATAAAAATCAATGTTCCAAGTGTGCCAAATAAATGCATTGGTCTTTTACCGAATTTTGAAATAAAAATTATGGAAATAAGGTCTAAATAACCTTTGATAAAGCGTTCAAAACCGAATTTTGTAATACCGTATTTCCGCTTTCGATGGTCAACAATTTTTTCACCGATATTTGTAAACCCTGCCCATTTTGCTATAACAGGAATATACCTGTGCATCTCGCCATGTATCTCAATACTTTTAATTACGTTTTTTTTGTATGCTTTTAAACCGCAATTAAAATCGTGCAATTTAATTCCCGACATTATTCGTGTTGAGCGGTTGAAAAACTTTGAAGGAATTCGTTTTGTTAAAGGGTCACGACGCTTTTTTTTCCAACCCGAAACAAGGTCAAGGCCATCCTCTTTAATCATTTTATATAGTTCGGGGATTTCATCCGGACTATCCTGAAGGTCGGCATCCATAGTAATTACAACATTTCCAATAGCTGCATCAAAGCCTCTGTTCAAAGCTGCTGACTTACCATAATTTCTCCTGAATTTTATTCCTTTAACATTTTTATTTTCTACAGAAAGCTTTTCGATTTCTTTCCACGAGTTATCGCTGCTCCCATCATCAATATAAATTATTTCATAAGAAAAATTATTGGTTAACATAACTCTTACAATCCAGTCATTTAATTCTTTTAACGATTCATCTTCGTTATATAAAGGAATTATTACAGAAATATCCATTGATCTTTTTTTGATTCTATGTTAAAACTAAATTAGAATTTTATACCAATTTCTGTTCTTTTTTAATAAAAATTGAAGCAATCAGAGAAATAATTGCCGCTGCACCAACATTACTAATAAAATAAATAAAGTGCGTTAAAGCTATTATAAATGGATAAATTTTTTCAAGTTGTTCATCTGAAATATCAGGGTTTGATTTAAGTATTTCTTCTTCAGCTTTCTCAAGTATTGCGGCAATTGCTGACGGATCAATATACTTTAAAAATATAAAGAAAAATATACTTGCTAATATTGAACCGAATAATCCAACCAGAAATCCGACAGAAAATGATTTTCCATAAGTTATAAAACCGCCTGAATAATTGTCGCGATAAATTTTTGACCCCCAGATAATACCACCCAAAAGTATCAGATACGAAATAAAACTAATGTATGATTCTCTGTCAATATCAAAAATATGCATTATTAAACTCCATAGAATTAACAATACACCCACTATTAAACCATAGCTGAGTGAAAATTTACCGATAGATGATTTTTTTTGTTCCATAATTTATAATTTTAATTAAAAATAATATTATCTTATATATTAATATTTAAAAAATTGGTTCTAAGTCAAATAGTATATATTTTGTTAAGACAAAAAACATCTATACGGACTCCCTTTGGTCGAAAGGAAAAAGTGAAGCAAAGCAAACCCGTACGGGATAAAAGTTAATGCAAACATAATAAATTTATACTTACTTAAAAAAAATAATAAAATATATTGTGTAATAAAGTACTTCTTTGTAATTTTGCAACGGGTAAGTCTTATACGACCAGCTCCTGTTAAACTCCCCCAGGGTCGGAAGGCAGCAAGGGTAAACGGTTGTAGCGGTGCGATATAAGTAGCTTACCCTTTTTTTAATCTAAATTAATAAATGCTAATAAAAATTCATCCTGAAAATCCAGGTTCACGTCAAATCAAGACTGTTGTTGAATGTCTGTATGACGGAGGTATAATAATTTACCCTACTGATACTGTTTATGGATTGGGCTGTGATATTTATAAATCAAAAGCAGTTGAAAAAATTGCATTTATTAAAGGTATAAAAAAAGAAAAAGCAAATTTTTCGTTTATTTGCCATGACCTCAGTCAACTTTCGGATTATACAAAACCTATCAGCAACGAAATTTACAAGTTGATGAAAACAAACCTTCCGGGTCCTTTCACTTTTATTCTTAATGCTAATAACAGAGTACCAAAATTATTTCAGAGTAAAAAAAAATCCGTTGGAATACGAATACCTGATAATAATATAGTAAGTGAAATTGTTAAGGAATTAGGAAATCCGATAATGTCAACTTCAATACATGATGAAGATGAAATAATTGAATACACAACCGACCCTGAATTAATTCATGAGAAATATAAAAATATTGTTGATATCGTTATTGATGGAGGTTACGGTGATAATGAAGCTTCAACAATAGTCGATTGTACAAAAGATGAAATTATGATTTTAAGAGAAGGAAAAGGTATTTTGTAAATTTTTTTATTAACGATTTTTTTTAATTTTGTGTAACATTTTTTTATTAATGATATAAAGTTTAGAATGTGACTAATTTTTCAGAGAAAAAAATAATTGAAGGCTTTTTAAATAATGATGACATTTTTTTAAATAATCTTTATGAAACTTTTTTTCCGGTAATTAAACGGCTTATTAAAAATAACAGCGGCACAGAAACAGAAGCATGGGATATATTCCAGGATGCTTTATTTATAATTTTTTCAAAAGTTAAGAAAAACAAATTTGAACTTACATGCTCATTCAATACTTATATATACTCAATATGCAGGCATCAGTGGTTAAACCAGCTAAGAAAACACAGAATAAATAAAGTAGAATTTATAGACTGTGAAATATTTATTAAATTAACTGATGAGTCTGATATTGAAAAGGAACATATTTTAAATTTAGAATATTTTTTATTCCGTGAACATTTTAACAAATTAGATAAAAAATGCAAAAAACTAATCAAATTATTTCTAAAAAAACTGTCATTTAATGAAATAGCAAAAAAATTGAATTACAAAAATGCTATTGATGCCAGAAGAACAAAATACTTATGTAAGAATCTTTTGGTAAATCGCATAAAAAACGACCCTAAATATAAGGAGTTACAAAAAGATGAAAAAACAAATTAACTACAGCAAACTGATTGATAAATATATCAACGGTGAAATAACTGAGGATGAATTAAAATTATTTGAAAATGAATTGAAAATTAATCCTCAACTTAAAGCCGAACTTGAGCTTCATAAAAAAATTGACGATGCTATCATTAATGATGACCTTGCAAATTTTAATAAAAGAATGAAAAATATTCATTCTGATTATACTTCAAGCAAAGTTGTTCATAAAACAAATTTTATACAAAAAAACATATATTATCTTGTTGCTGCAATAATAATTTTATTCATAGCCATAGCAAGTATTGTTTATTTTTCCAATAACAAAAAGCTTTCTAATACAGAAATATACAGCATGTATTTTAAACCTTACGAAACTATTAATAAAAGGTCGGCTGAAACAATAACTAATGATGATATTTATAAAGAAGCTCTTCGTAATTATGACAAAGAAAATTATTCAAAAGCTATAAAATTATTCTCACAATTATTTGAACAGGATGATTCATATATGGCAGCTTATTTATATGCAGGTATTTCTTTAATGGAAAATAATAACTTTCACGAAGCAGAAAAATCATTTCAAACTATTATTAATAATAATAACATTTGTTACATTCAACAGGCTGAATGGTATTTAGGGCTCTGTTATCTAAAAGCCGATAAAAGCAAAAAAGCAAAAAAACAATTTAACAAAATTGTCTCCCGCCAAGGATTTTATGAAAATAAAGCAAAAGAGATACTAAATAAACTTTAATGAATAACAAATATGATGTAATAATCATTGGCGCCGGACCAGCAGGATTAGAATGCGCCCATCAACTAAAAAACTCCGATAAATCCGTATTAATAATTGAAAAAAATGAAATTATCGGTCCTAAGATATGTGCAGGCGGTTTAACAAATTTAGCCAATAATTTTTATATTCCTGAAAACAAAACAAGAAGTTTTGCAAAACAAATTATTTTCTTAAATAAAAAACAATATAACATAACACTTGTTAATCCGATTAAAACCATAAGTAGATTAGACTTAGGGCAATATCAATTAAGTAAAATAAAAAATTCACGCAACATACAAATACTGAAAAACACAAAAGTTAAAGAAATAGAAAATAACAAAGTTTTTACTATTGATAACCAAATATTTCATTTTAAATATCTGGTGGGTGCTGACGGATCAAATTCAATTGTAAGAAAATATCTTGGATTAAAATCAGAATTTTGCTTTGGTTTTTATTATGAAATACCAAAAATAACAAATGATTTTGTCTGGCATGTAAACCCAAAAGAACTTAAATCAGGATATATCTGGACATTTCCACATAAAAATCACACAAACATTGGAGTATATTTTCATCCAAGACAACTTAGTGCTAAAGAAGCAAAAAATATTTTAGAGAAAACCCTTACAGACAATGGACTTAAATTCTCTACAAAAAAAATTAAGGGTTCTGCAATTAATTATTGTTTCAAGGGATATATGTTCAATAAAATATTTTTAGTTGGAGATGCAGCAGGATTAGCATCAAAAACCACAGGCGAGGGAATTTCTTTTGCTTTAACAAGCGGCAAAGAAATTGCAAAAAAAATAATTGAATCAAACTACACAACAACCGAACTTAACAAAAATAGTAAAAATTAAGAAAAGACAAGAAACGTTGCTAAATATTTACGAAATTATTCCATTTTTGCAAAACTTCTTATACAAAATATATATAAAATTAATGAAAAATAAATGGTTTCAAATATATTTCGGAAACTAAAGAATATTAAATATTCAAAATTAGAAGGTGACCTGTATATTGACAAAACTAACAGGCTTTTGTATGCCACTGATGCATCGGTTTACCGTGAAATTCCTTTGGCAGTTGCCAGACCTGAAAATGAAAATGACTTTAAAATATTAATTGATTTTGCAAAAGAAGAACACATTTTTTTAATTCCGAGAACGGCAGGGACTTCACTTGCAGGACAGGTTGTGGGCGCAGGGATTGTTGTGGATGTATCAAAATACATGACAAAAATTCTTGAAATAAATAAAAAAGAACACTGGGTAAAGGTGCAGCCTGGCGTTGTTTTGGATGAGCTTAACAAAGTAATTGCAGAAAAAGGATTGTTTTTTGGTCCTGAAACTTCTACGTCAAACAGGTGTATGATTGGGGGAATGGTCGGGAACAACTCATGCGGAGCCCATTCATTAATTTACGGAAGCACACGCGACCATATTATCTCGGTAAAAGCAATCCTGAGTGACGGCTCAACTGCCGAATTCGGACCAATATCCAATAAAGAATTTATTTCAAAATGTAAAGGCAATTTTTTAGAAAATAAAATTTACAGAAATATTAACGAGATACTTTCAGATACAAAAAATCAAAAAGAGATACGCAAAGAATTTCCCGACAAATCAATTAAAAGAAGAAATACCGGATATGCCATTGACCTGCTTCTTGAAACAAATCCATTTACTAAAAACACCGAAAATTTTAACTTTTCAAAACTTATTGCAGGTTCTGAAGGAACTCTTGCCTTTATTACCGAGATAAAATTAAACCTGGTTCCACTTCCACCAAAGGAAAAGGTGCTTGTTTGTATTCATTTTAGCACAATCGACGAAGCTTTACACGCCAATCTGATTGCCCTCAAACATAAACCCGGCTCAATTGAGCTAATGGACGATGTTATTACTAATTGCACCAAAGATCATATTGAACATAAAAAAAACAGGTTTTTTATTAAAGATAATCCTGCTGCTATTCTGATTGTTGAATTTGCAAGAGATACCAGGGAAGAATTATTAAGCATCACTCAGCAAATGGAAAAAGATCTACGAGAAGCAGGTCTGGGGTATTTTTTTCCATTAATATTCGGCGAAAACATACAAAAAGTATGGAACTTACGTAAAGCCGGTCTCGGCTTGTTATCAAATATTCCAGGGGATGCAAAGCCCGTCTCTGTTGTTGAAGATACTGCTGTTAATCCCGAAGTATTGCCTGAATACATAAAAGAATTCAGAACTAAACTTGACAAACACGGATTAAGTTGTGTTTACTATGCACATATTGCCACAGGAGAACTACACCTCCGCCCCATCCTTAATCTAAAAAAGAAAAAAGACATAGAGCTTTTTTATACAATTGCCCTTGAAACAGCTAAACTTGTTAAAAAATATAAAGGGTCGCTGAGTGGCGAACATGGCGACGGCAGATTAAGAGGTGAATTTATTCCTTTAATGATTGGTGAAAAAAATTACAATTTGATTAAAAAAATCAAGGTTGCCTGGGATCCTGATAATATTTTTAATTCCGGAAAAATTGTTGATACTCTAAAAATGAATACAAGCTTCAGGTACGAGCCCGGACAAAAAACAAAAGAGATTGCAACAATTTTTGATTTTTCAAAAGAGATGGGAGTTTTGCGCGCTGCAGAAAAATGCGTTGGTTCAGGCGATTGCCGTAAGTCGAAAATAATCGGAGGGACAATGTGTCCGAGCTTTATGGCAACACGCGATGAAAACAATACCACAAGAGCAAGAGCAAATATTCTACGGGAATTTCTAACAAACTCCGATAAAAAAAATCCTTTTGACCATAAAGAGATTTATGAAATTATGGATTTGTGTCTTTCGTGCAAAGGATGCAAATCGGAATGTCCTTCAAGTGTTGACATCACAAAATATAAAGCCGAGTTTCTTCAGCATTATTATGATTCAAATGGAATTCCTTTGCGAACCAGAGCTATTGCTTATATATCTCAGCTAAATAAATTAGGTTCCCACTTTCCTCAGATTTATAACTTAATTATCAAAAATAAATGCACTTCGTGTTTAATGAAAAAAGTTTTAGGTTTTGCCCCGAAAAGAAGTATTCCGTTATTATATAAGATAAGCTTACGAAAATGGGCAAAAAAATATTTAAATAAAATCCAAACAGACATAAATCCAAAAGGCAAAGTTTATTTGTTTGCCGATGAATTCACTAATTATAATGATACTGAAATAGGTATTACCACCATAAAACTTTTAACCAAACTTGGTTACACGGTTGAAATTCCTAAACATTTCGAAAGTGGAAGAACATTTCTATCAAAGGGTTTGCTAAGAAAAGCCAGGAAAATTGCAAATAAAAACATCAGCTTATTAAAAGATATAATTTCAGACGAAACACCATTACTTGGCATTGAACCGTCAGGGATACTTACTTTTCGTGATGAATATATTGAACTTGCTAACAATGATTTAAAAGAAGCAGCTAAAAAATTAGCTAAAAATTCATTTATGATTGATGAATTTATTGTAAATGAAATAAAGAAAGGAAATATTACAAAACAACAATTCACTAAAGAAAACCAATTTATTAAGCTGCATGGACATTGTCATCAAAAATCACTTGCTTCAACCGGGTCAACTAAAGAAATGCTTTCGTTTCCTGAAAATTATAAGGTTGAAGAAATCAAATCGGGTTGTTGTGGTATGGCGGGCTCATTTGGCTATGAAAAGGAACATTATGGTTTATCAATACAAATTGGCGAGTTAATATTATTTCCTGAAATCAGAAAATCTACCAAAGAAACCATTATTGCTGCTCCTGGCACTAGTTGCCGTCAACAGATATTTGACGGAACAGGACGAAAAGCCCTGCATCCTGTGGAGGTTTTATTTAATGCTTTAATGTAAGAAGTTTTATAACCAGTTGACATGGGTAGTTCTGAATAATGGAATATTGAGCTGGGAAATAAGGGAAATATGGGAAATAGGGGAAATCAATTATTGAGTCCACTCTGCAAACTACAAAATAATGAAAAACTGAAAACCTATTTTCCCCCAAGCCCAAAATGGATACATGATTTTCAGCAACTTCTTCTTTTAGTGTCCAGGGCAAAAAATATATAAAATCATCATTAAGACTTTTCGGAGTGGACTCTATTACTCCATCACTCCATTACTCCATCACTCCATCACTCCATTACTCCATCACTCCATCACTTTTATACCCTTATACCTTTGTATCATTGTTTTTATAACCATAAACAAAAAAAAGTACTCCTGGAATAAAAAACGGCAGGGAATAAATGATTGCTGCTAAAACATTATTTTCCGATAAATACAATAGATATAATCCCATAATTACACTTATAAAAACCAAAATAATTCCGCCTTCTTTTTCCCTGAACCATGCAAAAATATATCCTAAAACTGCAATTCCAAGAAGTGATATTATAGTAATTAGTTGACCATTTTGTTCGCCTGATAAGCCGGGTATTCCTTCACCTATCATAAATGCAAGAAAAAAAACAACAGATAGAAATCCTGTGATACGGGCAATCCATTTAATAATTTTCATTTTTAAATATATTATAAAGTATCAAAATTCAATAATCTGACGCTAAAATAGAAAATTTTAAAATAGCCTCCAAAAAACATTGACTTTTCATCTTTTTATGTTTATTTTGTAGAACTTTTATTAAATCCTGTGTAGCTAATCAGAATTAAACAAACTGATTTAGTTACAACCCTGATTAATAATTTTGAAATAATATAAAAAAATGAAAATAAATATTTCAAAAAATATAGAACTATACAAAATTATAGTTATTGGTATTTTATTAACTATATGTTTATTTACAACCTATTACTTTCATTTTGTTTTAAAAGTTGATGTTATATTTACTCATTTATTCTATGTTCCTATTATTCTTGCAAGTTTGTGGTGGACACGTAAAGGTATATTAGTTGCAGTATTTCTTGCATTACTTTTACTTATATCACACATTATAAGTCACATTGAAACACCAACATATGCAGATATAATACGTGCAATTATGTTCATTTTAGTAGCATGTGTTGTCAGCATATTAAGTAAAAAAAAACAAACACTTGAGGGAAAACTATTGGCATATAGTAAAACATTAGAGCAAAAAGTAGAAAAACGCACAAGTGAACTTAAAAAATCATTAAGAGAAAAAGAAGTTCTTTTAAGAGAAATCCATCACAGGGTAAAAAACAATCTGCAAGTTATTTCAAGCATACTTGATATGAGCAGTATGCGTACTAACGATCAACATGCAATCAGTTTATTTACAGATGCTAAAGCCAAAATTCATACAATAGCTCTTATACATTCACAAATTTACAGGAGTGAAAAAATTGACAAAATTGATATGGAAAGCCATGTTAATGAATTAATCGGTTATTTATCATCGGTTTATGCTGATAAAAAAATGATAATGACAGCAGTTAATATTTCTGATATTTATCTTTTAATAATTCAGGCTATCCCCTGTGTTCTTATTCTGAATGAGTTGATATCCAATTCTTTTAAACATGCATTTAAAGAAAATCAAAAAGGAACAATTGAAGTTTTAATGCAGAAATCCGATGACAACACAATTATTTTGAAAGTACAAGATAACGGCTCACAAATACCTGATGATATTGACCCTTATAATACCGATTCCTTAGGTCTTAAATTAGTCAGAAATTTAGTCACACAGCAATTAAAAGGAAAAATTGAGGTTCAACGAAATAAGGGCACGAAATTTATAATAAAATTTAAAATTACAAATAATGAGACAAAACATGTATAAAATACTGATAGCCGACGATGAAGCTACAATAACCACTCAATTGGAAGAACGCATGAAATACATGGGATATGATGTAGTTGGAATAGCTTCTTCCGGCGAAGAGGCTATAGAAATGGCAAAACAACTCAAGCCCGATATAATACTAATGGATATTGTTATGCCTGGAAAACTTGACGGCATTGAAGCATCCAAAATAATTAAAAATGTGCTTGATATTCCTGTTATATTTATTACTGCTTATGCTGATGATAGTTTGATTAAAAAAGCAATAGATGTAGAGCCATTCGGATATATTGTTAAACCATTTCAGGAAAAAGAAATTAAGGCAGTTATTGATATCGGTATCTATAAAAAAAAAATAGAGAGAGAATTACAGGAAAGCGGAAAAAGATTTAAAGAATTAGCCAATCTATTACCACAAACAGTCTTTGAAACTGATGATAAAGGAAAAATAATTTATGCAAATAATACAGGATTTAATTTATTTGGTTATACACAAAAAGATGTTGATAATGGAATAAATTTTTCTGAATTATTTATAAAAAAGGATACTGTAAAAATAAATAAATTATTTCCGGATATTAGAAAAGGAAAAATTATTAAAGATAATGAATACACTGCCATTAAAAAAGACGGCACTAAATTTCCTGTGCAGGTATTTTCTTCTCCAATCAAAAAAGATAATGAATGTATTGGGTTTAGGGGAATTGTTATTGATATCACAGCCCGTAAACGATCAGAAGAAGCATTAAAAAAGTCTGAGGAACTATATCGTTTGATTACAGAAAACACAAGTGATGTTATTACTTTAATTACTTTTGATCTTAACGCAATATATACTTATATTAGTCCGTCAATTAAAACTATTTCAGGATATGAACCTGAAGATTTGCTTGGTAAATCATGTTTTGAATTAATATATCCAGAAGATAAAAAAATATTATTTCCTCTGTTAAAAAAATATATTGGTTTAAAAATAAAAAAATTCTTCACCGGAAATGAAAAAATTGTAAAAGAAGTATTAGAATACCGTATTAAAGATAAATCAGGAAACTGGCGTTATGCTCAAAGTACAGCAAATATTGTTGGCGACCAGCTTCTTTTTGTTTCACGCGATATTACTGAAAAAAAACGGATTGAAAAAGAATTACGTGAGAGTGAGATAAAATATCGTCAATTAGCTGAAACAGCAAAAGATGTCATTCTTTTACTTGATTTGAAAGGGAATATTAAATATGTTAATCAGGAAGGTTTGAGACTAAGCGATTATAATGAAAATGAAGCATTGAAAATAAATATTAACGATGTATTACCAGCTAAGGGGCTTTCCGATTCTTATAAACTTTTTAGCAAACGTTCTGCCGGAGATACCGGAATTTTTAATTACGAAATAGAATTCATTAACAAAAAAGGAGATAAAACACCTGTAGAAATAAAATCATCACTTATTACTACAAATGATAAACCATCAGGTGTTTTGATAATTGCACGTGATATTACCGAGCGAAAACAGATAGAAGTTGAGCTGACAAAATACCGCAAGCACCTTGAAGAGTTAGTAAAAGAGCGTACTGCTGAGTTACAGGAGAGCGAGAAAAAATACCGTACACTATTCGAATCTTCAAGGGATGCAATTATGATGCTTGCACCTCCTGAATGGTTGTTTATTGCCGGAAACCCTGCTACAATTAAAATGATCAAGGCAAAGGATGAAAAAGAATTTATTTCAAAAAGCCCATGGGAATTATCCCCTGAATATCAACCTGATGGACAGCTTTCTTCTGAAAAAGCCATTAAGATGATTGAAAGGGCAATGAAGACCGGTTCTCATTTTTTTGAGTGGACACACAAAAGACTTGATGGCAATGATTATCCCGCAACTGTTTTATTGACCAGGATTGAACTTGAAGGAAAAAAATTATTACAGGCTACGGTAAGAGATATCACCGAACGCAAACAGGCAGAAGAAGAACTGAAAAAATATCGCGAGCACCTTGAGGAGTTAGTAGAAGATAGAACTGCAGAATTTATGAAAAGTGAGGAAAAATACAGAACTTTAGCTGAAAATATGAATGTCGGACTTTATCGGGATACTGTAGGGCAAAAAGGTAATTTCATTGAAATTAATCCGGCGCTTGTTAAAATGTTCGGTTATGAAAACAGGGAAGAAGTTTTTAGATTAAATGTTTCCGATTTATATCAAAATCCTGAAGACAGAAATGTTTTCAATCAGAAAATTTTGAAAACCGGATTTTTAAAAAATGAAGAACTCAACTTAAAGAAGAAAGATGGCTCAACTTTTATTTGTTCTGTTTCTGCAGTTGCTGTCAGAGGTGAAAACGGGAAAGTGAAATACTATGATGGAATTATTGATGACATTACCGAACGCAAGCGGGCTGAAGAAGAACTGCATAAATACGCAGATACTCAAAAAGTTTTACTTCAGGAAGTCAATCATCGTGTAAAAAATAATCTTACTGCAATTTTAGGTTTGCTTAATATGGAAGAAGCTAAAACAAAACCTAAAGATAAGTTGACATTTATAAATGAACTTAAAGGACAAATTATTGGACTTTCAACAGTTCATAGCCTGCTTTCCGAAAGTGGCTGGGGTCCTGTAAATCTGAATCTACTTTGCGAACAAATAATTAGAGCTTCACTTTCTTGTCTTCCTAATTCCAACTTGGTTGTCTTTAATGTTTCTCCAACTAAAATTCGTGTAAACAGCAATCAGGCACATCACTTAGCTATAGCTATTAATGAATTAATAACTAATTCTTTAAAATACGGACAGAATAAAAAAACCGAAGTCCTGCTTAAAGTTGATTTTACAAAAAATAAAGAAAATGTAACCATTACTTATAAAGATAGTGGTAAAGGTTACCCGCAAAAATTGATTGATGGAGATTATAGCAATGTTGGGGTTGGGTATGATTTGATAAAAGGTATTGTAACACAGAGTCTAATAGGTGAACTTAAAATCTATAATGATAATGGTGCTGCTATAAGTATAAGTTTTAAAATTGGAAGTTAAATAATTTTTTCTAATTTTGTTTGAAAATAAACTAATAATATTTAGAAAAGGAAATCATGATAAATTCAAAAAAAATCAGAGTTCTGATTGCAGAAGATGATTATCTTGTAAGCAGAGAGATATCCAATACTTTAGATAAGATAGGTTATGAGAATATCGGAACTGCAACAAACGGGAAAATAGCTGTTGAAATGGCATGTTCTCAAAAACCTGATGTAGTTCTTATGGATATTAAAATGCCTGAACTTAATGGATTTGAAGCTACAAAAGAAATTCAGAAGCGATGTAAAATACCGGTTGTAATACTCACAGCTTTTGAATCTGAAGAATTTATTGAGAAAGCAAAAAAAATGGGTATTTACGCTTATATTTTAAAACCCCCTATACCGAATGAAATTAAACGAAATATTTCTATTGCTCTTGCAAGACATAATGATTTAATGGAATGTAATCACCTGAACGAGGCTTTACAACATGAGATCACAAAGCGAAAAAAAGCAGATCAAAAACTTCAACAACATACAATTGAATTACAGGAACGTAACGAAGAATTAGATGCCTTTGCACACACTGTTGCACACGATCTGAAAGTTCCTTTGAGTACTGTTATTGGATTTTCCGATTTATTAAGTGAAGATTATTCAAATCTTTCTGATGATGAAATAACCAGTTACATAGCTACAATATCACAAGACAGTTATAAAATGAATCATATAATTGATGAGTTATTACTGTTATCAAGCTTACGAAAGGCAGAAGTAAAACTGTCTCCATTAAATATGAATGAAATTGTTACTGAGGCAATAGAGCGTCTTTCACAAATTATTGAAGATTATAATGCTGAAATTTTATTACAGGAAGATTTGACAGTAGCACTTGGATACGCACCATGGATTATTGAAGTTTGGGTTAACTATATAAGCAATGCCATTAAATACGGAGGCAAGCCACCACGCATAGAAATTGGGTCAGATACAGGAAAATCAAAAAATATATCCGAAGGAAAAATACGTTTTTGGATACGAGATAACGGACCGGGAATTTCACCTGATGACCAGAAACTTCTTTTCAGAAAGTATGAACGTCTTGATCAGGCACAAACCAAAGGATACGGATTAGGACTTTCAATAGTAATACGCATTATTGAAAAACTGGGAGGTAATGTGGATGTTGAAAGTGAAATTGGCAAAGGAAGTACTTTTTACTTTACTCTGCCGGGAGAAAGTAACAAGATAAAAGATAAAAGATAAAAGCGACACGAAGTCCATATGAAGCGAAGCAAATCCGTATGGACGGATTCACTTCGTTTCATTAGCCCGTATGGGTAAAAAGAAGTTGGCAGTTGGCATTAAAACTTTAAACCTGAAACTTGAAACCTGGAACCTGCAACACGAAGTTAGCCCGTATGGGAAACCTGAAACTAAGTTACTTATTCTCAAACACCAACTTATTATCCTTAAAATCAATATTTATTTCCGAATCTTTAATAACTTTTCCTGCAAGTATCATTTTTGACAGTTCATTCAGGATGTTTCGCTGTATAATGCGTTTTATCGGTCTTGCTCCAAATTGAGGATCATATCCCAATTCAGCAATATGTTTAATTGCTTTATCTGTAATTGAAATTTTAATATCATTTTGAGCCAGCATTTTCTTTACATGTTCAAACTGCAATTTTACAATTTTTTTTATTTCTTCTTTTGTAAGCGGCTTAAACATAATGATTTCATCAATACGGTTAAGAAATTCAGGGCGGATGGTTTTTTTCAACAAATCGAAAACTTCCATTCTTGTTCTGTTAATAATTTCTTCACGATTATCTTCAGTAATTCTTTCTAGCTTTTCCTGGATAATATGAGAACCAATGTTTGAAGTCATTATTATGATAGTATTTTTAAAATCCACTACCCTGCCTTTGTTATCAGTTAATCTTCCATCATCAAGAACCTGCAGCAGAATATTAAAAACATCAGGATGTGCTTTTTCAATCTCATCTAACAGGACAACTGAATACGGTTTTCTTCTGACTGCTTCGGTTAGCTGTCCGCTTTCATCATATCCGACATATCCGGGAGGCGCTCCAATCAAGCGTGAAACCGAATGTCGTTCCTGATATTCAGACATATCAATCCTGACCATTGAGTTTTCATCATTAAATAAAAACTCTGCTAAAGCTTTTGCCAGCTCGGTTTTTCCAACACCAGTAGTTCCGAGAAAAATAAATGAACCTATCGGACGTTGAGCATCCTGCAGTCCTGCCCTACTCCTTCTGATAGCATCGGAAATTGCTTCAATAGCATCGTGCTGCCCAACTACCCTCATGTGAAGCTCTGTTTCAAGATTTAATAGTTTTTCTCTTTCACTCTTAAGCATCCTGCTTACCGGTATCCCAGTCCAGCGTGAAACAATCTCAGCAATTTCTTCTGAGGTAACTTCTTCATTTATCATAGCCGCATCTCCTTGTAATTCCTGTAATTTTATCTTTAATGCTTCTAAATCGCCTTCTATCTTTTGAACTCTTCCATATCTGATTTCAGCTACTTTTCCAAAATCACCATCACGTTCAGCCTGCTCAGCTTCAAATTTTGAATTTTCTATGTCATTTTTTCTTTGCTGGATTTTTTCAACTACTTCTTTTTCAGCTTGCCACTTGGCTTTCAACTGGTTTCTTTCATCATTCAGGTTAGCAAGCTTTTCGTTTAGCTTATCAAGTTTTGCTTTATCTTTTTCTCTTTTAATAGCTTCACGCTCAATTTCCAACTGCCTGATTTTTCTTTCAATTATTTCCAGTTCCTCAGGTACAGAGTTAATTTCAAGTCGTAATTTTGCTGCTGCTTCATCAATTAAATCTATTGCCTTATCAGGAAGAAAACGATCGCTGATATACCTTTGAGAAAGTTCAACTGCGGAAATAATTGCTTCATCTTTAATCCTGACATGATGATGAGTTTCATATCTTTCCTTTAAACCACGCAAGATAGAAATTGCATCTAAAGTGTCAGGCTCATTAACCATAACAATCTGGAACCTTCTTTCAAGAGCTTTATCTTTTTCAAAATATTTTTGATATTCTTTTAAAGTGGTTGCGCCGATAGCTCTTAGCTCTCCTCTTGCAAGAGCAGGTTTTAAAATATTTGCTGCATCCATTGCTCCTTCACCGGCACCGGCACCAATAAGAGTATGTATCTCATCAATAAATAAAACTATCTCACCATCCGATTCAATTACTTCCTTAACAACGCTTTTGAGTCTTTCTTCAAACTCACCTTTATATTTAGCCCCTGCAATTAATGCACCCATATCTAAAGAGAAAATAAGTTTCGATTTAAGATTTTCCGGAACGTCGCCATTTATAATTCTATGTGCCAAACCTTCGGCAATGGCTGTTTTTCCTGTTCCCGGCTCACCAATCAATATCGGATTATTTTTGGTTCTTCTTGTTAATATCTGGAATATCCTGCGAATCTCTTCATCCCTGCCAATAACAGGGTCTAACTTACCCAAGCGTGCAAGATCGTTTAAATTACGAGCATATCTGTTTAATGCATTATATGTATCTTCTGCTGTCTGGGTATCAACTGTTGAGCCTTTGCGTAATTGCTTTATTGCAGTTTTTAGGTCTTTTTCCGTTACTCCGTTATCTTTTAACAACTTTGATGCAGTATCATTTGTTGCTAAAATTCCAAGCAGAATATGTTCAATTGATACAAACTTGTCGTTAAATTCTTTTAGGTAAGATGTTGCTTTTTGTAAAGCTGTTTTTGCATCACGCGATAAAAAAGGCTCACCACCAGAAACCTTTGGATACGACTCAATTATCTTATCCAATGCCTGATTAAATATAACAAGATTTACATTTAATTTTTTCAACAAAAAAGGAATTACATTTTCATCAACAGTCAGAATACCCTTTAAAATATGAGTATTCTCAATTGCTTGTTGATTATTTGCCATTACAATTTCCTGTGCTTTTTGTATAGCTTCCTGCGATTTAATTGTAAAATTATTAAAGTTCATATTTTTATATTAAATGTTTGACGTTTGATGTTTGACGTTTAAATTAATTATCAGGCAAATTTAACAAAGATTTTGCCATTTTATAATTATGCCTAAATATTACAACTTTTGATAAATTAACAGTATAATTTACAATTAACTGACATTATGACTTGATTTTAAGATAGTTAGTTAATTTATCCTGAATTATTGACAGCAATCTTATTTTCATAAATTTAAAATAATCAAATAAATAAATTATTTTAGGGCAATAATTTAATAAAAAAAACATTTTAACTATTTTTACAGCCCTGAAATATTTAAAATTTCTTTACAGAAAATTGAATGAAAAAGGTTTTAATATTTATACTGACATTCTTATGTTTTAATAGTTTTGCCCAGGAATGCGAAATAACCGTTGATGGAGAAACTCCAATTTGTCCGGAAAAATACATTACACTAAGTGTTGAATATTCCGACACATTAAAATATTTATGGCAACCCGGAGATGATACAACAGCTTATATTAATGTAAATCCCGACACAACAACCAAATATCTTGTAAAAGTTTACAATGAAAATTATAATTGTGAAGATTCGGTAATTATTGATGTTTATACAAAAATCAATATAGAATTTGAACAACTGGAAAGAACCTGTCCCGGCATTGATGCAAATTGTGAAGCACAAGTTAAAGCAATTGCTTCAGGTGAATTTTCTTCGGATGAATATACATATATATGGGATGTTCAATGGGTTGACCCTGGAGATTCATCTTTGGCATTAGGACTTTGCGGAAATATTACTTATGACCTTCAAATTATTGATAATTATGGTTGTAAGCTTGACACCTCATATAAAGTTAAATCTTTCCGTTCTCCTGAAATTAAAATAACTGCTGATCCCGACAGTATAGTTTATGTTAAAAATCCTTGGATAACTTTCTCATTTGATAATCTTTCAATTGATACACTTCAGGTTACAAACTGGAAATGGGACTTTTTAGGCGACACTACTATTACTTCAACTCAAAAAAGTCCAAGATTTTTGTACCCGGATGAACCCAAACAATATAATCTTATATTAGAAATTACCGACTCAAACGGGTGTGATACTGTTTATACTATGCCTGTTGAAGTAAAACCTGTTAAATTGCTAATTCCCAATATAATTACACCAAATGGAGATGGAAAAAACGACGAATTAATGTTTGTTGAAGATTCAGATGATGCAGACCATGACAAAGTTATTAATGACTTTTATATAAGTAATCAACTTGTTATTTTTAATCGTTGGGGGAGAAAACTGTATGAAGTTAATAATTATATAAACGACTGGGATGGTGGAAATCTTTCAGATGGCGTTTATTTTTATATTTTAAAATGCCATGGTGAATTTAGTGATGATATTTTTAAAAGCTCACTTACAATAATCGGAAGTGGAAAATGATAATTTTTTTAAAATTCAGAACTGTTATAATTTTTTCTACTTTTGCTGAAATAAAATATTACTTAGATACTATATATAGTTATGACAAGAAACATTCTTATATTATTAACAATACTTTTTTTTATTTCATTTGCATGTAATAACAGTGGAGAAAACAAAGAAAAACTCATACCAGCCGATGTTGTTAATAATCCAAACACTGCCTCAGGTGATGCAGATTTTTACAAATTACCGAAAATTGAATTTTATGAAGAAGTTCATGATTTTGGAAATGTCATTCAGGGTGAAAAAGTTACCTATGGATTTAAATTTAAAAATATTGGGAAATCAGATTTAATAATCTCAAGAGTAAGCACAAGTTGCGGGTGTGCAGTAGGTAGTTATCCAAAAACTCCTGTCAAACCCGGAAAGGAAGATGTAATAAGTGTAACTTTTGACAGCTATAAAAGGAAAGGATTTCAAAATAAAATAATAACGATTGTTTCTAATACACAACCCAATAAAAAAATTATCAGGATAAAAGCTATGGTTATTAATCCTGAAAAACTTTAAAAATTTATTTTAACAAAAAACAACAACTATGAATTTATTACACATTATTTTAATGATGCCTCAAGAAGGTGAAGAAGGCGGTGGCCTTATGTCATTTCTTCCTTTAATATTAATTGTTTTGGTTTTTTATCTGTTTTTTATTCGACCGCAAATGAGAAAATCCAAAGATCAGAAAAAATTCAGAGAAGCATTAAGAAAGGGAGATAAAATTGTAACTATCGGAGGCATCCATGGTAAAATACTTGAAGTAAGAGAAACTACTATTTTAATTGAAGTTGAAGGTCAGAATCGTCTGACAATTGAAAAATCTGCAATTTCATTTGGAAAGGAAGGCCAATTAGGGCAAAATAAATAATAAATAAATAATAAAAAATTGAAACCCGGCGATTTTATTGAATTCATTAAGAAGGTTGTTACACCAAAAGATGAAAAATTCAGAAATCAGCTTTATATTTTTCTTATTTGTTTTGGTATTTCTTTTTTTATCTGGATATTGATAAAAACGTCAAAGGAATATTATTCAAATGTTGAATATCCTTTGGTTTATACCAATATACCTGGAGATAAATTACTTACCAACTGCCATGACAGTACTTTGATTTTAAGAATAAAATCAAAAGGATTCAGGCTCTTTTCAATAAAATATCTAAAAAAACATAGAGCTATTGGTATTAACCTTAGCAGAGCTAACTTAAGAAAAAGCCGGTACGAAAATACAACCTATGTTTTAACATCGCCTCTGAAAAATGATATTGAAAAAAAATTATATCTTAGAGACGAACTAATATCAATTTCGCCCGATACTTTGTATTTTAATATTGAGGAGATTGTGAATAATAAAATTCCGGTTCGCCCCAATATTTCTATTACATACAAAAAACAATATATGCTTTACGATCCAATTAAATTAAATCCCGATAGTATTATTGTTAGCGGCTCACAGGAAACAATTGACACAATTAAATTTATAAGAACAGCAAAAATAGAATTATTAAATCTATGTGAAAATAAATCATTTCCTTTAAAAATTATTAAACCAATAATATCACCTAATATCAAATATTCTGCTGATACTATCAATGTATTTATTCCTGTTGAAAAATATACAGAAGCTACTATTGAGATACCTGTCGGTGTATTAAATAATGATTCTATCAACATTATAACCTTTCCGGAAAAAGCACAGCTAACTTATTTAGTAGCATTAAAAGATTATAAGCGAATAGATTCGGAGATGTTTTCAGTAGGAATCAATTACAACGAAAATATCAAAAACAATAAGACCTTAAAACTGAAAGTTTCTAAGCAACCCGGTTTTATCAGAATTACAAAAATAAAGCCCGAAAAAATTGAATATATTATTTTAAAATAATGCTTAAGATTGGAATAACAGGAAATATCGGAAGTGGAAAAACCACTGTTTGCACGGTGTTTGAAATTCTATGCATAAACGTTTATCATGCCGATACTGAAGCAAAAAAATTCCTCGGAAAAGAATCTGTAAAGAAAAAGATCAAATATCTGTTTGCAGATAATATTTTCGATAAAAACGGTAATATTGACAATAAAATTTTAGCTTCTATTGTTTTCAACAATCCACATTCACTTGAAAAATTAAATTCACTGATACACCCTTTGGTAAAGTCGGATTTTGAAAGTTGGTTAAAAAAATACAAAAAGAAAAAATATATCTTACACGAAGCTGCAATAATATTTGAAAGTGGTTTTTACAAAGATTTTGATGCAATAATTACTGTTTCAGCACCAAAAGATTTAAGAATTAAAAGAGTAAAACAAAGAGATAATATAACCGAACAAGAAATTGTAAACCGGATGAAATTTCAATTAAGTGATGAAGAAAAAATTAAAAAAGCCGATTTCGTAATTTACAATGATGAGCAACAATTGTTAATTCCACAGGTTTTGAAAATTCATAAGGAATTAATAGGTAAATTATGAATTAAACGGCTAAATATTATTTAATCCATCTTTAAAGTCAGAAAGTTTAAATAAATATTAAAAATCACAAATGACAAGCACCAAATTTCAAATAAATTACAATGACCAAAAATTCAATGACCAAAACAGTTTCGGTCATCCATACGGACTAGTTTTGATAATTGATGTTTGGAATTTATCCATACGGACAAGTTTTGTTATTTGTTTTTTTTATTTGGTGCTTTAATTCAAAAATTCTTTGACTTTATGGACAAACACTATTTAGCCGGAGGTTGATAAATATTAGCATCATTTCTATAGCCTGCAATATCTTCATACCAGTCAGTAAAAACAACACCTCCACTTTCAGCCTAATCTGCAAATTTCAGATGTGCAGCAATAATTTGTACTTTTTCAACAGGGTAAGCAAATTCAATCGGAATATCAATTGCCCAAGGTAAATTATTTGCAGTTTTATAATATTTTCCAGTTGCAGGGTCACTATCATCTTCCCACATTCCAAAATAATTATTATCAACAAGGTCGGTAGGTTCGTAATCAAGTAAATGAACTTCATGTCCGCGTGTTTGGTCAACAATTATAAACGGATTCCATGTAGTAAGAGAAAAATTAGCTTGTGAAAATACTCCGTTTGGAACCATTTTTACAATTATTTTTAATAACTTTGATTTAAGTTTAAAGAAATTTAATTCCTATATGAAAGTAGCCGGAAGAATAAAATTATTGCTTTTGTTTCAATTCCTGTTTTTATGGAATTTATCTTCAACATCTCAATGTGATTCGGTGAAACCCAGATTTGCCTTAGGTTTGCGGCAACACTATGGTTTTATAATTATACATTCAAAAGATATTCGTAATATTTCCAATTCATATCCATTAGGAACAGAATTGGATTTTAACTGGCTATATATAAGAAAAAAAGACTGGGATGTATGCAATTGTTATCCCAAAATCGGATTTTCATTAACTTTTTGGGATTTTGATAATCCGGCAATTTTAGGTTATGGAATTACTTCGTTATTTTATGTTGAACCTTTTTTCGGGATACAAAACAAGTTCAGTATATCAATAAGAGCAGGGACAGGATTTTCATATTTGAGCAATCCTTATGATAAAACAAAAAATCCAAATAATAAATCTTACAGCACACATATCGGGTTCCCGCTTCTGTTGAATTTTACATTTAATTACAGAATAAATCC
The DNA here is from genome assembly GCA_030622635.1 of Bacteroidota bacterium. Taxonomy (GTDB): domain Bacteria; phylum Bacteroidota; class Bacteroidia; order Bacteroidales; family JADFUO01; genus JADFUO01. Next base: position 24,014 of record JAUXFX010000008.1, read on the forward strand.
GAAACTGTACCTTAACCTTGCTGCAAATTATAATCATATTTCAAATGGAGGTGTTAATGAACCAAACAAAGGAATAAATTATCCAACTGCAAGTTTGGGAATAGATTATTATTTTTTTCCATTAAAATTAAAGAAAAGAGAAAAAACAAACTGGCGTGAACTACATCCGCCTGAAAAACGTACGGATTTTACATTTTTTGCTTCCGCCAAACAGATAAATCATACTGAATTCAAAAAGTACTTTATTTTCGGGTTTTCAGCAAGCAGAAGTTGGCAGGTTGGAAGAATTAATGCATTAACAGCAGGTTTTGAATGGTTAGTTGACGGTGCTAAAAAAGAAGAAATTAAAAGAGACGAAAATTTTAGCGGCGACTATCAAAGAGGTGGAATTATGTTTGGAAATGAATTTTTGCTCGGACGGTTTATTTTCAGTCAGCAAATTGGTGTTTACTTTTACAAACCATACAAAGTTGATGATTTTTGTTATCAGAGATATGGGCTGGTTTTCAGAATAACAGATAAATTCTTTGCAGGTATTAATTTAAAAACTCACCGCCATGTTGCTGATTTTTTGGATTTCAGGATTGGGGTATCATTATAAAATCAAGATAAAAGACAAAAGATAAAAGTTTGACGTTTGATGTTTGACGTTTGATAAATTTTCAAAAAAGATGACTTTCATTAAAAAATTTGATTTAGTATAAATATAACTTAGAAACTTCCTCTAATTGCAACAATAAAATTCCTCCCGGGTGCACATATTCCTGATGAGTACGGGCGATAGCGGTAGTTAAGTATGTTTTCAATACCTACATCTAATTCTATTACAGGATTAAGTTTAACCGAAGTTTTAATATTCATTGTCCACCATGAAGGAGAATAAGGATTTCCGTCCGCATCTTTTGCATACAAATATGCTTTGTTCCTTTCGCTGAATGACAAATTTTTATAACTGATCTTTCCATTATAAATGGCATATAACTCAACTCTGAATTTTTCAGTTTTATAGCCTATTGCAGTACTTCCAAACAAAGGGGCAACATGCCTGAGAGGTATATCTTCTTCATCCACACCATGAGTATAAGTTAAATTTGTTCTAAAAGTAAAATGATTTGAAATTTCGGAATTAAATGAAACACTTCCACCATATATATATGCTTTGCCTGTATTAACAATAGCTTCAACTTTACTAAGTTCACCATCATACATTATTGAATCTTGTCCGTTAAAAGTAAAATCCCTTCTAACCATAGCATCAATTAAGTAAGTATAAAAAACGGTTGCTTTAATTTCTATCTTATCAGAAATATTTTTTATCAAACCAACATCAATATTACAGGCATATTCAGGTTTCAGATTTTCGTTAGGTACAACAACAGTACCGGGTTCCGAATCAAAAACCTTAGCAACATCATCAAGGTTAGGTGCCCTAAAACCGGAAGAAGCATTAATATTAAATTGCCATGTTTCAGATGGCCTGAAAACCAGACCTAATGAACCATTCAAAGCCCCTGTATTAATATCAATTTTATTAAACGGGAAATCAAAAAATGACTTGTTTATAAATTTTGAATGTAAAATAACATAACTATATCTCAGTCCCGTAGAAAAAGTAACTTTTTCACTAATATTTGATTTAAAACTAATATATCCGGCAAATGTAGCATAAGTACTTCCGCCATCAGGATAGCGGCTTGATGTTGGAGAAACTTCTCCTGTTTCAATATTTTCATTAACACCCGTTGAATTTACCTTATTATATACTGCTTCAACACCATAAAATAATATATTCTTTTTTCTGATTTTTTTATAAAAATCAAAATTTGCCGAATAAGCATTAACTTTTTCGGTTCTTATCCTTAAATCGGATTTTCTGTATTTTCGGTCATTACGACTTTCCTCCGCATCCTGATATGCAAGATTAATTTGAACATAATCAAAAAATTTAGTGGAATCTGTAATTTTTATTTTCATATTATGCATCATCCATTTTTGAGGACCGTAATACCATTTTGCATATTTCAGGTTATCATCACTATATTGTATCAGTCTGTCATATCTTGGAATGTCAGAAGTATTGGAATAAAGAAAATTATAAATAAAATCAATCTTCTTAGATGGGCGGTATCGTATTTTCTGCATTAAATTTATTTGTTTATAACCCGAAAATTTCTGAATATTCACATTGCTGTTTTTTACAATCGAATCTAAGCCATTGATTTGAGTAACATATTCATTTCTCTCAAATTCATCATTATGAATTGCTCCCATGCGAAGATCATCAAAATCGCTGTAACTTACACTACTTAGAAATCCCCATTTTTTTCTTCCGAAATTTATATCAAAATGGCCTGTTTTTTCATTACTTGCTGTTGAATATCTGGCTAAAGCATTCACTAATATTTTAGTTTTGTTATTAACACTTAATTTTATATTCTTTGTATGAAAATCCATAACACCGCCTAATGCATCACTTCCGTAAATAATAGTACCGGGACCGAAAATGACTTCAGCACTTTCAATAATATTCGGGTCAATAGAAATAACATTTTGCAGATTACCGCTACGAAAGATAGCATTGTTCATTCTAACACCATCCACAACAAGCAATATCGAATTTGTAGCAAAGCCTCTTATCATGGGGCTTCCGCCTCCGAGCTGGCTTTTTTGTATAAAAACTTCATTTGTGTTTCCCAATAAATCAGCAGAAGTCTGAGGATTATTAAAGGCAATTTCTTTTGCCGAAATAGTTGTTATCTTATTAGGAACTTCATTTTTATTCTGCTCCCATTTGCTTGCAGAAACTACAATTTCACTCAAATTAACCGATTTCTCAGTAAGTTTTATCAGAAAATTATATTTATAAATTAATTCAAAAGGAATTATTAATTCAATGTATGATGTATGCTGAAAAATCAGAGTATCATTTTTATTAAAATTTTCAAGATTAGCTTCACCATTAGTGTTTGATAAAATAGTTTTGGTATGATCAAGATTAAAAACAGCGACATTTTCAATTGGTTTGAAATTTTTTTTATTTACAACTTTAATGGTTTGAGAAGAAAGTAAATAAGCAGAACATAACAAGAAAATTATCAAAATAAATTTCTTCATCATTTAATATAAATTAAAATTATAATTAACCGGAAAATTAAGCAAATTTTATGCCAAGATAGAAGAGTTTACTGTGTTATACTATTATCCTGTAAAACTTTGTTTTATTAGTAAAGTATTGGTTTTTTGGTTATCAGTCCTCCCCCGAAAGCTTTCGGGGTCAGTCTTCAGTTCCCAGTCCTCAGTCTCCCTACTGCCGACTGATTGCCGACTTTTTATAACTATCACTTGAGCTAATTTGCTTGCAGCTATTCTACTCTAAGTTGTTATTATGTTGATATTTGAAGCCTATACTTATTACCTCTTACCTCTCTTTTTAGCTGCTTCTTCCAGCCGTTTCTGGAAACCTGATTTTTTTACAGGTTTCTTTTTGTTCATCTGAATTTTTTTTAATAATTTTTCTTCGTTGATTGTACGCTTAATCAAAAACATTTGTCCGAAAGTTATCAGGTTGGCAAGTAAATAATAATAACTCAAACCTGAGGCATAATTATTAAACCATCCAAGGAACATAATAGGCATAAGATACATCATCATTTTCATTCCGGGCATTTGCTGGCTTGATGATGCCATCATTTGGTTGTTAATTTTGGTATAGAAAATAGTAGAAACTGTCATTAATAAAGTAAACAAACTTATATGATCGCCATAAAACGGAATTTCAAAACCATTAGGGAAAGTCCATATTGAATCATACGAAGAAAGGTCTGTTGCCCATAAAAACGGTTGCTGCCTTAACTCAATTGAGGATGGGAAAAACCTGAACAATGCAATAAGTATAGGCATTTGAAGCAACATAGGCACACAACCTGCCATAGGATTCACACCTGCTTTTTTATAAAATGCCATAGTTGCCTGTTGCTTTTTCATTGCATCTTCTTTCTTTGGGAACTTTTTGGCAATTTCATCAATCTCAGGTTTTAACACCCGCATCTTTGCTGTTGATTTATATGTTTTATATGCAATAGGAAATAAAGCAACTTTTAATAAAATTGTAAGAATCAATATAATTATACCATAGTTCCAGCCAAAACTTCCGAGAAAATCAAATACAGGTATCACTGCGTAAATATTTATCCATGCAAGCAAAAAGAAACTCCAGCCCAATGGAATTTGTTGTTCAAGGTCAAGTCTGTATTTCCTGAGAATTTTATACTTATTAGGACCGAAATAAAACGACATAGGAATACTTTGATTATCGGCTATCATTGAATAAGGCACTCCAATAATTGAATACATTGATTTTAAGTAACGATCATTTAATTCTGCAGAAGGGTCGGTAAATGCTTTAATCTCTGCATTAGAAAAATAATTATCAGCTATAAGAGTAGAAGTAAAAAAACGTTGTTTGTATGAGATCCATTTAACTTTTGTTTTAAGCGATTCATCATCATCACTTGTTTCGGAAAGATAATCAACATCATCTTTATAATATTTATAGTAAATTGTAGTTCCGCTTAGCCTGTCAACGATTTTTTCCTGTTTTCTGAGATCAGCACTCCACACAAGATCCAAAACATTACCACTTGTTGCAATAACATCCTTCACTCCTACAAAATTCACAGTAAATCCTAATCTGTAATTATCGCCTCTTAATGTGTATAAATATTCAATATACCTGTTTTTATTAAAAGATTTATCACCAGCATCAATATATAGTCGCATAGCAAACTGAATCGAATCGTTGCCGCTTATTACAATTGAATCTTTATCTTCAAGCCATGAATCCTTCCAGTATGGCTGAAAATATAAATCATTAGTGTTTATTAACCTGTTGTCTGCAAAAAATGAAAAACCGAAAATAGATGAATCAGCATCAAACAAAATCAACGGAAGCGAATCATAGGTTACGTAATCTTTTAACTCGGCAGAATAAATTTTTCCACCCTTAGAATTAATTTCGAGTTTAAGAACATCATTTTCTAACTTAAATATTTTATTTTCACCAACCGAAGAATTTGAAAAAACACTAAATTTGTCCCTGTTAATCACATCTTCCTCAACAATACTAATATCAACCACATCTTCAACTTGTTCTTCTATTATTTTTTTATCAATTAACTCCTGTACTTTTTCTTCTGCTTTTATCTGAACTAATGAATCAATTTTTTTCTGTTGAACCATCATCAGCGAATCTTGTTTCCTTTTCTTTTCTACCAGTTCTTCTTTGGAAGGAGTCATCCAGATACTCCAGACAACAAAAATTGCACCTATCATTAATAATCCAATAACCGTATTTCTATTCATATATTTAAATATTTAATTTGGGACGGCAAAGATAAAGTAATTGAACTAAAATGAAAAAATAATATTATGCAATTACGGAAAATATTTATTCTTGCGGTGGTATGATGTAGGTTACGGATTTAGATTTTAGATTTAAGATTTTAGATTTAATTTGGGCAGGCCCTGTACATTTTATTACAGGGCAGGCAGGGAGATGATTATGTTATTAAATTGGAAATTGGAAATTGGAAATTGGAAAGTGGAAAGTGGAAATTGGAAAGTGGAACAAATCGTCGACTGCTGACTGAGGACTGCTGATTGAGGACTGCTGATTGCTAATTTATTATTAACTATCACTTAAGCTATTTTGTTTGTAGTTTTACTGCGTTATGTTTTCTTACAGCTTTAACAAAATCCACGAACAAGGGATGAGGTTTTGCAACGGTACTTTGGTATTCGGGATGAAACTGAACACCAATAAACCATGGATGATCTTTTAGCTCAATTATCTCAACCAGGTCATCTTTTGGGTTTATTCCCGAAAGTATCATTCCTGCTTTTTCATAATTTCCCCTGTACTTATTATTAAATTCATACCTATGACGATGCCGTTCTGAAATATCAGTGATACCGTATATTTTATTAACTTTAGTACTTTTTTTTATTCTACAGGGATAAGAACCCAGCCGCATTGTACCTCCCTTTTCGCTTACTTTTTTCTGATGTTCCATCAGGTCAATCACTGGATGTTTTGTTTTTGGATACATTTCAGTTGAATGTGCATCTTTATATCCTAATACATTCCTTGCAAACTCCACTACAGCACATTGCATTCCCAAACAAATACCAAGAAAGGGCACTTTATTTTCTCTTGCATATTTAATGGCGATAATTTTTCCATCAATACCTCTGTAACCAAAACCGGGAGCAACGAGTATACCGTTTAATCCGTTTAATTTATTTTTTACATTTCTGTTATCTAAATCTTCCGAATTAATAAGTTTCACATTTACTTTACATTGATTTGCAGCATTTGCATGAACAAAAGATTCGTTTATTGATTTATATGCATCCTTTAACTCAGTATATTTCCCAACAAGTCCTATAGTAACTTCACTTTGGGGATGTTTTAATTTATATAGAAAATTTTCCCAATCGGAAAGATCGGGAATACTATCTGTCGGCATTTTTGCTTTATTCAGCACTTCAACATCCAGGCCTTCTTGTCGCATTAAAATTGGAACATCATAAATTGTTTCAGCATCAATTGATTCAATAACCGAGCTTGGAGAGACATTACAGAATAAAGCAATTTTCTTACGAATATTTTCATTCAGATGTCTTTCTGTACGGCAAACAATAATATCGGGCTGAACACCTTGCTCCTGTAATGTTTTTACTGAATGTTGCGTTGGTTTTGTTTTCAGTTCGCCGGCTGCGGCAAGATATGGTATCAGGGTTAAATGAACAACAACACAATTTCTTCCCATTTCCCAACTCATCTGACGAACAGTTTCAACATAAGGTAATGATTCAATATCACCAACAGTTCCACCTATTTCGGTAATTACAAAATCGTAATCACCTGTACTGCCAAGAATTTTTACACTTCGTTTAATTTCATCTGTAATATGAGGAATAACCTGTACGGTTTCGCCAAGATAATCTCCTTTGCGTTCCTTATTGATTACGGTTTGATATATTCTTCCTGTTGTAACATTGTTTGCCTGAGATGTAGGAACATTTGAAAAACGTTCATAATGGCCAAGGTCAAGGTCGGTTTCAGCGCCATCGCGGGTAACATAGCACTCGCCATGTTCATAAGGATTAAGTGTTCCCGGGTCAACATTAATATAGGGATCAAGCTTTTGAATTGTTGTTGAATAACCGCGTGCTTGCAAAAGCTTTGCAAGAGAAGCGGAAATTATGCCCTTGCCAAGTGATGAACTCACACCTCCGGTAACAAAAATATACTTCGTATTAGGCATATCTAGACATATTTATTAAATTAGTAATACCTGAACCTTTTAACCTGTGCAATATGTTTAGCCAGTCTGATCACCTGGATAGTATATCCGAACTCATTATCATACCATAAATAAACTACAATATTTTTTTTATCATCAGATACTTTTGTAGAAGGACTATCAACAATACATGCACAAGAATCTCCAATATAATCGGTAGATACAGCTTCATTTGATGTAGAATAGCGTATTTGCTCAACAAGATTACCATGCAAAGCTGCATCTTTCAGTATCTTATTAACTTCCTCTTTTGAAGTTTCCTTTTCTACAGTTAACGAAAGAATAACAAGTGAAACATTGGGAGTCGGAACTCTTACAGCATTTCCTGTCAATTTACCTTTAAGGCTTGGAATTACTTTTACTGCAGCTTTTGCTGCACCGGTATCAGTTATCACCATATTTACCGGAGCTGATCTTCCACGACGATATTTTTTATGAAAATTATCAAGTAAATTCTGGTCGTTTGTATATGCATGTATAGTTTCCAAATGTCCTCTGATGATTCCCAATTTTTCTTCTAATACAGATAATACAGGAACAACAGCATTTGTTGTACAAGAAGCAGCCGAATATATTTTATGATCATTAACATTAAAATCATTATGATTAATACCATACACTATATTTGGAATATCGCCTTTGCCCGGAGCAGTTAGTAATACTTTGCTGATACCTTTGGCTTTAAGATGTCTCCCCAACGCTTCTTCGTCTCTGTATATTCCTGTATTATCAATCAACAAAGCATCAGTGATACCTTCTGCCTCATAATCAATATCTTCAGGATTACTGGCTGCAAGCATTTTTACAATATGGCCGTTAATATATATTGTTTTATTATCAATATTTTCAACAGCAACGCCTCTGAATGGTCCGTGAATCGAATCATGTCTGAATAAAGAAGATCTTTTTCGTATGTCATCAGGGGGATTTCTTCTTGTAACTATTGCCCGTACTCTCAGTTGAGAGCCATTACCCTGAATAATCAATTCTCTGGCAAGTAATCTGCCAATTCGTCCGAAGCCAAATAAAACAACATCAACAGGTTTTTTGTAAGGCTTTTCTTTTCCAATAAAATCATTTAATTTTGTTTTAATAAATTCATCAGCATCTTTAAAATTATCTTTTTCCTCTGTCCATTCTTTATTTAACCTTCCTATATCCAATCGTGCAGGTCCTATATCGGCATTTTGAATAGCTTTTGCCAAAATCAATGAATCTTCAATTCTTAAAGTTTTTTCAATAATTTTTTCAGAATACGAATGTTTTAATAAAATAACACTTGAACTTCTGTCAAGAAGTTGATTTCTGAAGAGTATCAGCTCAATTGATTTATCATAAAACAATTTATACATAATACTAATAAACTCATTGGCAATTTTTTCTTCATCTGCCCACTTTTTTAATGATTTTTCATAATTACTATTATCATTATTACCTTTTACATTTGTTATCATAATATATATTAAATTGATTATTAATTAATTATAAATAAAATATTTTCAAGGAAAAAAATCTAATAAAAAATAGGATTACTAAAACAATAACTTATAAGCAATCCTATGTTAAGAAGTTTATTAAATAATTTTATTGTCCCAAATAAACTTTTAATAATCTACTTCGTGAATTATGTTTCAATCTTCTGATGGCTTTTTCTTTAATCTGTCTTACTCTTTCTCTTGTCAAATCAAACTTAGCGCCAATTTCTTCTAAAGTATATTCATGGTTCATACCTATACCGTAATATAAATTAATTACATTTCTTTCTTTTTCGCTAAGTGTAGAAAGTGACCGTTGTATCTCTCTTCCGAGTGATTCTCTCATTAAATCCGAATCGGTTACCGGATTAGTATCAGTAATAAAAACATCAAGGAATTTCATGTCATCATCTTGAGTAAGTGGAGCATCAGTTGAGATATACCTTGTTGAAATTTTCATTGCATAATTAATTTTATGCTCGGGAAGTTCAAGAGAATCTGCAATTTCCTCATGTGATGGAGGTCGTTCAAATTTTTGTTCAAGTTTAGATGAAGTTTTTTTAATTTTATTTAACGAGCCAACCTGATTCAATGGTAATCTTACAATACGCGATTGTTCAGCCAGTGCCTGCAGTATAGATTGACGTATCCACCAAACAGCATAAGAAATAAATTTAAATCCCCTGGTTTCATCAAATCGTTTGGCAGCTTTTATTAAACCAAGGTTTCCCTCATTAATCAAATCCGGCAAACTTAATCCCTGATTCTGATATTGTTTAGCAACTGAAACGACAAACCGAAGGTTCGCTTTAGTAAGTTTTTCAAGGGCTATATGATCTCCTGCGTGTATCTTTTGAGCTAAAAGGACTTCTTCATCAGCAGTAATTAATTCTTCCTTACCAATATCCTGAAGATACTTATCCAGAGAAGCGGTTTCTCTGTTTGTTATTGATTTAGTTATTTTTAACTGTCTCATAGAATTACCCTTTTTTTTAATTATTTATATATAAATATATTATATGTAAATAATGAAACATGCAAACATAAGAAATTTTATGTTAATTTAAAAATATTTTAACGATTATTTTTAAATAATTTGTTGTTTTATTAAAAGTATTATTAAACCAATAAAAAAACGTTCCCTTTACTATAAATATTATTCAAATTTCTTGTTAAAATTTGTTAAGTTTTTATAATTAATCATGTAATTTAAACACTGAAAATATTATTTTTGCATATCCGGTTGGAAAAATTTATTTTTTATGATAATTGAATTTTATAAATATGAAGGGACAGGCAACGATTTTATTATCATTGATAACAGAAAATCAAAATTTATACCTTATCAGAAGTCAATTTCAAAATTGTGCAACAGAAGGTTCGGCATTGGTGCTGATGGCTTGATTTTGCTTCAAAATAAAAAAGGATATGATTTTGAAATGATATATTTTAATTCGAATGGAAACAAAGGAAGTATGTGTGGGAATGGAGGCAGATGTATAACAGCACTCGCAAATCATTTGGGAATAACCAAACATAAAACAATATTTTCAGCTATTGATGGTGAGCATCAAAGTATTGTGATAAGAGAGAATAACAATATTTCAACCATCAGTTTAAAAATGCTTGATGTTAACAAAATTGAAGAATATGATGATTTTTATTTTATTAACACGGGCTCACCACATTATGTAAAATTTGTTACTGATATTAATAACTTTGATGTTTACAACAAGGGGAAAAAAATCAGGTCTGATAAAAAATTTATACCATCAGGAACTAATGTTGATTTTGTTGAAATAATTGAAAATGCGATTTTTGTCAGGACTTACGAAAGAGGTGTTGAAAATGAAACTTTATCATGCGGAACAGGAGTAATAGCTTCTGCTTTAGCTACAGCCATTAAAACAGGTAGTAATAACGATTTTTTCAATATTCAAACAAAAGGTGGAAATTTAAAAGTTAGTTTTAAAAAGTATAATAATTCATTTACTAACATCTGGTTGGAAGGACCGGTAAGCTTTGTCTTTAAAGGAGAAATAAATTATACAGATATTTAATAAAAACAACATGACTTCAAAAAACATTACTCTTCGCGCTCTTGAACCATCCGATGTTGACCTGCTCTACAAATGGGAAAACGACACTTCAATCTGGTATTTAAGCAATACCCTCACTCCTTTTTCAAGATTTATTTTGGAGCAATACTTATTAAATTCCGAAAAAGATATTTTCACTAACAAACAACTTAGGTTGATGATTGATGTTACAGAAGCAGCCAAAAAAGTTAAAACCATCGGAAGTATTGATCTTTTTGATTTTGACCCAAAAAACAAAAGAGCAGGAATTGGGATACTAATAATAAAAGAAGAAAGGGAAAAAGGTTTTGCTTCAATAGCTTTGGATTTATTAATCAAATATGCTTTTGAGACTTTAGACCTGCACCAGGTTTACTGTAATATTCCATATTATAATGAAATAAGTTTAAATTTGTTTAAAAAGAAACATTTTAAAATAATCGGAGTAAAAAAGGGCTGGGTTTTAAAAAGTGGAAAATGGATAGATGAATATATGTTGCAACTTGTTAATAAGGATCAATAAGAAATAAAATATATCTTTGTAGATTAGTTTAAAAAAAGCTAAAGCTAAAGCTAAAGCTGAAGCTGAAGCTGAAGCTGAAGCTGAGGCCGAGGCTGAGGCTAAGGCTAAGGCTAAGAATAATAGCATAGCGCCATAAATGGCAAGTTACAGGTTATTCAGCAATCGCATACTAATTGCGGATTTGCAAAATAACTTTGTTTTTTTAGCAAAGTTTTACAGGATAATAGTATATTGAGAATAACACAATACATTAAGATATCAGTATATAATTTTGAAATTCTAATATAATAAATCAAATGGCTTATTATCATACAAAATACAACATCGGAAAAAAGAAAAAAAAATCTAAATTTCATAGATTTGTTATTTATATGTTATCCTTACTCATTATTGCATCTTTAATTATCGGATACTTATTATACAAAATAATTTATCATCAGAATGTATGGATACCCGAAAATGAAAGTGTAGCGATTTATATTCCGACCAATTCAACTTTTGAAAATGTAAAAAAAACTCTATATGAAAAAGGTATTATAATTCACAGAAATAATTTTGAATGGCTGGCTATAAAGAAAAAATATCCTGATAATATTAAACAGGGTAAATATCTTATAAAAAATAGAATGAGCAATAATGAATTGATTAATTTACTCAGATCCGGCAAACAAGAACCTGTGAATTTAATTTTTAATAATATCAGAACTAAAGAACAACTTGCAAAAAATATTTCCAGACAGATTGAAGCCGATTCAGCATCAATTATTAAATTACTTAATGACTCAACATATATTTCTCAATTTGATTTATATCCCGAAATAGTAACAACAATTTTTATCCCAAATACTTATAAAATTTTCTGGGATGTTACTGCCGAACAATTTATTGAAAGAATGTACCTTGAGTATAATAAATTCTGGAATCACCAAAGGCAAAAAAAAGCCGATGAGCTTGAAATGACAATTCCTGAAGTTATAACTCTTGCCTCAATAGTTGAAAAAGAAACTCAGAAAAATGATGAAAAACCCATTATTGCCGGTGTTTATATTAACCGTTTGAAACGCGGCTGGCGTTTGCAGGCAGACCCGACACTTATTTATGCACTTGGCGATTATAATATTAAAAGGGTTCTTAACAACCACAAAGAAATTGATTCACCATATAATACTTATAAATACAGAGGTTTGCCGCCAGGACCTATTTGTATTCCCTCAATTTCATCAATTGATGCAGTATTGAATTACGATATAAACAATTACCTGTATTTCTGTGCCAGAGATGATCTTTCAGGATACCATGCTTTTGCAAGAACCAATACTCAACATAGCCAGAATGCAAGAAAATACAGGGAAGCATTGAATAAGCTAAAAATCTGGAAATAAGCAGAAGAGTAATAATGAAATGATGGAGTAATGGAGTAATGGAGTATGGAGTATGGAGTGATGGAATAATGGAATGATATACAATATAAATAAACTACGGAACTGTTTTATCATTATTCCAACGACTAAAAGAAGTCCGTATGGATATTCCAAATTTATAAAAACTACGAGGTTTTAATTTATTTTTAAGGAATTAATAAAAATATATTGGTTTGCAGCAATATAACTAAAACCTCGTGGTCTTGATTTTTTTAACATTTATCTAACCAACACCACCGTCCCAATTTTAGTTTCTGCTTGTCCAGTTGAGGAAGCAAAAAAGCTGTATTCAATTTTATAAACATACACTCCCTGCGGACAAAGTTTTCCTTTAAATGTTCCGTTCCAGCCAAAAGAAATATTTTTGGA
>JAUXFX010000096.1 GCA_030622635.1 Bacteroidota bacterium
AGTTATTTGCAAATATTCTATCACCCCATCACTCCATCACTCCATAAAAAAAGGCTACCCATTTAATTTTGGACAGCCTTTAAAAATATTGTTCATTAAAATTTTAATTCATAAAAAGCATTCTTTTGCTTTGTGATTTGTTGCCTGCACGTAAATTATAAATATAAACACCGTGTTCAACAATCCTACCGTTTTCATTTCTTCCATCCCAAATAACTGTTTTTGCTCCGGCCGGTTCATAACTGTCAACAATTGTCTTTATCAATTTACCTGTTATATCATAAATATTTAATGTAACTTTCGAAGCTTCATTTAATTCATAATCTATACGGGTTTGAGTACTAAAAGGATTTGGTGTATTTTGTTTTAATTCTAATGAATTAAAAGTATTATTTACAGGCTGTATCCCAACTAACGAATCATTAACTGCCAGACCTTTGATGCAGAAATTACCTGTATTATCATATCCTGAAGGGTCATCATAATAATAAAAATCTATCCATCCTCTGCCGTCATTATAATAACTTTCTTCGGGATTAGCAGAAGATTCAACTAAAACTCTTCCGGTAGAGCCAAGCAAAACAGGAACTTCAGAGGTTCTGTCATAAGGTTGACCGCCATCGGATAAATTAAGATAAATATAAAAAACCTGTCCTTCGGTTAAAGAAACCGGGCTTGGCAGATCAATTGTATGAAGTCCGGTAAATTCTTCCCATCCTGAAATAGTTGATAACTCTTCTGATAATTGACCACCTTCAAAAGTATCATAAATTTTTATTGTAAAATCTACACTATCTGCTGCACAAAAGAAACTCACTGATTTAAGATAATGATCTGATACTGAAGTGAAAGCATTAAAAGCTTCCTGACAATCAGCCTTAACATCACGCTTTCCATGATAATCGTGATAATAAATTTTTTCGTACGTACTATACTCAACATCCTGAAAAGAAATAGCTCCCATTTCAGGGTTTTGGCATGAATGTTTATCATAAAAGGAAATCCAGAAGTATCCGTCATAGCCCCACCATTCGCCCCAACTGTTTTTACAGATCCATGCTCCGTCCTGCGGTGCTTGAGTTACTTTGTTATCGTCCCAACCAATAATAGCAATTGCATGATTAGGATCAAGAGTACTCGATGGTGGTTGATAATGAATATAATTTGATATAAACTGACCATCATAACACATACATGTTCCCATTACACCTTCCGACATAATTTTATTTTTAATAGTATTGATGTTTTCAAGATTTTCGCCTGCAACATACCATTCAATATCTACCGGATAATAATAATGATAACTGTCTAAATGCCTTGCAGGAGGATTAGCATACGATTGTCCGTCAATATCACGAACAGCTCCTTCGCCTCTTGATAAATATGCGGAGGTTACCATATAGTCGCCACCATTGTGAACCACAAGTCCACTTCCTGTTGGCGGATCTATATCATCATTATTGTGCTGGTTGAATCCATTCCACCAGTCAAGATGGTATTCTGCAAGGTTCGGTTCTCCTGTTTCACCTGCTGCTGCCCATGCTCCGGTCATCAACAAGTTACCTTCCATTGCTGCCATAGCTCCAAATGTCCAGCACGTCCCTCCATCTTGACTTTTAACTGATGTTACATAATTTTCACCGCTTACATCACGTAAATCAAAAGTTTCAGGTGGGTCTAACTTTTGTGAAAATGTTGTTATGCTTATAAAAACAACAAATAAAAATAATAAACTTTTTTTCATAATTTTAATGGTTTTAATTAATTGAAATGCGAAAATAATATAATTTACTTTGTAAAAAATATTAAGATAATATTATTTTTGATTTTTTTTATAAGACATTTATTTTTAAAAAATGGTTGCTTATGGATTTTAGTACATAGTGTTTGCAAGAAAACTACAATAATAAAATTATTACCAAATTGAAAAAAGAAAACATCATTTACGGTATCAGGCCAATAATTGAGGCTGTTAAATCAGGTAAGGAAATTGATAAAATATTGATTCAAACCGGTTTAAATAATGAATTATATTCCCAGCTAAGGAAATTAATAAATGAATTTAAAATTTCATTTCAATACGTTCCTGTTAAGAAGCTGAACAGGATAACTTCAAAAAATCATCAGGGGGTGATTTGTTTTATATCAAACATTGTTTATCATAACATTGAAAACCTGCTACCCGGAATTTATGAAGACGGCAAATTGCCATTGCTTTTAATACTTGACAGAATAACCGATGTACGAAATATGGGAGCAATTGCCCGGACCGCTGAATGCACTGGAGTTGATGCAATTATTATACCCGAAAAAGGTTCGGCACAAATAAATTCCGAGACAATTAAAGCATCCGCAGGTTCATTATATAAAATTCCTGTGTGCAGATGTAAAAACCTTAAAAATACAATTGAATATTTAAAAGAGAGCGGCGTGCAAATAATTGCTGCAACAGAAAAAGCAGATAATTATTACACTTCTGCCGATTTTACCAAACCAACGGCAATAATTATGGGTTCAGAAGAGAACGGGGTTTCAGGCGAATATCTTAAACGCTCGGACTTTAAAATAAAAATCCCCATTCTCGGCGATATCGAATCACTAAATGTTTCGGTAGCAACAGGTGTTATTCTTTATGAAGCAGTAAATCAAAGAAGAAAGTAACTATATAATATTACTTTGATTTTTAACTAATAAAAAAGGGTTTGATGTTTGATGTTTGAAGTTTGATGTTGGTTATTAACATAATAAAACCCAAAAATTAATGAAATGACCATGAAAAATATTTTTAAAAATAATTACGAATATTTTATACTAATTTTAATTTTAGTCATTGCATTGGTTTTTAGGTTGTATGATTATGCAAATTGGTCATTAAGCAATGATGAGCTAAGTGCATTGAACCGTTTGAGATATGATTCATTACGCGAAATGATTATAAACGGAGTTATGCTTACCGATTTTCATCCGGCAGGTGTGCAAGTATTTCTCTATTACTATACAAAATTATTCGGACTTAGTGTTGCAGCAATCAGGTTACCATTTATAATTGCAGGTGTACTTTCAGTTCTTTTTACTTACCTGATTGCTGCTAAATGGTTTAATAAAATTACAGGATTATTTGCCGCATTATCATTATGTTTCCTTGAATTTCCGATATTATACAGCCAAATTGCACGTCCTTACAGTCCAGGTTTATTGTTCTCATTAGCTACTGTTTGGTTCTGGACATTGATATTATTTGAAGATAAAAAAAGACTTTCAAATTATTTGTGTTTTGTTATATCTGCGGCTCTTGCAACATATACACATAATTACAGCTTTTTATTTGTTTTGATTGTAGGTATTACAGGTTTGTTCTTCTTGAAAAAAGATAACCGGAAACAATATATCTTATCAGGAGTTGCAGTGTTTATTCTTTATATACCGCATATAAAAATATTTTTATATCAGTTTGCCATCGGCGGAGTCGGAGGTGAAGGGGGATGGTTGGGAAAACCTGACAATCTATGGTTTTTTAAATATATTTACTATTGTTTTAACAACTCAATATTTTTGTTGATCGTTTTTGCAATTATTTTTATTGCTTCAATTCTTTTTAACTTAAAAAACATCAGGTGGTCAAAATTTCATACTTTATCGCTGTTGTTTTTTTTCCTGCCTTTTATAATAGGATTTTATTATTCAATTTTTCGTAATCCTGTTTTGCAGTATTCAATTCTTTTGTTTTCTTTCCCGTTTTTTATTATTTTTCTTTTCTCATTTATAAAAACAAATTTGAATTATTTAAATACTACGATGCTGATATTGTTAGCTGCAATTGGCTTCTACAACACAGTTTTTGTAATTGACTATTATAATAAACAGCATTTTGGGGAATTTAAGGATATAGCAAAAAATATTGCAGTATGGAACAATCAATATGGAAATAAAAACATTACTTATGCAATTTCAGTAAATGGCCCCTATTATATTGATTATTACCTTGAACAATTTAAAACAGATGTTAATTTTGAACAATATAATAATACAGGAGGAAAGGATTTGCTTGAATTAAAAAGAATTGTTGATAAATCTGAAACTCCATATTTTATATATGCATGGACTAAACCGTGCCCTTCGGAAATTAATGAAATTATCAGAACTAAATATCCCTATATCTTAAAACAAATAAATTATGATGGTTTATCTGAAATAACTTTATTCAGTAAACGCAATAAGACAGGCTCATTAAAAGATGCCGAACCGTTGTTTTCGGTTTATAATAATTTTGAAGAAAAAGAATTATGGGGAAAAGAGATAGGGATTTTAGACAGTTTAAATGTTCACAGCGGTAAGTATAGTTTTAAATTTGACTCAGCCGTTGAATACGGACCGGCTTATTCCACATCTATTGCCGGAATATCAGAGCAATGTCTGCAAAACATAAAAATATGCTTATGGGCTTTTATGAAAAATACAAGTGGGAATACACCTCTGATCATTTCAATAGAATCAAACAAGGGGGAAAAAAACATCTGGGCAGCCCGGAATATGGAAAATTTTATCAATACAAATGAATGGTGCCCTGTATTTTTTAATTATAAATTACCTGACGATATATCAGAATATGATAAAATCAAGATTTATATTTGGAATAATTCAAAAAAGGAAATTTATGTTGATGATATTCAGATCTATTTTTACTAAGTATGTCATCTGTAAAGTCAATTTTTTTGATAAAATTTTAGATTTTAGATTTTAGATTTTAGATTTTTATTTTTTAATCTGCTGATAATCAATAAATTTTTTAAAATTTAAATCTGAAATCTGAAATCTGAAATTGTTAAAACGTGACTTTTTGGACAGACACTTCTATAGTTCGTCTTAAAATAAAAAAAGCCCCGAAAAACGGGGCTTTAAATTTATCTTCTTGCTTCTTTAATTCTTGCTTTTTTACCTCTTAATTTTCTAAGGTAAAAAATACGGGCTCTTCTGACAACACCTTTTTTATTAATAGTTATATTTTCAATAAATGGAGAAGAAATCGGGAATATTCTTTCCACTCCTGTATTTCCTGATATTTTTCTAACAGTAAAAGTTTCTGTCGGACCGCTTCCAACTCTTTGTAATACCACGCCCTGAAAATTTTGTAAACGTTCTTTACTGCCTTCTATAATTTTATATTGAACAGTAATGGTATCGCCAGCCTTAAAGTTCGGAAATTTTTTAATTTCCACTTGGTCTTCAATGTATTGTAATAATTCCTTCTTGCCCATTTTGATTGTATTTTAAATAATTTTCAAAAATGAGTGCAAATATACACCTTTATTTTTTACAAATACAAGATTGATACTTATTTTTTTGGCAAAATAATATTTAGCCCATCAATTTTTATTGCTTAATGAATCAAATTTATTTTGTAATTTGGCAACCAAAATTTCTTTAAATATAATTTCATGCAAAAATTAAATAAAAAACCTTTTGTCGGCATTATAGCCTTTTTAATTGTTTTATTTACAATGCCCATTGGTCATGCAGCAATGATACTGATGGAAAAAATCTTTGGCGAGGAACATGTTTTTACTGCTGCTGCAATACTGGGATTAATCGGGGTAATTTTATTAATTATCGGATTAAAAAAACGCACGGAAATAGCAGGCACCTTTTACGGTCTATTTTCAGGTTTATTTCTTTGGACAGGCTGGGTAGAATTTTCTTTTGTGTTTTTTGCCCGTCATCTAGCTGTACCGCCTTTAATGGAAAATGGAGAAATTGCAACCAAACCGGAGTACCTGATTTTACCTTCTTCTATTGGCTTGTTGTTAATTGTATTATTATATTTTTTGTTTAACAACAGAACTCAATGTATCTTTTTCAGATGGCTGCAACGTAATCTGAAAATGAAATTTATCAACAGAAAAAAAACTGAAAAAGACAGACCCTTTGCAATAATCACAGCATTGGAGATTATGATGATTCTCTGGCTTTTTTATATCGTTTTATTATTGGTTTATGATAATAAGATTTTCGGTGATTACCATCCCGCAACTTATATCGTATGTTTCGGTTCGCTTTTATGGTCAATATATCTGTTCATTAAACTGATAAGAATAACTAAATTAGCTTATGCAATCAGATATGCCATACCAACAGTTATAATTTTCTGGACTGCAGTGGAAATTTTTGGTCGCTGGAATTTCTTCCGCGAAATCTGGATAGAACCAACTAAGTATGCTTTGGAGATGATATTGATCTTAGCTGTGTTTATACTTCTGATATTTATTTCGGTTTTTCGAAAAAGTGATATTAAGAAGAAGATTGATGATTGATGATTGAATGATTGAATGGTTGAATGGTTGAATGGTTAATTATTTTATATTATATTATTTTAATAATTAAAATTTTATCAATTATGAAAAAATCAATTTTACTATTACTGGTTTTGTTTTCTACATTAATTTTTGCACAGGAAAACGAAAAATTAGCTTTAACGCCTCCAATGGGATGGAATAGCTGGAATAAATTCGGTTGTAATGTTGATGAAAATATGATTAAGGAAATGGCAGATGCTATGGTAAGCAACGGCATGAAAGATGCAGGCTATGAATATATTGTTATTGACGACTGCTGGCAGGTAAGCAGGGATAGTCTGGGAAATATTATTGCCGACCCCGAAAGATTTCCTTCAGGAATAAAAGCCCTTGCCGGTTATGTTCATTCAAAAGGGCTGAAATTCGGCATATATTCGGATGCAGGTACAAAAACATGTCAGGGAAGACCGGGCAGCCGCGGGTATGAATATCAGGATGCAAGAACTTATGCCGGATGGGAAGTTGATTATTTAAAATACGATTGGTGTAATCACGGCACTCAGGATGCAAAAGCTTCTTATTCGTTGATGAAAGATGCACTTGTAAAATCAGGAAGACCGATTGTTTTCAGTATTTGCGAATGGGGAACAAATAAACCCTGGCTTTGGGGAAAAGAAGCAGGAGGTAACCTCTGGCGTACAACAGGAGATATTCAGGATTGCTGGGATTGTGTCAGAGACTGGGGAGGAATGGGCTGGATATTTATCCTTGACAAGCAAAACGGATTGGAATCTTATGCCGGACCTGGCCATTGGAACGACCCGGATATGCTGGAAGTTGGTAACGGCGGCTTAAATGATACCGAATGCAAGGCTCATTTCAGTCTTTGGTGTTTGCTTGCTGCTCCTTTGATGGCAGGCAACGATTTAAGAGATATGTCCGAATCAACTACTGAAATACTTACAAACAAAGAAGTAATTGCTATTGATCAGGATGTTTTGGGTAAGCAGGGATATAAAATAAAGGATGACGGTGATTTTGAAATTTGGTATAAACCTCTGGAATCTGACGATATTGCTATATGCTTTTTAAACAGAAGTAAAGAGCCAATGGATATTGATATTGATTGGGAAACCCTGGATATTAAAGAAAAATATAAAATCAGGGATTTATGGAAAAAGAAAAACACAGGTACTACCAATAAAAATTTCAAAGCTGAAATTGAACCACATGGGGTAGTTTTTTTGAGATTGAATAAGGAAGATTAATTTGAAATGGAATTCATAGATATCCCGACTGAACAGACTACATCTGTAACAGATATAGTTCTTGCTTTATTGGCATTAGGTTTAACTGTCGCACTGTTTGTAGCAGGTGTAGTGTATGACATGAGAGGTTTTTCGCTTCCACGTGTTTTGCTTCCAATAGTTCTGATTAATGGTTTGTTTCATATTATACAGATGCTCGGATTAGTTTTTTTCCTTTTGGGTCTTCGATCCGGATTTCTTACACGTACTATAGGATACAAGGTATCTTCATAGAAATTTGATAAATTTTCAAAATATTTTGGAAATACCGAGATACAAGAAAAAGCACTCCGAAATCTACAATTATTCATAGCCCAAAAACTATTAACAATATTTTCTTAATAACTAACATAAAAATATTTACTATTTTAGCGTAAATTTTGGAGTTTAATCGCAGGCTCCCATTATCAACAAACAAAAAAATAAAACTGTTTCTAATATTAATTTTTTATTAAAATATTTATTAAAAGAAGGATAAAATATGTTTTACAATTGTCATATTCACGTATTTAAGGATTCAGATGTGCCAAATAAATTTCTTCCACTGGCATTAGTGAAAATTTTAAGAACAAAACTTGGATTTTCTATTATTACAAGAATATTTAAAAGGATAAATCCATTTACAGACAAAGATATGTTTGACAGATATATTAAGTTTATAGAAGTTGGAAAATTAGGGTCTCAACGAAAAATATTTGAAAAATGTAAAATATTTTACCCGGATAATACTCAATTTATCGTTCTGCCAATGGATATGGCTTATATGGAAGCAGGAAAGGTTAACAGACCATACGAAGAACAAATAAAGGAACTTTCCGGGTTAAAACAAATCTATCCACAAGTAATACCCTTTTTACATGTTGACCCAAGACGGGAAAAGATTCTGGATTTATTAAAAATGTGTGTTGAAGAAAGAGGATTTAAAGGAATAAAATTATATCCACCTCTCGGATACTTTCCTTATGATGAAAAATTATATCCTATTTACGAATATTGCCAGGAAAATAATCTTCCTGTTATAGCTCACTGTAGTCCATATAATCCTGTTCATTTTAAAGGTAAAAAGAAAAAGCTGCTCAATCTGTTATCAAAATCAAAAACACCTCTAAATACAAAAAGAAAAAGCCGGAAAGTACTATGTTCTTATTTTACTGATCCCACAAATTATAAATATGTTATTAATGATTTCAAAAAGCTTAGAATTTGTTTTGCTCATTTTGGTTCGGAATATTTCTGGGAAATGTTTATTCACCATCCTGATGAAAAAAATAATTGGTTTTCGATAATCAGGAACATGATATCTGAGTATGAAAACTTTTATACGGATATTTCATTTACTTTAAATAACAAAAAATTCTTTTCATTGCTAAAGGTATTATTAAGCGATGAAAAATTAAGAAATAAAATCTTATTTGGATCTGATTATTATATGGTTAAAACCGAATCCGATGAACGAAGATTTGGTCTTGATTTACGTGCATTTATTGGTGAAGAATATTTTACTTCAATAGCAATTAATAACCCTAAGGTTTTTTTAGGAAGTAAATAAAATTTCTATACAAGGTTTACAATATCTTTCTAATTTTTCATTAAATTTGCCAGCTTCAAAACCAAATTATTTTTTAGGATATTCTCTATGATTAAATATATTATTCTTTTCCTCAAAGGTTTAGGAATGGGAGCGGCAAATGTTATTCCCGGAGTATCAGGGGGTACAATTGCATTAATAACCGGTATTTTTGAGAGGCTTATCAATTCTATTAAGTCTTTTAATTTTAAAGCAATTAAACTTCTTTTTACAGGTAAATTTAAAGAATTTGTTAAATATACTGACCTGTATTTTTTAATTGCAATTATTGCAGGAATTGTTGTAGCCATTGTTACTTTAGCCAGACTTTTTGATTTCCTGTTTGAAAATTATCCTGTTTACATCTGGGCTTATTTTTTCGGACTGGTTTTAGCTTCGGTTTATTTTGTCGGAAAAACAGTCAGCAAATGGACAGTTAGTGTAATAATTACATTTATTATCGGGACAGCCATTGCAATTATTATTTCGTTACTTAATCCTGCTATAGAAAATAAAAATTTCTTTTACCTTATAATTTGCGGAGTTGCAGCTATTTGCAGCATGATATTGCCGGGCTTGTCCGGGTCGTTTATTTTGTTCATTATGGGAAATTACAAGCTTGTAGCTATTGATGCAATTAATAATGTTGATATAAAAATCCTGATTCCCATGTTAATTGGTGCTGTTGGAGGATTATTAGCTTTTTCACATATTTTATCATGGGTTTTTAAAAAATACAGAGATGAAACCATCTCATTACTTACAGGTTTTATTTTAGGATCGGTAAGTATTTTATGGCCATGGCAAAAAAATTTATTTTTGTTAGATGAACTCGGAAATCAAAATTTAAAAAAAGGAGAACCAATTGTGGTAAGTTACGAAAGAATTCTGCCTGAGGCTTTTAACTCACAGTTTTTTATTGCAATCGGATTTATAATTCTCGGCATACTTAGTATTTGGATAATAGAAAAATCAGCAGAAACAAAAAAATAATTGCTTTTATTGATTTTATATATTAATTTTATAATCAATAAGTAAGAGAAATATCAGCTAAATTTAAAAGCATGAGAACATTTGGCTTAATTGGTTATCCCCTCACCCACTCATTATCAAAGCAATACTTTGACAATAAGTTCAAACGTGATAAAATAACCGATGCCGAATATTTTTTATTTCCGTTAAAAAATATTGATCAATTTCCTGATCTGTTAAGGAATAATCCCAATTTAGCAGGATTAAACGTTACAACTCCTTATAAAGAATCCATAATTAAATATATTGATGAAATTGACAGGGATGCAAAATTAATCGGAGCAGTTAATACAATTAAAATCAAACCAAATTCCAACGGACTCAAACTAACAGGATTTAATACCGATGCTTATGGATTTGAAAAATCGCTCAAGCCGTTTTTAAATCCTAAAATCAATAAAGCATTGATATTAGGTTCAGGAGGTGCTTCAAATGCAATAAAATTTGTACTAAAGAAACTTGGAATAAGTTATATTGTAGTTTCAAGGGAACCTTTAAAAATTCATCAATTAGATTATAAAGGAGTTAGCAGTTCAATAATTGCAGAACACAAACTGATAATAAACACAACACCGCTCGGAATGCACCCAAACACAGATGAATATCCTGATATTCAATACAGTTGGTTAACACCAAACCATATTTTATTTGATTTGATATATAATCCTTCCGAAACAATGTTCCTGAAACTTGGCAAAGAACAAGGAGCAAAAACTATCAACGGCTTAAACATGCTACATTTACAAGCAGAAAAATCATGGAAAATCTGGAAAAAATAATATCAAGCTATAATTAAATATAATTATTGATCTTCCCGTTTAATAACCTCAATTTTAAAATTAGCAGCAAGAGCGGCAATTGCACCGACAGCAGCCAAAACAGGAGCAATTATTGCCCCAACTATTCCAATGGTAACCGGTATTTCAAGATAGGTTTTACCTTCTTCGTTTTTAATAATTATCTTTCTTACATTACCTTCATGGATTAATTCCTTGATTTTTTTTAATAATTCTTCACCTTTTACTTTAAATTCATTTTTGTTTGAACTCATAATGCATTTGTTTTTAGATTTGTAATAAGCCCGTTAAAACGGGCTAAATTGTTTTGTTTTTCATTATTGATTCACCAAGCTGAAGCTTGGAGCTATTTTTTTGCATTTGAATTTATTATTTTAAAATCAGCACCATGCTTC
>JAUXFX010000189.1 GCA_030622635.1 Bacteroidota bacterium
AAGGCAAACCTGCTTGCACATAGCCTCATGTTTGGAATTTGAATTTTTTAAAAATTGGAATTTATTTGGAATTTGTTTTTTGGAATTTGTCTTTTCCAGTTTATCTGGGTTAGGTTAGTATTATTCAATATTACAGAAATTTTTTTAATTTTGAAAATCAAAAGATTTATGAGCCGGTATAAAAAAATCATATTATTTTTATTTTTACTTTGTTTATTCAAGTTTGGATTTACGCAATATTACAGCTCAGGACAAGACCCGGCAAGCATAAAATGGCAGCAGATAAAGACAAAGAATTTTCAGATAATTTATCCCCAAGATTTTGAAAAACAATCGCAATACCTTGCTAATGTCCTTGAAACAGTTTATAAATTCGGCTCAAGATCATTGGGATATAATCCTAATAAAATCCCGTTAATTCTTCACAATCAATCCGTAATTTCAAATGCTTATGTTGCCTGGGCTCCAAAGCGAATGGAGTTTTATACTTGTCCTCCGCAAGATTCATATTCGGAAAACTGGCTTGAGCAATTAGCAATTCATGAGTTCAGGCATGTAGTCCAGATTGACATGTTGAATCAAGGGTTTACAAAAGTTCTTTATTATATTTTCGGACAACAGGCAACCGGAGCAATACTCGGATTATACATCCCAAGATGGTTTATGGAAGGTGATGCTGTTTGCACAGAAACAGCTTTGAGCAATTCAGGAAGAGGCAGACTTCCTTCATTTGAAAAAATACTCAGGGCACAACTGCTTGAAAAAGGAAAATATAATTATGAAAAAGCTGTTCACGGCTCATATAAAAATTTTATTCCGGGACCTTATAATTTGGGTTATTATATCGTAGGATTTAACCGCTTAAAATTCGGAAATAAAATCTGGGAAAATGCCCTAAAAACATCAGCCAAATATCCGTTTATTATCACCCCTTTTTCAAGAGGAATAAAAAAAACATCAAAGCTTTCCAAAGTACAACTTTACAATAGCACATTAACCGAATTACGTAATTTGTGGGAGAAACAATTTAACGATCTGACTTATTCAAAGTATACTTTTATATCAAAAATCAATCAAAAAAATTATACTAATTATGAGCTACCGTTATATTTAAACGACAGTTTGATACTTACTGAAAAATCCGGTATTGATGATATAAACCGTTTTGTTGCAATTGATAAAAACGGAAATGAAAAAAGAATTTTCACTCCGGGATTTAACTTCCGTGAAACTTTGTCATATTCAAAAAATAAAATTTACTGGGCAGAAAAAACTTTTGATCCCCGCTGGGAAAACAGAAATTATGCGGTAATTAAAACTTACAATCTGAAAACCAAAAAGCTTAAACAATTAACTAAAAAAAGCAGGTTATTTGCACCGGCTGTATCGTATAACGGAAAATATGTTGTTGCTGTTGAAGTTACAACGGAAAATAAATATTATTTGCAAATCATTGATTCCGAAACAGGTAAAATGATAAAAAAAATCAGCACCCCTGATAATTTATTTTTTATGACGCCCTCATGGTCAGAGGATGATAAGAAAATTGTTACGGTAGTTTTAGGTGAGAAAGGTAAAAGTATAGCAGTCCTGAATGTTGAATCTGAAGATATCAGCTATCTGACTCCTTTTTCTTTTATTGAAATTTCCAAGCCTACGATGTTTAAAACCCACATTTTTTTCACGGGAGCTTATTCGGGGATTGACAATATTTATGCATTCAATCTTAAAAATCATCAAATTTATCAGGTAACTTCCGTAAAATTCGGAGCATCTAATGCAGCCATTTCACCCGATGGAGAAAAAATGATATTTTCAAATTATACTGCTAACGGTTTTGAAATTGCTGAAATCAATATAAATCCGAATGAATGGGTGTCTTTGAAAAACGTTGTTGATAATTCAATTAAACTATATGAAAAATTAGCAAAAAAAGAAGATGTTGTTATTGATAAAAAAAATATTCCTGACAAGAAATACGAAACAAAAAAATATCAAAAATGGAAACACCTTTTCGATTTTCACAGTTGGGCACCTTTATCTATTGATGTTAATAATACAGAAATAAAACCCGGAGTTTCTCTGATGTCGCAGAACAAGTTAAGCACTGCATTCACAACTCTGGGCTATGAATATGATATTAATGAAGAAGCCGGGAAATATTATCTGAACTTCAGTTATCAGGGTTGGTATCCGGTTATTGATGTTAGTTTTGACTATGGGAAAAGAAGGCAGTTTTATTCCGACAGTCTGGAAAAGAAAAATAGTTTTAGCTGGCATGAAACAAACATTAAAACAGGTATTGGTTTACCTTTGAATTTATCAAAAAATAAATATTTCAGAGGGCTGCAACCAAAGATAAACTTAACCCAAATTTATCTTGACATGGACGATTCATCGCCATTTCATTTTGTTCAAAATTCCGCTTTATCTTTAGATTACAGTTTGCTTTTCTACAATCAGATTAAATCGTCGTATAGAGACCTATATCCAAAATGGGGACAAATTTTAAAATTAATATTCAGGAACACTCCGTTTCAAAGCAGCAATAAAAGTTCAATCTATGCTATTGAAACATATTTTTATTTGCCCGGATTTATTAAACATAATGGTTTTAAACTTTACGGAGCATATCAAAATAAAATTGATGGAAATTATAAGTTCAGTGATGAGATTAATTACCCGAGGGGCTATACTCAGCAAAATAATGAGGATTTATACAGCTTTTCGGCAAATTATAAATTCCCCTTATATTATCCCGATTTTAATATCGGGTCAATTTTATATCTTAAACGGATAAAAACAAATTTGTTTTTTGATTATGCCATAGGAGAAAACAATAATATATATAGTTATTACAAATCAACAGGGATAGAGCTTTCGGGCGATTTTCATTTGCTTAGCTTTATAGCACCGATGGATTTTGGTGTTCGTGCCATTTACCTTCCGGAGACTCAATCTTTTGAATATGAGTTTTTGTTTTCTGTGAATTTCAGTGCATTATATTAACCTAACCAAGATAAACACGGGATTTACGGATTAAGATTTGAGAATTGAGATTTTAGATTTTAGAATTAAATCAAAAACGTAAACACTGAATGACCCCAGTAAAAAGTGTTTTACGGGGCAGGGAGCGAAGCGAACGATCGAAGGAAGTCCATACGACCAAAGGAAGCCTGTATGATACTCCCCCATTTTTTCCATTGAGCCCAAACTTCGACTACGCTCAGTTTGACTTTATTATAGTTTAGAAAATCATGAGTCATGGTGATCGAAGTCGAACCATAAACGAAGTAGCAGTGGCAGTAATAGTCCTCTGTCTTTAGTGTCCTTAATTTATCTCGTAATTTTCGTAATTCGTAATTCGTAATCCGTAATTCAAAAAAATAAGGCTCTTGTAAACTAAATAGATTTTTTTACTAATTTTAACCCGGTTAATATTTTTTTAATTAAATTTCAAATTATGGATTTCATTATCAATTTACTTATTACAGCAGCAGTGGTGATGTTCACGGCATGGATATTACCGGGAATACAAATAAAAAATTACTGGAGTGCAATAGTCGTAGCAATAATTTTAGCATTATTAAACATCTTTGTGAAGCCGGTAATAGTATTTCTAACAATCCCATTCACAATCATAACGTTTGGGCTGTTTCTGCTTGTTATTAACGCTTTAATAATTTTACTCGCAGGTGCCATCGTTTCCGGATTTAAAGTAATGGGGTTTTGGTGGGCTCTTGCATTCAGTATTGTTATAAGCTTAATATCTTACATTTTAGGCACAAATAATGTCCCGGTGATTTTTTAATTTCAGTGGTTAAATTGCTTTAGTATTAATTTCTTGATAAAAACCTTATTTGAAACCAGAAAAATAATTTTGCAATCAAATAGCCCAGAGTAGCTCCAAGCAAAGCACCGGCAATAACATCACCCGGATAATGTACGCCTAAATATATCCGGCTGTATCCAATCAATATTGCCCATAGCAAAATTAAAGGTGTGAAATATTTATAGCTCCTTCCGATAATTTCTATCAGAAAAACAGCTAATGCAAATGTATTTGCAGCATGTGAAGAAACAAAGCTAAACTGTCCGCCGCATTTATTATTTACCAGATGAACCATATCAGCAATTTCAGGTTCATGGCAGGGACGTAATCGCTGGAAAATATTTTTAAATAAATGCAATGAAATCTGGTCGCTTAAAGTAATTAAGATCGCAACAAAAACCAGGATGATCAAGGTTTTCCATTTATAATTTTTTATCAAAAAATAAAGTAATAACAAATATAAAGGTATCCAGATAAATTTATTGCTTGCCCATAACATCACAAAATCCCAAAAGGAATTATACTGTCCATTAATAGCAAGAAAAATTTCAGTGTCTATGTTGTTAAGTGTTTCCAGCATAAATTTATAACGATTTTAGTTAAAACCTGACATAAAACTAATTAAGTTCCTTCCAAATCATATCTTTCAACCTTGTAAGTCCTTTTTTCGTAATAGAAGAAATAAACACTGAAGGAATATCCGGCAATTCTTTTTTAATCTCATCGGTTAATTCCTCGTCAAGCAAATCGGATTTTGTTATTGCCAATAATCTTGATTTATCCAGAAGCTCAGGATTATATTGCTTTAATTCATTCAATAAAATTGAATATTCTTCCCTGATATTTTTACTATCAGCAGGTACCATAAACAATAATACGGAGTTTCGTTCAATATGTCTTAAAAATCTTAATCCAAGACCTTTACCGTCATGTGCCCCTTCAATTATCCCGGGAATATCAGCAACCACAAAAGAATAATCATCGCGATAAGCAACAATTCCGAGATTTGGCCTTAAGGTTGTGAACGGATAATCCGCTATTTCGGGTTTTGCAGCAGAAATAACAGACAACAACGTTGATTTACCGGCATTCGGAAAACCGACCAGACCGACATCGGCAAGTAATTTCAGTTCAAGGATTATCCATTCTTCTTTTCCTGCTTCGCCAGGCTGTGCATATTTAGGTGTTTGATTTGTAGGAGATTTAAAATGGTCGTTTCCCAGTCCGCCCCTGCCGGCCTTAAGAATAATGTGTGTTTCGTTATCTTCGGTAATTTCACAAATAAATTCACCCGTAGCTGAATTTTTTGCAACCGTACCCAAAGGCACTTCAATAACGGCATCTTTTCCGTTTGCACCGGTGCTTGTCTGTGCCCCGCCATTACCGCCATTTCCAGCTTTTATATGTTTTGTATAACGCAGATGAAGCAATGTCCATAACTGGGCATTGCCTTTTAAAATAACATGACCACCCCTGCCGCCATCACCTCCGTCAGGTCCACCTTTGGGAATATATTTCTCCCTCCGGAAATGTGCAGAACCATTTCCTCCACTGCCCGACCGGCAGTTGATTTTTACATAATCTACAAAATTTGAATTTCCCATTTTGGTTTCAGGTTAATTATTTTATCTAAGTTTTATTCTTTTGTTATCTCTGCGCCTTTGCGCCTCTGCGTTTAGAATATTTAATGCTAAAAACTTACAAAAATAATATTTTTCAGGCTAACTCAACACTCTATTATCCCATCACTCCATTATTCCATCAATCACTCAATCATTCAATCATTCCATTATCCCACTATTCCATCACTCCATTATTCCACTATTCCATTACTCCATCAATCATTCAATCATTCAATCACTCAATCATTCAATCATTCCATTATTCCACTATTCCATCACTCCATTACTCCATCAATCACTCAATCATTCTATCATTCAATCATTCCACTATTCCATCACTCCATTATTCCATCACTCCATTATTCCATCAATCATTCAATCATTCAATCATTCCATTATTCCACTATTCCATCACTCCATTATTCCACTATTCCATCACTCCATTACTCCATCAATCACTCAATCATTCTAT
>JAUXFX010000228.1 GCA_030622635.1 Bacteroidota bacterium
AATTCGATTGTAATTGGTTGTAATTCAATGGTAATTTTTTGTAATTAATTACGCAAAGCAAATTACAATAAATTACGCGAATCTAATACTGTTTATATTCAATTATTGGTAAGATCACTTCCAAACTCTTTGCTACAGATTCTTCGATCGAAAGTTTATTGGTTTTTAGTTCTATATCAGGATGTTCGGGCGCTTCAAACGGAGCATCAATTCCTGTGAAGTTTTTGATCTTTCCCTCACGTGCTTTTTTATATAACCCTTTAATATCTCTTTTTTCGCAAACTTCAATGGGTGCATTAATATATATTTCAATAAAGTTTTCTTTCCCAATGATTTCCATTGCCATATGGCGGATTTTATGTGTTGGGCTGATAAAACTATTAATGCAAATTATACCGCAATTCATGAATAGCTTTGAAACTTCTGCTATACGTCTGATGTTTTCAAAACGATCGTCTCCGGAAAATCCCAGGTTGTTGTTGATGCCTGTACGAACGTTATCACCATCAAGGATTTGGGTTAAAAAACCTTTTTTATTAAGTTCCATTTCAATATTCATGGCAATAGTTGTTTTCCCGGAACCGGATAAGCCGGTGAGCCAAATTACCCTTGCATTTTGGTTTAATAGTTTTTCTTTATCAGATCGGTTTAATATTTGTCCGAATACGGGATGAATGTCGCTGTTTAGTGCTGTCATAATATTTTATCTGATTGGGATATTTTTATTATTTAATGTTTTTGAGTTATTATTTTTACTTTTTAACAATAAACCATGGATTCAAAATATCTTCTTTGTTATAAATAACGTCTTTTATTTGATTGTTGGCTTGTACAACTCTTCCTCCTGACGCTAAAACAATAGCATGACCTGCTGCTGTGTCCCATTCAGAGGTGGGAGCAAAACGCGGATAGACATCTGCAATACCTTCTGCTACCATAACTAACTTTAATGAGCTGCCTTTAGAAATAATTTTAATTGCATTATGCCCTTTCTTTATTTTGTCGATATAAGATGTCGTTTCAGGTGTTAAATGTGAGCGACTGGCTACAATTCCAAAATATGATTTTGAAATATTCAATGGAAGTTTTGACGAAAGTGCTATTAGATTATCCAAATTATCTGTTTTTTCAATTGTCTTTTCCAGTTTATATGCCCCCAATTCTTTATCACCAAAATAAAGCTCATCCAATACAGGTGCATAAACAACTCCCAAAACAGGCTCTTGGTTTTTTATTAAGGCAATGTTTACTGTAAACTCACCGTTTTTCTTAATAAATTCCTTGGTTCCGTCAAGCGGATCAACTATCCATAATTGGTTCCACAGCTTTCTTTCCTGGTATGGAATACTTCTGCCTTCTTCGCTAAGCACAGGAATATTAGTTTCTTTTAAGTGACGTAAAATAATATCATTGGCTTTTTTATCTGCCAGGGTCAGGGGAGAAGTGTCATCTTTGTATTCTACAGAAAAGTCTGTTTGATAGATATCGAGTATCGCTTTTCCTGCTTCAATAGCTGCACGGATTGCCAGAATTAAATAAATATTCATACTTTATCACTTTAGTACAGCTTCGCCTCGTAAGTCACAATCCGGGTTTGGATATAACTGATATTGATGTCTTTGTGATATTATCAAAAAATAAATTAACACGCAAAGATATAAAATAATTATAACTATTTAATGTTTGTCTAATAAAGTCCGAAAGTTTAAATAAATATTAGAAATTAGAGAAAAATGAAAAGAGTATGTGAAAATATGATAACATAAATTTCCAATTTCTAATTTCAAACTGTGAACGGTTACTTATAAATATTTATGTTTAGCACATCAAAATATTATTTAGCCTAAGAATATTTTCTATATTTGTACTCATAATTTAAATTAATCCTTATGAAAAGAAATTTTTTTACAATTTTAATCAGTCTGGTATTTTTTACTTTTAGCCAGTTTTCTTATTCTCAAACAGAACAAAAAGAATTAACACTAAAAGATATTTTTCAAAGCGGAAAATTTTATCCTAAAATGGCTTATGGGATAAAATCTATGGCTGATGGTCAGAGTTATACGGTATTAAAAAATGATTCGTTAAATGTCTATAGTTATAAATCAGGTAAAAAAATCAAAACCCTAATTACTGCCAGTCAGTTAATTCCTGAAGGAGATACTGTCCATATTCGGTTTAGGAATTATAAGTTTAGTAAAGATGAGCAAAAAATATTAATACCTACTGAAACCGAATTTATTTACCGGCATTCCTCAAAATCAAACTATTATATATGGGATATTAAAAATGAAAAATTATCACAATTGTCAGAAACCGGTAAACAGCGTTTAGCCGATTTTTCTCCTGATGGATCAATGGTTGTCTTTGTAAGAGATAATAATTTATTTATTAAAAATTTGGAAACCGGTAATGAAGAACAGATAACAAAAGACGGCTTATTCAATCAAATAATAAATGGAACGACCGACTGGGTTTATGAAGAAGAATTCAGTTTTACAAAAGCTTTTTTCTGGTCGCCGGATGGAGCAAAAATTGCATTTTACCGTTTTGATGAAAGCAATGTAAAAGAATACTGCCTGACAACGTTCGGTGACCTTTATCCCGAAGAATATAAATACAAATACCCTAAAGCAGGTGAAGATAATTCGGTTGTTGAAATTTTTGTTTATGACATAAATTCAAAATCAACAGAAAAAATGAATATCGGTGAAGAAATTGACCAATATATTCCGCGTATTAAATGGACTATTGATCCGAATGTCCTTGCAATTTTCCGTCTGAACAGATTGCAGAATAAACTTGAAATATTATTAAATAACGTTAAAACAGGAAATTCAAGAGTATTATATACAGAAGAAAACAAATATTATATTGATGATAGCAATTATGATAATTTAATATTCTTTAATGATAATATTCATTTTTTGTTTACCAGCGAAAAAGACGGTTTTAATCATATATATCTTTATAATATGGATGGGGAATTAGTCAGGCAATTGACAAAGGGCAACTGGGATGTTACGGATTTGTTGGGTTATAACGAGAAAAAACAATTGGTTTTTTATATTTCTGCAGAAGTATCGCCTTTAGACCGTGGTCTGTATGCTGTGAGGCTTGACGGATATAAAACAAGGTTATCACAAAAGGAAGGAACTAATAGTGCAAGTTTCAGTTCTACCTATAAATATTATGTTAATACTTATTCCGATGCAAATACACCTCCGTACATAACTGTTAATAAAGCCAATGGGAAACAGATCAGGGTATTAAAGGATAATAACGCATTAATTGAAAGATTAAAAGAATATGGTTACAGCAAAAAGGAATTTTTTAGTTTTATTACATCTGAAGGTGTGGAATTGAACGGGTGGAGAATATTGCCTGATAACTTTGACCCAACGAAAAAGTATCCTGTGTTAATGTATGTTTATGGAGGACCCGGGTCACAAACCGTTCGCAATAGCTGGGGTAGAGGAAGTTTATGGTATCAGATGCTGGCACAAAAAGGAATAATGATAGTATCGGTTGATAACAGGGGAACAGGAGCAAGGGGTGAAGAATTTAAAAAGATGACTTATTTGCAATTGGGCAAATACGAAACTATTGATTTAATTGAGGCAGCAAAATATCTTGGCACTCTTGATTATGTTGATCCCGCGAGAATAGGGATTTTTGGCTGGAGCTACGGAGGTTATATGTCAACACTTTGTTTGACTAAAGGGGCAGACTTTTTTAGTGTTGGTATAGCTGTTGCACCTGTTACTAACTGGAGATATTACGATAACATTTATACTGAAAGATTTATGAGAACTCCACAGGAAAATCCCGAAGGGTATGATGATAACTCACCGATAAACCATGTTGATAAATTAAAAGGTAAATATTTGCTTGTACACGGTATGGCTGATGATAATGTCCATCATCAGAATTCTATAGATCTTATAACCGCCCTTGTTAATGCCAATAAGCAATTTGAAATGCAGCTATATCCAAACAAAAATCATGGTATATACGGTGGGAACACAACAATGCATTTATATAAACGTATGACGGATTTTTTATTGGAAAATTTATCACAATAATTAATGATAAAAAGATTAAAAGATATTACCTTTGTTAATAATCAAATTTATTAATTGTGACTAAGGAAGTAATTAACTACGAATAGTCATTTTAAGTTCTATACATTGTAGACAATTTATATTTTTCCCCATTATTCTCAAGCCAG
>JAUXFX010000164.1 GCA_030622635.1 Bacteroidota bacterium
CTTTAGCAGATTGTAATTTTATTTTACCTTGTTTAGCCAACCTCACTTCTTCCGTTGCATCCTCTAAATCTTTTAGAAACTCTGCTTTGTTCTCGGTAATTGGCATAGCTTTTACAAAAGAAAAATTCTTCAGCACTTCCATGAAAAAAGCTGCTTTATTATCCCTTATGTCAAGTAATATTTTCATAGCGTTAAGAGTTTAAGAAGCGTAAGCTTGTTTAATTTTAAAATTTCTGATAATCATAATTATTTAAAGTATAAGAATTTCCATAATTCTATACAAAAATAGTAATAATAATTTAGCAAATTCAATATTCATCTAATAATTATCCCTGAAATCTTTTTTCTTGGTCAGTTTTAAATCCTGTAATATTGATGATTTGATATTGAGTGAAAAATTCCAGCTTTTTTGGGGACCCATTGGTATCCAGTTGAACCGCATCTGCCAGCAATGTAAATCACGGTAAATATTAATTGAAGTATAACATAATTTACCGGTCTCAAAATCATAACCCGACCTGAAACCTATTTTCCATTTGGGTGTAATACTTATATCACCACTAAAACCAAGAGTTTGAACCAATGTTTCTTCTTGTGATTTTTCGTAATTTACATACTTGTTTCTATTAGTGTATCTGACATTGTAATTTATGTTCAAGCTCCAGGGTACGTCCCAATCAACGTATTGATCTTGGTTTTCAGTTATTTCAGACATTTCTTCCTCTGTTCCTTTATCTGAGGTTTTTTGTTTTTTTAATTTCTGGGAGTTTAGGTTAAGATTTAGTCCAAGGTTCCATGTTGTATTATCAAGCCGTTACAATCTTCTGTTTTCGGTCCATTCAAAACGGTTAAGGTTTTTTGTCCCTGCTGAATCAAGAATATACGGGTCCCATGAACTTGAATATGTTATGTTCAGATTTTTAAATAACCGTGTTCTTCCGCTCATTGAAACTTTTGACCAGTTTAAAGAATCTTTTGCCAGATCATAAGAAGAGGAAATTGTGAAATTATCAACCAGCACGATTTTTTTCATTCCGGTTATTGTATCTTTTTTTGATCTTACTTTAATTTCAAGATTATTGCTTAAACTAAAGTTTACCCTGCCTGATTTTTGTCCGGGCGGTTTGCCGTAAATAGCTCCGTCAAATATTGAATAATCAATTTCTCTTCCATTGGTGTCAATGTAATAATCATAATATCCCCATACCGGATCGCCAAAATCAGGGATATATGAAAAACTGACTGTAGGTGTTAAAACATGACGAATTGCCCTGACAGGTCCTTTTTTAAAGGCAACCATTCCATATAATTTTGTAGTAAGTGATGATGACAAACTGAAATCAAAAGCATTTCTGAATCCAGGAATTGTATCAATTTTTTCTTTACCGATATTATAAGTGGTATCACTAGTCCACACAGTATCGTTCGACCAGTATTTCCTGATGCTTTTAAAATACATCCTGTCCGTAATATTTATTGAGTTTGTAAGATTTAAATATTTTAAAACTTTAATAGAACTACTTATTGGAACCGAATGTTTAATGCCATTTTGCATTTGCGAAAGTGCTTCGGATGTAAATAATAATGAATCTAAGATATTGATAGTATTTTTTGCATTCATGGTATAATTCATACTAATATTTTCATACCATTTTAATTGCCCGGCTTTTGCTTTTTTCCTTAAAGGGTAAAACCGGTTAACGGAAAAAGATAATTCGGGCAAAGTTATGTTAACCTTTTTTGTTCCGGTGTTCTGGCTATGGCTGCCATTGACTGTTAAAAAATATTTTCCTGCCCAGTTTGTCTGATAGGCAACACTCGACTGAAAAGTATTTGATAAAAATACTTCGGTGCTTGTAGGATTATATTTATTATATTGGTTGCTGACAATATTAACATTTGCTGAAAATTTGCTGTTCGGTCTTGCTTTTGGATCCTGACTATGAACCCACCTGATGGCAAAATCATTACTTTTTTTATAATCTGAAGAACCTTTATCACCAACAAGGTTTATTGCGTAAGTCATGTTAAATGAACCACGGAATTTATATTTTTTAACATAGTTCATATATGGTTTTACTGCCCAGCTACCTCTTGTGTAAATATCGCCTGTTAATTTAAAGTCCAAACAATCGCTGATAGCCCAATAATAGCCACCATCTTCAAAATAAAATCCGCGGTCTGCAGATTCACCGTAAGTGGGAATTAAAACTCCAGAGCGTTGGCCGGTTTTATTCGGGAATAATCCGAAAGGAATAAAGAGCGGTGTGGACACGCCCTCAATAACCAAATGTGCAGGACCTGTTATGATCTTTTTGCCGGGAATAACCTTTGATTTTTTAAACCTGAACTCATAATGCGGATGCTCTTCGTTGCTACATGTTGTATATGAACCGTATTTGACGTTGATTTCATCGTTCTCCATTTTCTTTATGATCTTACCATGTAAATAACCGTCGCCATCTTGAGTAAAAACTTTTGTAATTAATCCTTTTTTTGTTTCATAATTATATTTCATTGTACGCGACTTATAACTTTGGCTGTTCTCAGTAAAAACCGGTGACCCCACTATTTTACCTGTTGAATCTTCTACACCTTCGGCAAAAGCTATACTTTTTTCAAATTCAAGTTTAATATAAGCAGCTTTTAAATTTATTTTATCATAATTTATTTCAGCATTATTATATAAAAAAACTTCCTGATTTTTTACATCAAAACGGATGGAATCATTTGAGCTGTAGTCAACTTTTGATTTAATTGCAGCACTTGTTTTCTGAACTTCCAATGTGTCAACAGTCAATGTATCAATAACTAACGAATCAACTTGTAATAACAAGGTGTCGTTTACGTTTTTATAAATAGTGTCTTGTGCATTAACAAACAAATTACACAAAAAAACAACTAAAAATATAAATGACGTTTTCAACGATTGGATTGTTAATAATTTGTCAAACAATTTATTAAAATACTATTTTGTTTAATATTATTTTTGTATGGAATCAATAATTTAATGATTTTCCAAAAAATCAGTGTCAAATCTAATTAAAAATCATTATACGTGAAACGATTTGTTTTAAAATTTGTTTTAATAACTTTTATCTTCTTAAATAGTTTTAATGCCTTTACTCAAAACAATGGTATGGTGAGAAAGGTTGTAATTGATGCAGGTCATGGAGGAAGAGACCCTGGAGCTTTAGGGAAAAAGTCAAAAGAAAAGGATATTGCATTATCCATCGCCCTGAAAACAGGTAGTTATATTGAAAAAAATTTGCCTGATGTTAAGGTGATATATACTCGAAAAACCGACAAATTTGTTGAACTTTATAAAAGAGCTAAAATAGCAAATCAAAATAATGCCGATCTTTTTATTTCGATTCATTGTAATGCAAATAACTCATCAAAAATTTACGGAACCGAAACTTATGTAATGGGATTGCACAAAAGTCAGGCAAACCTTGAAGTTGCAAAAGCTGAAAATGCATCAATTTTAAAAGAAGAAAACATATCTGACGAATATGAGGGATTTGATCCGAATTCTCCTGAAGCATATATAATTTTTAATCTTTATCAGGATGCTTTTTTAGAGCAAAGTATTAATATTGCTTCAAAAGTTCAAAAGCAGTTTAAGGAAAGAGTCGGATTAAAAGACAGGGGAGTTTTTCAGGCAGGTTTTTGGGTTTTATACAAAACAACAATGCCCGGAGTTTTAATTGAAACAGGCTATCTAAGTAATCCTAAAGATGAAAAATTTTTAAACTCAAAAGACGGACAAGTATTTATAGCTTCTGCAATTTACAGGGCTTTTAAAGAATATAAGAAAGAAATTGAAGCATATAATAAGCCATCACAGCCAATCGTTAGTAATGTACGGAAAAAAAATCCTGATGAATCAAATAAAAATTATAAAGATTCTGAAAATAAGCCTTTTGATCCGGGAGTAGTATTTTGTGTTCAGATTAAATCTTCAAAAAAAGAAATAAAATTAAATGCAAAGGAATTTAAGGGATTGGAAGATGTTCGGAAATACTTTCATAATAGCTTATATAAGTATATTATTGGAAACGAAAAATCATTAAAAAGTGCCAACAAATTGAAAAAGAAAGTTAAAAATAAAGGATTCAAAGACGCTTTTGTAGTTGCTTTTTTTAACGGCGAAAGAATTTCAATGTCAAAAGCTAAAAAACTTCAAAAAAAATAAGAAAAAAAGAAAAAGTCAACATATTTATTTTATTGTAATTGACATTAAACTAAATAATATTATATTTGTATAAAATTAAATTTTAAAGTTTTGAAATTATCAAGAGAATTTATAGTCGGAATAGTTTTTATTGTGGCGATTGCCCTTTTTATCTGGGGGTATAATTACCTGAAGGGCTGGGATGTTTTCACAAAGCAAAAATCATTTTTCGGAGTTTATACTCAGGTAAACGGTTTAATGAAAGCCAATCCTGTTTCAATTAACGGGCTTAAAGTAGGGCAGGTAAAAAATTTGTATTTTGAAGAAAACCATTCAGGACGTATAGTGGTTGAGATAGTAGTAACTTCCGATTTCCCAATCCCTGTAAATTCTATAGCAAAAATCTACAGCTCCGACCTTATGGGTTCAAAAGCAATTGAAATCGTTTTGGGAAATTCAACAGTAATTGCAGTTGCCGGTGATACTTTGCTTACTTCTATTGAAGCCGGCTTAAAAGAAGAAGTGAACAGGCAGGTACAGCCGATAAAAAAGAAAGCAGAAGATTTATTGGCTACTATTGACTCGGCAGTTATAGTTATTAGTGAAATTTTTAATGAAAATGCCCGTAGAAACCTGTCACAAAGTTTTGAAAGTATTAGAAATACACTTGAAGCTATTCAAAGTGCTTCTTATGAAATTGATACTTTGGTTACAGTTGAAAGAAACCGGCTTGCTGACATATTAACTAATATTGAATCAATTACCAAAAATCTTGATAAAAATAAAGACAACATCAATAATATCATCTCAAATTTTTCTGCTATCAGCGATACACTGGCAAAAGCTGAAATCCCAAAAACATTTAATAATGCCAATATTGCACTGAAAAATATTGCAGACATTGCTGATAAAATTAATAAAGGTGAAGGTACAATAGGTATGTTAATCCATAATGACAGTTTGTATTATCAACTTGAGAAATCAGCAGCCGACCTTAACAAATTACTTGAAGATATCAAAAACAATCCCAAGAAATATGTGAGATTCTCATTATTTTAAGTTACAATATTATTCTCAAAAATAGTTAAAAACTAAAAACCAGCTGTGGTAGGATAATACGGATTACGAATTACGGATTACGAGTTAAGAATTAAGTTAGTTAACGTGAATTCGGGATATAAAAGTTTGTAAATAAATTTCATGTTTACTTTTATCTTTAATATTCTCAGTATTATATCAGTGTTCATCTGCGTAAAACTTGTCCGTATGGATCAGCGTCATTCAATTTTTTAAAACTATTTTATTGATTTTGACGCTGATAAACGTAGATATTTAAGATTAAAAAAAAATATAAAGAAACTAATTCCAAACTCCCGTTGAATTTCAAATCCGTAATCCGTAAATCGTAATTCGTAAAAATGCATTTTTAAATCAAAATCTTTTTAAGAGACTAATAAAACACATCCATCTTATTTCTCGGTCTTTTCTCTTCCAGCCATTTAAAGCCTTTAAGGATGATGTCTTTTGGTGATAAGTCCTTTTCAGGATAAAGTGTTTCTTTGGGAAAGTCAATATAGGTGATGGTTTTCATTTGCTTGTCTTCTAAAAAGATTAGCATTTTACTTGAAACTGCCTTATTTATGCCAATAAGTTCACCATTTTCTTCACGAACAAAATATATTGTCTGAGAGTTTCCGTCAACCGTTATTTTTTTCAATTCATTGTCAGTAAAATAAGCTACCATGTTTTTTCCTTTAACCTGGTTAAAAGTAGCAGTATCATCCCGTGAAATTATAAAAGATGAATTAAACAAAACCATAGTATCTATCTGGTTATTTGCGATAGCAATTTTAATTGAGTCGGCAGATAGCTGACTGCTATCCGACCATAAAACCGGCTCATTATATAAAGTAATTGTAGAATCTTTAAAATTATAAACCAGCGAGTCGCATAATCCCTGGATATCCTCACGATAGAATTTTGCTTTATTATAAGCAAATAGAATTTTTGCTTTATGAGCAGTATCAAAAACGATTTTCAAAGTGTCGGCATGCAAAAATAAAGAATCATTATTATCAATTGTAATTGCCAATGCACTGTCGGTAACGAATGCAAAACCCTTGTTTTTTTGATATTCAGCTAAATTTCCTTTCACAACCACATCCTGTAATGTATCAATCAAAACAACATTATTTATGGCTAAACCGTACCCTTTTGTTTTATCATAATAAATTGTGTCGCCGATAATGATTTGTTCATTGTGCTGTATGAATACATTTTTTTTCAAACGTGTAATGTTAAATTTTGTATCATACCATCCATCCTCGCAGTATATCGAATCTTCATCACCTATAATTGTAGTTGGTCCGTAAAAATAGGAAATTTCTGTTTCTGTATTGTACATCAGTGTGTCTGAATTCATAATATAATCAGGGTTTATTAAAACCACGCTGTCTTTAAAAAAGAACTCTTTCTGACTTGTATAATAATACCCGATAACACTTGTAAGCTGGTTTTCTTTATCAACAATTTTTCCTCCAATATTATAGAATGCAATTTGTGTGTTTCTGTTATAGATAAGATGTTCTGTTGTAAGGGTAGCTTTATTGTCAATAAGTTTAACATTGTAAAATAATTCGGCAATTCTCGTATTCCCATTATAATTTAATATATCGCCGAAAATTTCTACAGAATCGTTTATAATAATATGAACATTACTGAATGCGTCAAAGTTGTTTGTTCCTTTATAAAGATAGGCGCTGTCGCAATAAAAAATTGTACTGTCGTGCTTTAATATCACATTTCCTATTAATCTGTTTAATTCTTTCCCATCTGTTTTAACACCAATTAATTTGTTTGAATTCAGAAGTTGTACTTTGGTGGTTTTTTGAGCAAATAATATTACAGGAGAAAAAGTTATTAGAAAAATTATGAATTTAATATGTTTGAAAAATATTTTCATTTAAAAATTTATAAAGAAAATAATTTGTAAAAGTACATATCAATCATTAACGTTATAAATTTTTAATTGTTTTGTTAGAATTTCTTTTTTAAAAACTCAAACAATTTATTC
>JAUXFX010000276.1 GCA_030622635.1 Bacteroidota bacterium
ATCAACCTCTACAACCGGATCAACTATAACATCTCCTCCAAGCTCGATAAATGGTTTTGGGCTCATTACATTTTTATCCACATTATTTAAACCATGAAAAATATAAGGAATGCCGCATGGGACCAACCCCTTTTCTTCTTCTTTGATCATTAACATTGATTTATCAGGATTTTGTTTTTTGGCTGTTACTCCGGCAACAATACCAGATGGCCCGGCTCCGATAATGATAACATCATAAGTTTTCATTTTTTATTTCTTATAAATGTTTTTAATTTAAATTAAATCAAAGGTAACTTTTAGTTAGTAAATATAGATATCATGTAGATATTTTTGAATTAACTGAATTATTGAGATTGCTCAATGGATTAATTGATATAATATTAAATTTGTAACATATTTTATAAAATTTGTAATACAGACCGGAATGAAGGATTCAGAATCTATTAATTGCCTGGATTGTAAAAGGAGTGCGAAATGTTTTAAAAAATTAATTCCTTCGGAGCTTGAATTTATTAATCAGAATAAAACCCAGATTTTATATAGAAAAGGGGAAAATATTTGCAAGCAGGGAGCCTTTGCATCCTATGTTTTATATATTTCAGATGGTCTGGTTAGATTGTATCTGGAGAGTCCCAGTAATAAGAACATTAACTTAAAAATATTAAAAACTTCAGAGTTCATAGGTTTGTCTTCAATTTATGGAGACAACATTTATAATTATTCCACTGTAGCATTAGAAAATTCCACAATATGCCTGATTGAAAAGGACAGTTTTAGAAAGTTGCTGACAGACAATGGTCATTTTGCCTCCGAAATAATCAAGTGGTATTGCGAAAATGAAAAACAACTCTTTAATAAAATACAAAGCCTGAACAATAAACAAATGCATGGCCGGTTGGCTGACACATTGATTTACCTGTGTAACAAAAGTTTACAGGAAGAAAAAGCATTTTCACATTTATCCAGAAAAGATATCGCCGAATTCGCCGGCCTCTCAACCGAAAGTACTGTCAGGCTATTGACGGAATTAAAAAATGAAAACATAATTGACATAACAGGGAAAGATATCAAAATATTGAACCTCCAATTGTTAAAGGAAATTAGCCGTCGAGGTTGATCAAAAGAGAAAATGTATTTTTTAGTGATTAATCATTTTTAATACAAATTAAAAACTAAGTTCGAAACAGAAACCCGAAAACGAATGTTTATAAAATAATATATCATGGTTCAGGTTTTTACCTCATCCGGGATTAAGAGTGTCGTATTGAAA
This sequence comes from Bacteroidota bacterium, assembly GCA_030622635.1. Lineage (GTDB taxonomy): Bacteria > Bacteroidota > Bacteroidia > Bacteroidales > JADFUO01 > JADFUO01. The sequence goes on from JAUXFX010000276.1 coordinate 1,271, forward strand.
ATTTTATTTTTTGCAATAGCAACAATTTTTCTTATTCTGGAAGTATATCCGCAACAATATAATTTTGTTAATTATACTAAAGACAAAGAATTACCAGGGAACCAGATATGGAATATATTCCAGGATAGTAAGGGATATATATGGTTTGCTGCTACAGCCGGATTGGTAAAATATAATGGCAAAGATTATAAAATTTACAATAAATCAAATGGTCTTATCGAATTTTTTGCCCATAATGTGCAGGAAGACAGCAAGGGAAATATTTGGGCAGGTTGTCCGAGAGGAGTGAGCAAAATACACGATGACTCAATTACTAATATTGTTTTAGGGAAATTTGATGATTTCTATCGTGTTTTTGTTGATAACTACGACAGGGTTTGGGTATTTAATTTCCAACTACCGGGAGATATTTACCTTATTGAAAATGACTCTGTTTACAATTATTCTAAAATATATAATTACCAAAAACATAGAATCCTTCACGTTGATGAAGATAAAAACGGTACTGTTTATTTGTTAACTTCCAATTATAAAATATACAAATTCTTCTCAAATAATTTTATTGAGGTTAATTTTACTGGAAACCTGAGTGAAGTATTGCCGCGAATGTTTTTTTAAGATTCAAATTATAATTTAATTCTTTGTGGTAGTAAAGGTGTTATGAAGGTAAAATTAAATAATACTTCTTTAGGTTATGAAAAGGAATGGCTTTTAAAAAAGCCAGCTGTGTATGGAATTGAAGATAAACACGGTAATTACTGGATTGCCACACAAAACAACGGGCTATTTCGCATAAGAGATAAAAACATACTTCATATTACTGATGAGAACGGGCTGCCTACTTCGAAACTTTATACATTATTTGAAGATCGTGAACAAAATTTGTGGATTGGTACAAATTTACGTGGTGTTGTTAAACTCTCATCTGTAAAAATTGTTAACTTCGGACGAAAAGAAGGATTTCAGGATGAAGCTGTATTTACAATATTATTAGATGAACCTGAGATTTTATGTATTAGCAATAATAAAATCTATCGTTTTAAAGAACCACATTTCAAACAATTAAAATCTGTATTGACAGGTTCAAAATCCAAAATAAAATGGCCTGTGTTAATGGACATAATAAAACTGCCTGATAATAAATATTTACTTGGTGGTGCAACAGGGCTTTATCTAATGGATAATAACAATAATCTGAAAATTTTAGGACTGAATAATTTAATTGTTTTTAATCTTTTACGTGATTCGAATAATGGGATTTGGATAGGTACCAATAATGGGATTTATAAACTGGATAATAACAAAACACCTGTTTTACAGGATTTCGGTATAAAAAACATGTATGTTAATAAATTAATGGAGGTAAATAATAAAGACCTTTATGCTGCAACTAACGATGGATTGGTTATTATTAAA
>JAUXFX010000165.1 GCA_030622635.1 Bacteroidota bacterium
AATAATATAATTTTATTCTTTTATAAACCCAAATTTTGAAATAGTGTTTACATTAGAAACAAAAATCAATACCAACTCGGATGAGTTTAAAAAAAACAAAGAAGAATTTCAAAAGATTTTAAAGAAATATAAAGAAATTCATCGAGAAATTATTAAGGGTGGTTCTGAAAAAGCCATAATAAAACATAAAGGAAGAGGGAAGCTGCTTGTCAGGGAAAGAATTGACAAGCTGATTGATCCTAATACTCCCTTTTTGGAATTATCTCCACTTGCAGCTTACAATATTTTTGACAATGGTCATCCTTCATCAGGGATCGCTACAGGAATAGGCGTAATACACGGAAAAGAAACCATAATTATTGCAAATGATGCAACTGTAAAGGGCGGTACTTACATCAAAGAAACAATAAAAAAACATTTACGGGCACAGGAAATTGCTATGGAAAACCATTTGCCCTGCGTTTATCTGGTTGATTCCGGAGGAGTATTTTTACCTGAGCAGGCAAATGTTTTTCCCGACAGAGATCACTTCGGCAGGTTCTTTTACAATCAGGCACAGTTATCATCAAAGGGAATTCCGCAAATAGCAATCGTTATGGGATCATGTACTGCCGGAGGTGCGTATGTTCCTGCAATGAGCGACGAAACTATTATCGTTAAAAAGCAGGGAACAATTTTCCTTGGCGGACCACCATTAGTAAAAGCAGCTACAGGAGAAGTTGTTACACCTGAAGAACTTGGCGGTGCAGAAGTTCATACTTCAATGTCGGGAGTTGCTGACCATTTCGCCGAAAATGACGAACATGCTATTCAAATCTGCAGGAATATATTTGAAAATCTTGAAGTAAATGAAAAGCAAATTTTAGACATTGAAGCTATTGAAGAGCCAATCTACGATCCTGAAGAATTATATGGAATAGCACCTATTGATTTCAGAAAGATGATTGACCCACGCGAAGTTATTATGCGTATTGTTGATGGAAGTAAGTTCCACGAATTCAAGGAAAGATATGGCAAAACTCTTATTACAGGTTTTGCCCGTATCATGGGTTTTCCGGTCGGTATACTGGCAAATAATGGTGTTTTGTTCTCTGAATCCGCTTTAAAAGGAACGCATTTTATTGAATTATGTGCAACAAGAAAAATCCCGCTGTTATTCCTTCAAAATATTACAGGATTTATCGTAGGAAAAGATTTTGAAAGAAAAGGCATTGCCAAGGACGGGGCCAAATTAGTTCACGCAGTTGCCAATGCCAATGTCCCTAAATTCACTATAATATTCGGCGGTTCTTTCGGTGCTGGTAATTACGGAATGGCAGGCCGTGCATACAGCCCCCGTTTGTTGTTTATGTGGCCTAATGCAAAAATCTCTGTGATGGGTGGAATGCAGGCAGCCGGCGTTTTAATTACCGTAAAATACGACCAGTACAAAGCCATAGGAAAAGAAATGCCTCAGGAAGAAATTGATAACCTTAGAAAAACTATTATGGATAAATACGACCAGGAAGGCTCTGCTTATTTTAGTACTGCCCGCTTGTGGGATGATGGTATCATTGATCCGGTTGATACACGTAAAATCGTTGCCATGGGTATTTCAATGTCATTGAATAATAAATTTCCCGAACAAAAATTCGGAGTGTTCAGGATGTAAAATTTTCAAATTTTATATATTACCACTTGACAAATTTTGTACAATTTTGTAAAGTGTGTCTTAACAAATTTTACTAAAAATGTTATTACCGCGGAAAATATATAATAAAATATAAGACATGAAAGCATACCAAAACATTGAATTTGAATTAGAAAATAAAGTTGGCACTGTATGGTTAAACCGCCCTGAAAAACATAATGCTATGAACGCCGAAATGATAGCTGAAATTATTGATTGTTTTCAGGAAATTAATACTATGGCTGATGTACGAATTATAATCTTACGCGGACGCGGAAAATCATTTTGTGCAGGTGCTGACTTGAATTACATGAAAGGCATAGCCGAATTTGGTTATGATGAAAATTATCACGACAGTTTGCAATTAGCCAAATGCTTTAACGTAATTTATACTTGTAAAAAACCTGCAATTGCTGTTGTGCAAGGAGCTGCCATAGGTGGAGCAAACGGATTACTTGCTGCTTGTGATTTTGTTTATTGTACAGATGAAGCAAAATTTGCTTTCGCAGAAGTGAAACTCGGCATTGTTCCTGCCACTATTTCGCCTTATGTTGTAAAACGAATTGGTGAATACGGAGCAAGAGACCTGATGCTGACCGGAAGAAGATTTCTCGGTAAAGAAGCAGAATATTACAGATTAGTAAATAAATCTTTACCCGCCGAAGAACTGGAAGACCAAATAAATTCGACTATAAAAGTATTAATGTCAAGCGGACCGGATGCAATGGCTGCCTGCAAACAGTTACTTTACAATATCTCAAATAAATATAATTTTGAAGATTCAATTGATTACACAGCAAATTTGATTGCTGAGTTACGTGCTTCAAAAGAAGGGCAGGAAGGTATGGCTGCCTTTCTTGAAAAAAGAAAACCCAACTGGGTAAAATAGATTATTTGAATGTCATTTTTTTATTTCCTCTCCTGAGGAAAAGACTACAGAAAAATAAAATATGAAAAAACGACCGATAAAATTCAGTTTGATATACCGCGACATGTGGCAGTCTTCAGGGAAATATGTTCCCCGTGTTGACCAATTAAAAAAGATTGCCCCCATTATAATTGATATGGGATGTTTCTCAAGAATTGAAACAAACGGAGGAGCTTTTGAACAAGTAAACTTACTTTACGGAGAAAATCCTAACAAAGCTGTCCGTGAATGGACAAAGCCCTTTAATGAAGCAGGTATTCAAACACACATGCTTGAAAGAGCATTAAACGGCATACGAATGTTTCCTGTACCTGCTGATGTCCGCCACTTAATGTATAAAGTTAAAAAAGCACAAGGTACAGATATTGCAAGGTCATTCTGCGGATTAAATGACCCGAGAAACCTTGAGCTCTCAGTAAAATATGCTAAAGAAGCCGGGATGATATCCCAGGTAGCATTGAGTATCACTCATTCAAAAATCCATAGTGTTGATTATTTTATGGATGTAGTTGACAAAGCTGTTGAATTCGGAACAGATGAAATTTGCCTGAAAGATATGGCAGGTGTCGGACGACCTGCAACATTAGGTAAATTAGTCAAAGCTATTAAAGACAAATATCCCGATATTATAGTCCAGTATCACGGGCATTCAGGTCCCGGATTTTCAGTTGCTTCAACGTTAGAAGTCGCTAAAGCCGGAGCCGATTATATTGATGTTGCGATGGAGCCGCTGTCGTGGGGAATGGTCCATCCTGATGTTATAACAATTCAAACTATGCTTAAAGATGCAGGTTTTGACGTCCCTGAAATCAATATGAAAGCATATATGGAAGCCCGTGCTTTAACACAAAGTTTTATTGACGATTTTCTGGGCTATTTTATTAATCCTAAAAATAGATTTCTCTCATCATTGATGATACAATCAGGGCTGCCCGGTGGTATGATGGGAAGCCTGATGGCTGATCTAAAAGGTGTTCATGATGGTATAAATTATTCTTTAAAAGCCAGTAATAAACAAGAACTTACAGAAGATGATCTCCTTATGAAATTATTTGACGAAGTTGCCTATGTTTGGCCCAAATTAGGATATCCGCCACTGGTTACACCATTCAGCCAGTATGTAAAAAATGTAGCACTTCTAAATATCGTTCAGTTGGCAAAAGGAGAAAAAAGATATTCAATGATGGATGAAACCACCTGGGACATGATACTTGGAAGAGCAGGTAAATTACCTGGTCCCTTAGCTCCTGAAATAATTAATCTGGCAGAAAAACAAAACAGGGAATTTTATACCGGAATACCACAGGATGCATATCCCGATGTACTGGATAAGTATCGCAAAGAAATGAAAAAAAATAAATGGGATTTTGGTGAAAATGATGAAGAGCTATTTGAGTTCGCCATGCACGAAACCCAATACAGAGATTATAAATCCGGTCTTGCAAAAAAAAGATTTGAAGAAGAAATTCAAAAATTAAGATCACAAAGTTCAACAATAAAAACAACAATCGCCGTGAAAGAAAAACAAACCCCCAACCGGAATTCTTATTATAAAGATAAAGTAGATTATCCCATTGCAATGGTTGCATTCCTTCTGTATAGCCTTAATAATAAATTGATATCTGAAGAGCAACCGGTTAAAAATGAACATAATATCTGGGAAACTATCGGATATTGGAGAAATTTGATGACAATTAATCTAACTTATAACAAAGAAGAATATTCGGTAATCGTTAATAAAGCCAAAGATAATGAATATGAATTTGAAATTTCGGGAAATAAATATAATTCAAAATTAGAATTTATAACTAAAGGCGAACTTGATTTTACTATTGAAAAAAACACTTATCTGGCAACAATTTCAAAAGGTGATGAAGGAAAAACAAAAATTACAATAAACGGAGGGAACTTTCAAATGTTTAGGAATGACCTTTTAGAACATGAGGCAATTTCACATGGAGAAGAAGAACTCATGGCAGATGAAGAATCCCACATCATTTCACCTATTCCGGGAAGAATATTCAAGATAAATGTTAAAGAAGGTAATAAAATTAAAAAAGGTGATGTTGTAATAGTTATTGATGCCATGAAAATGGAAAACAACATTGTTTCAAAAAAAGATACAGTTATAAAGAAAATTCTTGTTTCCCTTGATGAAATGGTTGATGCAGGTGTTTCATTAATAGAAATTGAATAAAATGAGGATATTATCAAAATAAAAAAATATGAATTTTGAATTAACAGAAGAACAACAACTTATCAGGGAGACCGTAAGAGATTTCGCAGAAAGAGAAATAAAACCCGTAGCCAAAGATCTTGATGAAAAGGCTGAGTTTTCTGTTGAATTGACCAAAAAAATCGGGGAGCTCGGATTATTTGGTATGTATTTACCCGAAAAATACGGTGGACAAGATTTGGATAATTTATCTTACATAATTGCAGTTGAAGAAATTGCAAGAGTTGACGGCTCACAGGCAGCAACACTTGCAGCACATAATTCGCTTGGAATAGGACCGCTTTACTATTACGGAACAGAAGAACAAAAAATGAAATACCTGCCTCAACTTTGCACAGGCGATGCTCTTTGGGGATTCGGACTTACAGAACCCGATGCCGGCTCAGATTCCAGAGGAACAAAAACCAAAGCAATATTGGAAAACGGAGAATGGATAATTAACGGATCAAAGATTTTCATTACGAATGGTTCATCAGATATTTCCATTGGTTCAACTGTTCAGGCAGTATCCGGTGAAAAAGACGGAAAAAAGGAATTCACTTGTATTATTGTTGAAAAAGGAACGCCCGGATTTAAGCAAGTTACCATGCATGGCAAGATGATGTGGAGAGCTTCAAACACAGCCGAACTTTATTTTGATGATTGCAAAGTGCCTGAAGAAAACCTCTTAGGTAAAACCGGACAAGGCTCAAAAATTATGTTAAGCACACTTGATAACGGAAGATTGTCAATCGCTGCAATGGGCTTAGGTTGCGCCCAGGGTGCTTTTGAACTGGCATTGCAATATTCACAGGAACGAAAACAATTCGGTAAGCCAATATGTAAATTCCAGGTCAATGCTTTTAAACTTGCAGATATGGCAACAAAAATCGAACTGGCTCGCAATCTGCTGTATAAAGCATGTTGGCTGAAAGACAACAACAAACCTTTCGGGAAAGAAGCTGCAATGTCAAAACTTTATTGCTCGGAAATTGCCAGGCAAGTAGCTGATGAAGCTGTCCAGCTTCATGGTGGTTATGGCTTAATGAAAGATTATGATGTTGAACGATTTTACCGCGATCAGCGTTTATTACAAATTGGCGAAGGTACTTCCGAAATCCAGCGACTGGTTATTTCAAGATATATTGGGATTTAAAATTAGGTCATCCTTACGGGATTTTGCATTATTAATTATCATTTATTCTCTGAACTGCCGTTCAGAGCTACAAACAGAACGTTCCTACGGAACTTGAAAAAAACAAAATCCCATAAGCATAACCTATTTGTAACATTAAGATAAAAGTTTGGTAATAACAATACGATAATATTAAAATAACCAAATCCCGTAGGGATGATCTATTTGTAACTTCGGACGAAAGTCCGATGATAGTGAAATGAAATCAAGCTAAGTAAAGTCCCATCGGGACGACCTGATAGTCGCAAAAAACAATAAAAAGATCTGTATTTTCAAAAAAATAACGAAATTTGACCTCAATAACAAAACATAACATTATGAGATATAAAACCCTTTGGCAACCAAAAAAAGAAAAAGCAGAAAGATCACAGATGAATGAATTCCTTAATGTGATCAGGAAAAAGTATAATCAGGATATTAAAGATTATTACACCCTTCATCAATGGAGCATTGAAAATGTTGCAGATTTTTGGGAAGAATTTTGGGATTATTCTCAAATTATTTATTCAAAAAATTATGACAAAGTAGTTGATGAACCAAAAAAAATGCCGGGAGCTAAGTGGTTCAGCAGTGCACGATTAAATTATGCCGAAAACCTGCTACGACGAAGAGATAATCATCCTGCAATTATTTTCCGCGGAGAAGATAAAGTAAAAAAAACGATTACATATAAAGAACTATTTGATGAAGTTCACAAAGTAGCTGAAGGACTGAAAAGACTCGGCATTAAAAAAGGCGACCGTGTTGCCGGGTTTATGCCCAACATGCCCGAAACTATAATTGCCATGCTTGCCGCTTCTTCAATCGGCGCAATCTGGTCATCTTCATCTCCCGATTTTGGAATTAAAGGTGTGCTTGACCGGTTCAGCCAGATAGAGCCTAAAATCATTTTTTCGGCAGACGGCTATTATTTTAAAGGTAAAATATTTGATTCGCAGGAAAAGTTAAAAGGCATCCTTGATAAATTACCATCTGTTGAAAATGTAGTGATGATAAAATATACAGGTAATCTGGATTTAGAAACAATGCCGAAAGCCATGAGTTGGGAAGACCTGGCTCAACCCTCAAAAGAAGAAATGACCTTTGAACAATTACCTTTTGACCATCCGCTTTATATCATGTATTCCTCCGGAACAACCGGACTTCCGAAAAGTATTGTTCATTCAGCCGGAGGTACATTAATTCAACATTTAAAGGAATTAATTCTGCATTGCGA
>JAUXFX010000161.1 GCA_030622635.1 Bacteroidota bacterium
TTATATTCCGGTTTGGCACGATGATGCCCAGGGAACAGCTTGTGTAACTCTTGCCGGGCTGTTAAATGCTTTAAAACTTGTTAACAAGAAATTATCTGACGTAAAAATTGTTATGCTTGGAGCAGGTGCTGCAAATACTACAATTGCAAGATTGATAATTGCTGATGGGGCTGATCCTAAAAAAATTATTATTTTCGATTCAAAAAGTTCTCTTAATAAAGACAGGGAAGACCTGAAAGAAAACAAAAAATTTTACCGCAAATGGGACCTTTGTCAATCAACCAACCCTGATAAAATTCAAAATATTGAAGAAGCAACGAAAGATGCCGATGTATTGATTGCAGTATCAAAACCGGGACCCGACACAGTTAAACCTGAATGGATAAGTGTTATGGCAGATAAATCAATTGTTTTTACCTGTGCAAATCCTGTCCCTGAAATTTATCCTTATGCAGCAAAAGAAGCAGGTGCTTATATTGTTGCAACAGGACGCGGGGATTTTCCTAATCAGGTTAACAATTCACTTGGTTTCCCCGGCATCTTAAAAGGAGCTTTAATAGTCAGAGCTAAAAAAATTACTGATAATATGGCTATCAGGGCTGCTCATTCTTTAGCTGATTATGCTGATAAACGTGGCATTGATCCTGAAAATATAGTCCCGACAATGGACGAAGCAGATGTATTCCCTGTTGAATCAGCCGATGTTGCAATGCAGGCAATAAAAGATGGTGTTGCCCGAATTGAAATGACCTGGGACGAAGCTTATGAAATTGCTAAACGTGATATTAAATACTCCAGAGATTTGACACAGAAATTAACCGAATTGGGATTTATTGAATCTGCTCCGAAGGAAATGCTCCAGGAAGCATTGAATTGGGCAGTTGAACAGGTTGCCTGATGATTTGTTATTTAAACATTCCATTTCTCTAAAAGTAAAGATAGTAATAAAATTCAAATTTAGTCACTATGAAAATAGCATAGAAATGGAATGTTTAAAATAACATAGGTTTTTACGAATTATTAAAATTGACATGTAAATTAGTTTTTTCTTTTCTTTGGTTTTTATAATAGGTTTATAATTTTTAAAATTTACTTATATTATTTCTGAAAGTTGATGGTGTAATTCCTGTAGCATCTTTAAATGCTTGGTTTAATACGGATTTAGACTTAAATCCTACCATCTCACCTATTCCTTCAATAGTATAAATATTCTTTTTTTTATCGCTAAGATATTCGCAAGCTTTTTCAATCCGGTATTTATTAACAAATTGATTAAAATTACATTTATAGTCTTGATTAATAAGTCCGGATAAATAGGAAGTATTGGTTTTTAAAGCCAGTGCCGTTGAATTAAGAGTTATATCTTTTTGAATGCAAATTTCCTGGTTCTCAAACAGTTCTTCTAATTTGTTTTTCAGGTCGTCATGAATAATTTCTAATTGATGGTCTCTCTTTTTCTTAAGCCCGGCAATCTCTTTATTTTTTTTGTTCAGTTCTATTGTATTTTGTGAAAGCTTCCAATGTGCCTTTTTAATTTTTCTGAGTTGATAATAAATAAATGCTAATAGGGTACCTATAGCAATAATTGCCACTACTAATAAAATAATAAATCTCTTTTGGTTTGCAATTATGACCTTCTTTTGATTGTTTATAATAGTAAGATCATCAATTACTTCTACCTTTTGTTCTATCTGGTATTTTGCCGATAATCTGGCAATCTGAATATTCATTTCCCTGTTATGTTTTTTTCTAAAAACTTCCATATATTTCTGTTGAAATTTATAGCTGCTGTCAAATTGATTATTTGAAAAATATATATTAAACAAATTGTGATAGATAAAAGGCAGGTAATATTTATAACGGTATTTTTCGGCAAGAGCGATAGCTTTATAATAATATGTAATAGCCTGCGGAATTGAATCTTCTTTAGCATTAAACATATCTCCCAAAAGAAAATAAATATGTGTTAACTGACGTGTGTTATTTGTTTTTAAAGCTAATGGCAATGCTTCATTCAAAAATATTTCAGCCTGTTTTGTTTGCTCAGATCTTAAATATAAAATACTTGATTTAGTTAGAGCGTAAACCAGTGCATTTGAAGGTGCAGGTAATTTCCTTGCCGAGTCTCTTGCAGCTTGCATATATTCAAATCCTTTATCAGGATCGGTATCATAAATTTCCAAGCCAAAAACGGTAAGTGAATAAGCTAAGACCTCGGGATTATTCGATTTTTTTGCTGCAATTAAACATGAATCAATTAAACCTTCCAACACAAAAGTATTTAATAAAACTGTCCCTGTTGTATATCTCTGATAAGAATATAATGCTCTATAATTATCAGTCAGATTTTTGTAATTTTGCCGTATAGTATTGATTTTAATAGCTCTTGTACAGTATGTAATTGCTGAATCTATCATCTCCAGTTGGTAGTAGTAGTTTTCAATGCCTTTCATTGCCTGTATCATAATAGAGGTATCATTGAGTTCTTTAGAAATATCATAAGCATGATTATATGCCTGAAAGGAATTCCTGAATTTCAAAAGTTCATTAAACACCATCCCTTGTCTTAATCTGCATAATCCGATTAGCAGGGTGTCATTTTGCTGTTGTGCAATCTCAATACTATAAATTAATACTTCATTTGCAGCTTCCAGGGAATCAGCATTAATAAAATCCTGACTTTTTTGGAAAAGAATTTGAGCAAGCGAGTCGTCAGGATACTCACTTATTGATTCCAAATATTCGTTAATATTAAAATGTTCCTGAGCGTTTAAATTTTTATTTTGAAAAAAACAAACAGATATAAAGCATAAAGAAAAAAACAATAAACGAAGATGAAAAATATTTTTTTGTTGACAATGAATGGGATCATTCATCTGTTAGATATATTTAATAAATTTCTTAAAACTTGTTTCTTAGCCCGAATAATTCAGGGTAATAGGCATTGTAAGGCCATTGATAGGTTTGCCAGTTGTTATTAACCAATGGAGCTACCTGGGCTAAAATTATGTTGCACCAAATAAAAATAATTGTAAATAGTAAAGATCTTATAGTTGTTTAATTTATTCACTGTAAATCTAAAAATTATAGATGTCAGACTAAAACACAGATCTTCATTTATTTATATTTGGTTACTGTTCAGCCTCATGTAAAATTGAATAACGAACATTTGAACATTTGAACAACGAACTAAGAAGTGTGTTTTGATTTTGATGCTGTTTCAATACTTTCAACAAAAAATATTTTCAATAACTTCGTAAATCAGAAAACTTGTCCGTATGGATCGTTATTCGTTATTCTGAAATCAAAAAACAATTACTTTATGGACGAACTCAGTGTGAGCCGACGGGTTAACCCGTCGGTTCATGGTGGTTTCATTTGTTTTAAACAGCCTCAAACATGATATAAAATCATATTTGATTTATTTCATGGTATATTTCCATTTACCGTCTTCCATAACAAATGTTTGAATTCCCGTATCTTCTACTCCGTTGCCATATATTATTTTCATCTTTACATCTGCTTCATCACCTGCTTCGTTGATATCTTCTTCAATAACTTCAATTGATTTGATCCCATCTTTCTTCTTCATAAATTCTTGTTGATACTCAAATATCTCAATTAATCCATCTTTGTCTTCATCTGTTATTTCCTCGCCTTCTGTTGAAAGAACAGCTATAACAGCATCAAAATTCCCTTTTTCGATATCTTTCATGATTTTCTTACTGATATCACCTGGCGAAGATGATGATGAAGTACCGCAGGATGTAGTAAAGAACAAAAAGCTTGCAATAACAAGACTCAAAATAACACTTAGTTTTTTCATAATTTTAAATTTTTTAAGGTTAATAAATAATTTTTTAATTAACAAAAATCTGTATTCGTTAATCTTTGTTCAATAATCAACTTTTTCTTAACTAAATGACATTGCCGTTTAAAGTGGTGATAATTAATATTGAACTGGGCCTATCATTGATAATTTCCATTTACCATCTTCCATAACAAATTCAAAAGCTAACTTTTCTTCTTCTTCGTTAACATATATTATTTTAGACTTTACATTTGCTTTATCACCTGCTTCGTTGATATCTTCTTCAATAATTTCAATTGTTTTGATCCCACCTTCTTCCTTCATTCCTTCTTTTCCCAACTCTACTATTTTAGTTAATAGATCTTTGTCTTCATCTGTTATTTCTTTTGAATAAAAAGCAATAACAGCATTAACATTCCCTTTTTCGACATCTTTTATGATTTTCTTACTGATATCACCTGGCGAAGATGATGATGATGAAGTACCGCAGGATGTAGTAAAAAACAAAAAGCTTGCAATAACAAGACTCAAAATAACACTTAGTTTTTTCATAATTTTAAATTTTTTAAGGTTAATAAATAAATATTTGTTAAAAGTAATAAATTTCTTCTAAATAAAAACTATTTAATAATGAACTTGGTAATTAAAACTACACGACTTTCTATACTCCGTCCTTTTCTAAAAACAAGATCTCCGTCTTTCAAAGTTACATCGCAACTAAAAACATTCACACTTTGCTTTTGTTTGATGCTGTCAAAATGTATGTAGATAACAACATAAAGCAAAGTGGAAACAATAAGCCCCAGTAATAGCAATAGTTTTTTTCTGTTAATTGATTTCAATGTAATATTAGGCATGAATTACGATTTATTATAAGTTAATAAATTTCTTTTTTTACTATAATAAAAGTAAATACTAATAAAAAATATCATTCATATAAAAAGTTTTTTCAAACTATAAGTGTTGGAATTAAACAATCAATTACAAGTTACGGGTTGCAAGTTACATGGTAAAATATTAAGCCGTAAATATTGATAAAAAATTGTGTTCCAAATGCTTGTTGTCAAATATCTAAGCCTGCTCCGTTTTTTTTTGACACTATTCTTTAATAATATTAAAATTATGAAAGAAAATTTGAAAGAAGTTCACCTCCGATGATAGCAAAGATTATGATATAAATAACTATCATAATTAATAACCACAATAAAGAAGCTTTGGCCCAGTTGGCTTTACTAATTTTTGGTCCACCGCTAAATGCCCATACAAAGAGCATAATAATATTAATTAGCGGGATAATCATGATAAATAAAGTTATCATCCAATCGCCGACTGATATAACATCAGATTGTTGACGATTGTAGCCACTCGTATTATTGCCTTGTGGCTGAACATTGGGTGTTGATTGTTGAGAATTTTCTGTAATATTATTGCCTTGTGGCTGAACATCGTGTGTTGATTGTTGTGAATTTTCCATAATATTATTGTTTTGATTATTTCATTAATTTTTAAGGTTAATAAATATTAAGCATGAATTACAATTTTTTTAATAAACTAAACATCTGTACTATCCACTTATATCTTTTCAATAATACCTTCCTGATTCTTAAGATTTAAAGTGTAAAGTCCTGGACTAAGCTCACTGCAATCAAGATTATGATATGATTCATTCATTTCCTGGTATATGACAAGCTGTCCCATCAAATTATATACATACAATCTTACTGTTGCTGTTATTTCTTTATATTCAATGTTTAATATAGAATTCACAGGATTGGGATACATAATAATATTTTCATCAGCATCAAATAACATATCCATGACATTTGCTTCCGGAAATTCTTTTCCAATCGGTTTCGTCATAGATAGCAACACTTCCATCAGAAAGGAGGCCGTATGCATACAAACCAGCATATTCAGTTCCATCTGGTGCTACATCTATACAAGTGACTAAATCTGAAGTCAGGTTGGAATTCCCTTTATTGAACACTGTGTAGTTAACGCCATCATAATGATAAATCCCACCCCCTGTATCAATAGCCAGATTACCTGCAGGGCTGCTTTTCATGTCGTTGAATGAGCCGATCCATTCAATTTCTGTCCAGTCGTACCCATCATATTCATATACATGACTCGGGCTTACCAAGCCGCCGGGAGCGCCTATAAATACATTGTCTTCATCGGACATACCCACGCTAATAATGGCATCTGAAGGTATGTTCGAATTTGAAGTATTTAAAATTAACTAGCTATCTTGACTAGACGCAATGCCTGTGCCAAATAACATTGCCACTAAAACAAATAATAGATTTTTTATTTTAAAAATTTTTATGTTAATTACTTACTCTTGAAGGAAGTCAATGTAATAATAACCCATGTATTCTTTAAATCCAACACATTTCCCTTTAACTTCAATTTTTGTACCTTTCTCGGTCATAGTGTTTTTGTCATCATTAGTGTACAATTTAATGTATAAACCTCCAGTACCTACAAGGCTTGAACCAGAATAATATCTTGCCGTAACAATATATTTATAATCCTTATGTCGAGAGGATTCATTTTTCTTGATATCACTAAAATCTAACATCCATACAAATGATTTATCTTTCATGAAGTTTTCGTACCAGCGTTCAGCTGCAAGATCGGTAGCTTTTTTAAAGAAAAGATAATGTGTGTGTGGCTTATTATAAAATTTAACTTTTGCTTCTTTAATTTCATCGGGATTTTTAGAAATTGCTTCAAAATTTTTACCAATGGCAGCTATCAACTTTTTGGGTTTCTTTCCAAACACACTTGCTACATCTTCATATCGGCCACTTGATCCTTTCATCTGTAGGTTGATAAATGAAATATAAACACCATCATCGGTATTTTTAACTTCAATATCACTTCTGTATTGGCTAACAAGAACAGTAAAATTGTAAGGTGAGGATATAATAAATCCCCTCAAATAGTTAAACTTCTCTGTCTTAACATCTTTGTTTTCAAAAGTTTTCTCGGCAATAGCAAACATATCATCAAGGCTTATTCCGGTAACGGGCCCGTAAACATATTTTGCATCCTGAGCAAAAATTTGTGTCCAGAAAAATATTGATAATACTAACGTTAATAATTTTAACTTTTTCATTTTAAAAATTTTTATGTTAATTACTTACTCTTGCGATTTTCAGTAAAACTCGCCTCATTTTTTTATTTTAGATGGTTTTGTGAGGTTGTTTTCCATCGTTCTGTCACTATGGGTGGACAACCCTTTAATTTAATCCGGCACGTTTGTTATCATGTTTATTATACATAGATGTTATGGGCTGGTTTTAATTCTTCTTTGTATTATTTGCAATCGAAGAAAGGGCTCTGAATTGTTCTGCCAGAAATCTTGTCGTAACAATAATCAGGAAACCATAAATCGGCATTAAAATAATGGAAAGGAAATCAGCTCCTATAAAATCAAGTCCAAGTTGCTCCCATAGGTTATTACCTTCTCCTCCTAATATTATTGTAGTCAATAAAGCAACGCCAAACCCTACAATACCAATCCAAGTGCCAAGCCATTCTCCCAGCGTTTGACTGAAGTGAGAAAAGACAGGAGTTGCAACGAATTGATCACTTTCTACGGAAGTGCTTATTACTTTTGACCTTCTGTCTAACCAAAGTTGGAAACTAACCCAACCTGCAAAAGCAATTATTATCCAAACCAGCAGAAACACAATTACATATTTAGCCGGAGCATTAAAAATTTTATTGACAA
>JAUXFX010000083.1 GCA_030622635.1 Bacteroidota bacterium
AAGATAGATGAAATACATCAATTGGAATTCTTTGATTTTAAAAATAAAAAAAATGATTTAATCTATTGGGGCTGGTTCAGTATTTCAAATTTCACCAAACAAATACCTAAAATTAATTTTGCGAGAGGAATCAGATTGAGAAAAGGAAATATACAAATTGGAATGGATAATTGTTTTGTTAAATTATTTAAAGAATCTAGAGGATCATATTATTTCTTTGGTGAAATATTTGCTGTAAGTCCTAAATTAATACCTAATTCAAGACGAGATTATTTTTTAGAAAATAAAACATTAGTTTATTTTGAAAAAGAACTGAATATTGTATTTACCAATTTACATAAACTATATCACTTTTCATCAACAATCAGAAATACTAAAAAGAAAGTTGATAAATTAATCGAGTTTCAAAATGAATTTGAAAAGAAAATAGAAAAGGGATTTACAAATAATGAAGAAAGAGAGAAATATGAAGAAAAATTAGAAGCAATCCAAGATGAAGCAATAAAGGCAGAAGATAAACTTGAAAGAACTGCTACAAAATTAAAAAAATCTGAGTTTTCTGCAGAGAAGAAAGTTTTTGAAAAAGTTGTTGGTAACCGGAGACCTAATA
Organism: Bacteroidota bacterium; assembly: GCA_030622635.1. Lineage (GTDB taxonomy): Bacteria > Bacteroidota > Bacteroidia > Bacteroidales > JADFUO01 > JADFUO01. Next base: position 611 of record JAUXFX010000083.1, read on the forward strand.
TTTCTGAAATTATTAATAATAACCATAGTGATACAAAAACTAAATATATTACCGATGAACTTGCTAAATTAAATAGAAAAGATAGGAAATTAATTTCTCGTATCTTTGCAGTTATTGATAATGTTTTACCGAAAGAAATAGCAAGCATACTTAAGGAAAAAATTAAAGAAGAATTACAATGAAAATATCTATTGAGAATTTTAAATCCATTAGGAGTTTGCAAAACTTTGAGATTAAACCATTCACAGTTTTATCAGGTGTGAATAGTTCAGGAAAATCTTCTTTTATTCAGCTTTTATTATTATTGAAACAAACAATTGAATTAGATTCTTCCAGCCAACCATTTTTTTTGGATGGTGAATTATACAAGGTTAAAGAATTTAAGGACATAATTTATAATAAAGACTTAAAAAATAATCTAAAACTATCGTTTGAGTTCAGTAAATCAGAATTTGACAAAATTGACAATTTAAATACAGTCTCAATTTTCAATAGTTTTGGAAATTATAAATGCTCTGTTAAAATTCATTACACTATTGTAGATGAAAAAGAGTTTATTAATCATTTCTCTATTGTTTTTAATTTGCCAGAAAAAGATAAACAGTACATTTCGTTTGACATTAATGCTAAAAACCATTTTTCTATAAAAACTAATACTGGAATTTTCGGGAAAGAATTATGGATTAACAAACCAACTATTCTCAATATTCAATATTCATCTATCTATCCTATGTTTTATGAAAGTGAAAAAGAGGTTGAAGTTGAAATAGGCAAAGAAAAATCAAAAGGATTTGAATTGTCTAAATATCTGATAAATATTGATGATATTCGAGCTATTATCAATTCGTTTTTCCAAAATATCTCTTACATAGGATCAAATAGAGAACAACCAAAGGATGAATATTCTTTTTCAAGGATGCATAAAAATGTAGGAACTAAAGGCGAATTTGTTGCTCAGATTTTAGAAGAATATGCTGATAGTCTAACACAATTTTATAAGATAGATAAGCAAGAAAATAAAATTCAATATATTAAAGAAACGAAACCATTATTAGATGCTGTTAAATATTGGATGTGTGATATTTTTGATTTAGCAGAAGATATTAAAGCTGAGAAAATAAACGATACTTATAAAATAACATTGATTAATAAATCAGGACTACCAATAAGTATAAAACACGTTGGCTTTGGCATTAGTCAATTGTTGCCAATTGTTGTAGAAGGTTTAAGGATGCAGGATAATGGAACTTTAATTATTGAACAACCAGAAATTCACTTACATCCAAAGATTCAAAGTAAATTATTTGATTTTCTATATGGGCTGACACAACAAGGAAAAAAAGTAATAGTTGAAACTCATAGCAGCCATTTTATAACACGTATGAGAAGACGAATTGCTGAAGATGATAGCAATGAAATGGACGATAATATTAATTTAACTTTTATTGAAGATGATATTTTCAAAACTATTGAATTAGATGATTATGGCACATTAGATTACTATCCAAAAGATTTTATTGAACAGTCTAATACCGAATTTAGGGCTATTGTTAAGGCTCAAATGAACAAACGTGCAAAAAATAAATAATATGGAATTTAATACTGTATTGGATATATCGTCAATTATTTGGGATGAAAAAGATTACAATTCCCATACAGATGAATATTATAAATTGGTTTTTGCTGTTTCAACACTTTTAGAAAAATTTGAAAAAGAAAAGCCAAAAATTTTGTTAAGGAAAGAATTACAAGAAGAAATGGTATTCCATTTCCCATTTGATAAATTACCAGATAAATTTTATGAATTTGGGAATATTGTATATTTATTTTTAGGCAATGTTGGTTCAAATTTTATAACATATCCAGACAACATTCTTCCAAACATAATTTCCATTCCCAATCAAATTAAGGCACACTACAATGATAAAACTAAAAGTGAAGTTAATTATTTGATTTCAAAAATACATTCTGACGGTGAATCATATAATGTTTATTTCAGTTTTAAATACCTTTATGGTGGAAATGATAAACTTAAGACAGAAGTAAAAGATGAGTATAGAGAATATGACACAATAATTTCCGATAATGGAAACGAATTAGATGAGTTTTTTGCAAAGTTTAAACCAGCATTTGAACATTATTCGAAACATGATAAAACTCTTTACAATACAAAGGAAAAATGGGAAGAATCAGATGATAAAGATGGAGTTGTTACAAGATTAAGTTGTTATAATAATGTTGATAATATAGAACCACAAAGAATACTTGAAAGCAGATATCCTAAGAAATTGGGAGAGTATTATTATAGTTACGATACTGTAAATGAAGTGTATGTTGTATTTAGATTTACACGTTTAAATATTTATCATGGTTATGATGAAAATAACCTTAATAAAATACCAAATGAAGTGAGAAAACACTTTAATAAATAGAAATGAAAAATTACAAACCACATATTGGAAAAAACGTCATTGAAACATTGACATTAGGTATGTATGAAGATGCTCGCTTCATATATCGGGAATACGTTCAAAATGCAGCAGACCAAATTGATGTAGCTGTTGAAGAAGGTGTTTTAAATAGAAAAAATGACGGAGAGATTAATATTACCATAGATAAAATTCATAAATTAATAAGTATAAAAGATAATGCTACAGGCATAAAATCAAGTGAAGTATTACAATTTCTTGGAGATGTAGCTAATTCCCAAAAAGATAGAACCAAACGTAAAGGGTTTAGAGGAATTGGACGTCTTGGAGGCTTAGGATATTGTGAAAAGTTAATTTTTGAAACAAGCTATAAAGGAGAAAATGTAAAAAGTATCATCACATTAAATGCAAAACAACTAAAACGCATCATAGAAGACAGAACAATTACAATGGATGCTGCTACCGTAATTAGTGTTATTACTACCTTTGACAAAATAGAGGCAGATATGGACGAACACTTTTTTAAAGTAGAATTAAGAAATGTTACAAATGAAGAACTGTTAGACGAAGGCAACATAAGAAATTATTTGTCAATGGTTGCCCCTATCCCATTCAATAAGGAGTTTCCATTTTGGAAGAAAATTCATACTCGTTTCAATGAAAATAATATTACAATAGAAGAATATGATGTTCATCTAAACATCAATGAAGAAAAGCTATATAAGGCTTATAAAACCGATATTTTTAGCAAGAACAATGAACCTGTATCAAAAATTTTAGACATTGCTTTTATTGAAATTAAAAATGAAGAAAATGAATTAATTGCATTAGGATGGTATGGAGTTTCAGATTTACTCAACAAAATAATATATTCAAATAACATCGAAAGAGGGTTTAGGATAAGGAAAGACAACATCCAAATCGGTTCTGAAGACACACTAAATCGATTTTTTAGTGAAGATAGGTTTAATCATCATTTTATTGGTGAAATTTATGTATTGGGTTCGTCATTTATTCCAAATGCCCGTCGAGATTATTTTAATGAAAATAAAACTGTTCAAACATTTGAGACTAAGTTAGAAATAGAATTTAACGCTTTATACAGGTTTTCCCACATTTCTTCGGAGATTCATAATCGCTTTAAAGAGATTACGTCTTATAAAGAAAAAGAAAGAGAATTTTCAGAAAAAGAATTTAGAAGTAAAAATGAAGAAAATCATTATCGAGAACAATTATCCATTTCAAAGGGAAAAGCTATTAAGGCAGAAAATAAATTGGTTAAAATCTTTGAAAAATCTTTGGATAATAGGGCAATTGCAGTTGTATACAATCATGTTGTGAGAGAGTATGATATTTCAGTTGAAAATCACGGGAGTTCACATCCAATAGAAAGGCATTATTATGAACTTAGCCTTTCTCGCCTAACTGATAAAGAGAAGGTAATTGTCAAAGAAATATTTTCAATAATTGAACAAAACTTATCTTTAGAGAAAGCAGAAATGCTTAAAAAGAAAATAGCCGAACACTACAATTAAATATGACAAAAGAAAAGCTAAACATATTACTAATAGAACCCGGTTATAAAAACAAGTACCCGCCAATTGGTTTAATGAAAATAGCCACTTATCATAGAATATTAGGTGATAAAGTAACTTTTTATAAGGGAGATGTAAGAGATTTTATCTTGAAACAGATAGCTTCTGATTGTATTCAAAAACTGAATGAAATAAGCAAAGAAATTAATTGGATTAAGAAATCCGAACTTATTGAAAAATATATAAGGACAAAACGGTCTAAATACATAAAGGAGATATTAGCCGAAGTTCCAGACATTTTCTCTGATGCAGATAGTCAATTGGCTTTATTAGATATCTGGTTAAAACATTATTCGGATTTTTACAAGAAAAAGAAATATGAAGATGAGCCAGAATGGGATAGAATATATGTAACTACTTTATTTACCTTTCATTGGAAAATCACCATCAAAGCAATCCAGGATGCTAAAAGTCTTGTAAAAGACATAAGGGAATTAAAAGTAGGTGGTGTTATGGCAACCGTTTTAGCAGATGACCTTGAAAACGAAACAGGAATTATGCCTCATAAAGGTTTATTAGACAAAGCAGGCATTTTTGATCGTAATGTAATAATTATTGACGAGTTGCATCTTGATTATTCTATATTAGATGAGATAGATTATAAGTACCCTGAAAATAATGCTTATTATGGGTATATGACAAGAGGTTGTATTCGCAAATGTTCATTTTGTGCTGTTTGGAAAATTGAGCCAAAGTTTAATCCGTATATTTCACTTAAAGAGAAAATTGAACAAATAAAAAAAGAATATGGAGACCAGCGAAAATTATTACTATTAGATAATAATGTTCTTGCATCAAAAAAATTCCCACAAATAATAGAAGAAATTAAAGAAAGTGGTTTTGTGAAAGGAGCTAAGTATACAGACCCAAATTATCTTGATATTGCAGTGTCAAATCTAGAAAAAGGAATTAATGATAAGGCATACATAAAAAAATCTCATGAACAGCTACATTATCTGTTAAACAAATTAAAAGGAGAAAGACAGCAAGAGTTATATAACATACTTGATAAATTAGAATTGCTTAATATTAATACAGTAAAAAAGAATAATATTTTAGAAGTATATACTGAAATAAAAAGCACGTTTGAAAAATTTAGAAATAAAGCACCAAAACAAAGATATGTTGATTTCAATCAAGGACTTGACGCACGACTTTTAGATGAAAAGAAAATGCAATTATTAAGTGAAATACCTATAAAACCCTTAAGAATTGCATTTGATAGCATGAAATATGAAAAGGTATATACAAGAGCAATTGAATTAGCAGCAAAGTATGGAATACGCAATTTGTCAAATTATCTTTTATACAATGAAAAAGATAAACCAGAAGAACTATACCAAAGATTGGAAATAAATATTAATCTTTGTGAAAACTTAAATATTAATATTTATTCTTTTCCGATGAAATTTCATCCGATTAATGGTGATAAATGGTATAAAAACAGAGATTATTTGGGACCATATTGGAATAGAAAATATATTAGAGCAATACAAACCGTTTTAAATGCAACTAAAGGCAAAATAGGAAAAGGTCAAAGTTTTTTTTATAAAGCATTTGGGAAAAATATTGACGAATATTTTAAGATACTTATTATGCCTGAAACTTATATCCTTTATAGATTTTTCTTTGAAGAAAGAGGATATACTAAAAAATGGTGGAATGAATTTAATAGCTTCAAACAATCAGATAAGGATATTATAAAAAAAATTATTTATTCCAATGAATTTAAAGAAATTTCAAAGAATACTTCAAATACATCAATAATAAAATTCATTAATGAACATTATTTGATAAGTAGAGAGGACATTAAAAATCCTAGTTCTAAATATTATAAAGAAAAAAAAGAGTACGATAATATTAAAAACCAAACATCGCAAGCACATTTGCAATTCATACCTGCCCAAACACAATCTGAAATTGCAAAAGAGCTTGTTTTCTCAATGCAAACTTAGATTAATGAAAACAATGAAACCAGAATATATTGAAGATACAAAAGATAGAAATGTTGGCATTTTTCATTTCTCGGTTTACATTTTTTCGGTAGTTGGAGTATTAGAAAGACCTTATTTTTATTTATTTAACCTTAGTAGCATGTATTATTAAACCTGATTACAAACCTTATTACCTTATTAAACGAATGAAAATAAGGTAATAAGGTTTTGAGGGAGAGTCTGTTTATTTTTTCTACTAAGGTTTAAAATATTAAAATAAGGTTTTTCCGAAATCTTATAAATGTGTATACTATTTTTTTCTACTTATGAAAAATGCCGAAATGTTGGTAACATAGCAAATAAAAAACTTCAAGATATAAAAGATAGAAATCATTATTATGTAATAAACACCATGGATAAATTTGATATTCCCAATAAAATGAAATCTGTTATTTTACCTGCATATAATTCAAACATTATCAGGGCTATGCTGAGTTTAAGGATAGAAGAAAAAGATATTCCAAAACCCGGCTCAAATCAGGTGCTGATAAAGATTGAAGCTGCTCCCTGTAATCCTTCGGATATTGCATTTATCAGAGGTATGTATAATAAAAGAAAAAATGGATATTGACCAGGCAGCTTGTTTTTCAATAAATCCGTTTGCAGCTTACGGACTTCTTGATATTGCAAAACAAATGCACACAAAAGGAATTATTCAGAATGCTGCATCCGGTCAAATCGGGATTTTTATACAAAGTATGGCTAAAAAAGATTTAATGAAATTTCTTTAATTTTACAGAATAAAATTATTAGCGGTGAAATCCGAACAGAAATACAGGGAAGATTTGAACTTGAGGATGTTGTTAAAGCTATCAGGCAATATATCACGAATATGTCAAAAGGGAAAATTCTTTTTAAACTATAAGCAAGATAAACTTGAAAAAACAAATTACAATGTTCAAAAATTATGACAACTCAAAATAAGAAGACAGGTTTATTTTTCGGGTCATTCAATCCGATCCATATCGGGCATTTGATTATTGCCGAATATATAGTTGAATTTACCGACCTGTCGCAGGTATGGTTTGTAATTTCACCTCACAATCCCTTAAAAAAGAAAAAAACCTTACTTGCCGATTATTTTCGCCTTGAGCTTGTGAATATTGCCATTGAAGACAACCCGAATCTGAGAGCATCAGATTTTGAATTCAAACTCCCCAAGCCATCTTATACTATTGATACTCTCACTTACCTGCATGAAAAATATCCACAGAAAGAATTTGTACTAATTGCCGGAACCGATATTTTCCCAACTTTCCACAAATGGAAAAATTACAAGGAAATCCTTAAACAATACGAGATTTACGTATACAACCGTCCCAATTACGAGATGGGCATTTATAAAGACCATCCAAAAATAAAAATATTCAAAACACCGTTAATGGAAATATCATCAAGCTTTATACGCAAAGCAATCAGCGAAGGAAAAAATATTGAATACATGCTTCCCGAAAAAGTTTATAAATATATAAGGGAGATGCATTTTTATGAAACACACAAGTATTAGTTGGAATCAAAAAATATTAACAATGAAAAAAATCCTGCTTTTATTGATAATCACATCTTTGTCAATTGAATTTTCCTATTCACAACAAGTAAACGGTGTAATTCTTTCCGACACAGCAAATATCACAATTGTTAAATTATGGGGTACACATGAAGAAAGGGGATTTGCTTATGGTTATCTTCTCGGTGAAGAAATCACCAATGTAGTTGAAGGTTACATGATTCCACTTTTTGGAATTTATTTGCCGGCTGCAAGAAATATAATTATTGAAGAGCAGGACCTTGTGATTGATTCAATTTATAAAGAAGAGGCAGCAGCAATAGTTGCAGGCATGGACTCAGCAGGTACAAATCAGGCAGATATTGATTATATTGACGTACTGGTTTTTAATTCATTCCTTGACATCGCAAAATTACTTGGAGTAACATTCAGGAATTCACCAATGGGTTGTTCAGGTTTGATGGACTGGGGTGATGCAACTTCAGGAACTGATTTAGACGGAAAATCGGTTATTTCAAGATATTTGGATTGGGACCCTGCCTCTGCTTTAGTTTCCAATCAAATAATGGCTATTCATATTCCTTCCGAAGCAGATGAGCAGCCGTGGCTGTTAATTGGTTTTGCCGGACATATATTTGCTTTATCAGGACTTAATGAAAGCGGATTATCCGCCTTTATGAACGTACTTTCCGATTTTTACGGAAACGCACAGCATAATAAAGCTTATGAGCCGATTTGGCTAACAATTAGAAAATTTCTTGAAAGCACTGATTTTAATAATGATGGAACAAACAACACCCAAGATATGCGTGATGCTGTTAGTATAAATGCCAATGGATATGCCGACGGATTTATAATTACTTCTCTTGCTCCTTCAACAGAAACTTACGACAGTCTCATCGCCCTTGTTGCAGAACTGGCACCTCAGTCTCCATATCTTACTTTCAGGTCAAACAGCTATGAAGATATTATCCCCGGCGATAATTTATATGCAGCAAACTGGGAAATAAAAAGGAACAATCAGCATCATTATTGTACAAGGTATTATGCTATCAGTTATGCTATTGGTGACGGAATAAACATCAGTTCAACCGAAAACTGGAACCTGATGAAAAATTATTCTAATGCCGGTTTAGGAAATATTCAGTTTATGCAGGTAATCCCGGAATTTCAAATTTTAAAACTATCAGTACACAGAAACGGTGTGCCGGCTTACCTGAATAATCCTGTTACTTACGACTTGAATTATTTATTTTCCCCAATAACTGATATAACCGAAAAATCTCAATTTATTAATTCCATTAATATTTATCCTAATCCGGCAACCACAAGCATTTATCTGGAATATGACTTTAGTTCCGAAAATCCGGAATATTTTATTTATAATTTACAGGGAAAATTGATTGAATCAGGTAAGTTAAACATAAATCATCCTCCACAAATCAATATCAGTAATATTGATGATGGAGTTTATGTATTAAAAGTTATTGATGGAAATAAAACTGATAGAGTAAAATTTGTTAAGAAAGATCTCTAACCTTGATTAGTCCTTGCAAACACTAATTATAAAATTTATTTATTTTTTTTACAATATAATCTATTTGTTCTTCTTTAAGGACATTATAAAATGGCAGCCGGATAATACAATCAGAAAAATGTTCGGCATTTGGTAATTCTCTTCCATCATGCTTATCCTTATAATATTTACTGGAATGTAAAAGCAGGTAATGAAAAACAGCATAAATATTATTTTTCTTTAAATATTTTAAAAGATTGTTCCTTTCGGTTAAATTTTTAGTAACAATATAAAACATGTGACCGTTATTAGTTGCATAAGAAGGAATGTATGGTAATTGAAGCAATCCTTTTTCTTCAAGCGGTTTTAATTTTTTATGATAATTATTCCATACTCCTAATCTTTTTTTTTGGATATCCTTTAGTTTACTGATCTGTCCGAATAAGATAGCAGCAATTATATCAGAAGGCAAAAACGAAGAACCAACATCAATCCAATCATATTTTTTTATTTCGCCCCTGAAAAAAGCAGCACGGTTTGTACCTTTTTCCCAAATAATTTCAGCCCTTTCAATAAACCTTTCATCATTAACAGTTAACATTCCTCCCTCGCCGGATATGATATTTTTAGTTTCGTGAAATGAAAAAGCACCCAAATTTCCTATACTTCCCAATGGTTTGTTTTTATAATAAGAATCAATCGCATGGGCTGAATCTTCAATTACAAACAAATTATGTTTTTTAGCCAAATCCATAACTTTATCCATGTCGCAAGCAACGCCGGCATAGTGTACAACTACTATTGCCTTAGTGTTCTCAGTAATTAGATCTTCAACTTTTTCAATATCAATATTGGGAATATTTTCGCTGCTGTCGGCAAAAACTATTTTGGCACCTCTTAAAACAAAAGCATTTGCTGTGGAAACAAAAGTAAAAGAAGGAATAATTACTTCATCTCCGGGTTTGATATCAGATAAAATTGCAGCCATTTCCAAAGCATCAGTGCAGGAAGTTGTCAGCAATGCTTTTTTAAATCCATATTTTTTTTCAAAAAACTCATGGCATTTTTTTGTAAAAATACCATTCCCCGAAAGATGTCCTGTTAATCCACCATTAATAATATTCTGTATTTCCTCGCCTGCAAAATACGGCTGATTAAAAAATATCTTCATTTGTAAATCCCAATAAAAAATATGTAAAATTAAATTGCGAAGATAGGAGAATTATTTGGTTCTATATTAAATACTGTGAATAGATTTATTGAACCTTTCTCCATTCATCTTACAAAAATTATTTATTTTAGCCAATCCTAAAATAAATGTTTATGCTAAAGAACAAAAAAATTCCGCACACATACGTTATTATATTTTATATCATCATTTTATCCGCTGTTATGACATGGATAATTCCGGGTGGCGAATATGTTGAAACTATTGTTGAAAAAGATGGGATTGAAAAAACCGAACTGACTTTCAAATATGTTGACAGTCATGCACAAACATGGCAGGTGTTTGCTGCTTTGTTTAAAGGTTTTGTAAAGCAATCCGGAATAATAGTTTTTATTTTAATGATTGGCGGTGCATTCTGGATCATGAACCACAGCCGTGCAATTGACGTTGGGATATTTTCATTTTTAAAATTTACTAAAAGATTGGAGAGGAATGTTTTTTTAAAAAAAATTGGAGTTGATAATTTTGTTATGGTTCTTATAATGCTTATGTTTAGTGCATTTGGTGCTATTTTCGGCATGTGCGAAGAAACCATTGCCTTTATCATCATTTTGGTGCCGCTTGCAATTTCAATGGGTTATGACTCAATTACCGGTGTTTGTTTGGCATTTGTGGCAGCGGGTCTGGGTTTTGCCGGTGCTATTCTTAATCCGTTTACAATTGGCATTGCACAAGGCATAGCCGAACTTCCATTATTCTCAGGTATTGAATACCGTTTTTTCTGCTGGGTTGTTATTAATCTTATCGGGATAATTTTTATACTAAGATATGCCCATAAAGTTAAACGTAATCCTAAAGCGTCTCCTGTTTATGAGGAAGATGAATACTGGCGTAAAAAAGGAAACCAGGATATTGAATCAATTGTTTATAAAACACCCATATCAGGTTGGATAACTTATGGAATTATACTTACAGTACTTATTATTTTTTCAATACTCTTTCCAATGACCGAAATGAAAGTAGGTAATTCGTCAACTTCTTTACCAATGATACCCATTTCCGTTGTATTATTTGCAATTACCGGAATATTTACACTACGAAAATCCGTTCACTTTTTTGTTTTATCATTATTACTTTTTACAATTTATTTTTTGATAGTTGGGGTAATGGGTTATAGCTGGTATATTATGAAGATAGCTACATTATTTTTTGCTATGGGCGTTTTTTCCGGCATTGCAATGAATTATTCACCCAATAAAATAACTGACCTTTTTCTCAGCGGAGTTAAAGATATTTTATCAGCAGCAGTGATTGTAGGTTTGGCAGGAGGCATTATCGTAATTCTTGAAGACGGGAAAGTAATTGATACAATATTATATGGATTGTCAAAATCTATGAATGAGATGGGGAATATTGCTTCAATAGGTATTATGTATGTAATTCAAACTATAATTAATATAGTGATCCCATCGGGTTCGGCAAAAGCTGCTTTGACTATGCCAATTATGGCACCATTTTCCGACCTGATAGGCATTTCACGACAATCAACAGTTATGGCTTTTCAGTTTGGTGATGGATTTACAAATATGATAACACCTACTTCAGGAGTGTTGATTGCAGTTTTGGGAGTTGCAAGAATACCTTATGAAAAATGGGTAAAATGGATTCTGCCTTTTATGATAGTTTTAATGATATTAGGATTCCTGCTTCTGATACCAACAGTAACAATGCAATTGAATGGGTTTTAGTATCTTCCTGTTTTCCTCAAACATAAATAAAGTTGAATATTTCAAGATATAAAATACAGAATAACAACGTAATACAATTTGATCTTTTATAGTTTTGGGTGTCCTGAAAATTTAAAGACAATTTTTTTTGATAAAATTTAATATGTTATAAAATTCAGAGACCTCTGCAAAGTTACATAGCTTAATTGTTGTACTTTTTTCTTGATAAAAAAGT
>JAUXFX010000132.1 GCA_030622635.1 Bacteroidota bacterium
ATATGGGGATTCGATGGTTCCAGTACTATGCAGGCAACGGGACATAAAAGTGATTGCATGCTCAAACCTGTTAAACTTATCCCTGATCCAATTCGCGGTGGTGATAATATAATTGTATTATGTGAGGTGTTTAACGCCGATGGCACCGTACATATAACTAACACGCGTGCGCAACTGAGAGAAGTTGCTGAAAAATATATCGAGCATGAATCGTGGTTTGGCATTGAACAGGAATACACATTATTTCAAGGAATTAAACCTCTCGGTTGGCCTGATAATGGTTTCCCCGCACCGCAAGGTGGTTATTATTGCGGCGTAGGCGCCGATGAGGTGTTCGGCAGACCAATAGTTGAGGCGCATATGGATGCATGTATTCAAGCAGGCTTGGATATATCTGGCATTAATGCCGAAGTAATGCCGGCGCAATGGGAATTTCAGATTGGTCCGCTTGGTGCTTTAGAGGCGGCAGATCAAACATGGTTAGCACGCTGGCTAATGTATCGAATTGGTGAAGATTTTAAGGTGAGTGCCACATTGCATCCCAAACCGGTTTCCGGCGATTGGAATGGCGCCGGCGCACACACAAATTTTAGTACAAAAACAATGCGGGCAGATGGCGGTATGAAAGTAATCGAAGAAGCCTGTAAAAAATTAAGTATAAAACATACCGAACATATTGCTGTTTACGGCGCGCATAATGAAGAGAGAATGACCGGATTACACGAAACCTGCAAGATTGACGAATTTAGATATGGTGTAAGTGATAGAGGTGCTTCAGTAAGAATTCCTTTGCAGACGGCGCAGGATGGTAAGGGATATTTGGAAGACCGCCGTCCGGCAGCCAATATGGATCCGTATTTAGTTTGTGCTAAATTGATTGAAACGGTATGTGGATAGTGATGTAATGACTGTATTTAGCTAAATACGGTAATTGGTGTGTCTGGAGCTTGAAACGGCGGGTATAAATTTTGGTGGGCATTATTACCCACTTTATTATCAAGCTGCACCGAAGTAAAATTAATGAATTTCGTTTTCAAATACCACTTTACGCGCGCTTGAATTTATAGCATGTTAGGCAAAGTAGTTTTTTCAACTCATTTTTTATATGCCTGTATATTAAGGAATTGCAAATTAAAAAAATAATTTTTTAAAGTTTCCAAAAAAACGAGCTTTAAGGCTATGAATTCCTGACCATTAACTTATGGTTTCCATACCAAAACCAGAAATTGAACTTTAGTTCGGTATAATATGATATAATTGTCAGATTTCTGCTACTTTCTGTGGATGTCTGTCTTAAATCTAATATTGACTTTAACCGTTTTTGAATTGACTTCATGATTACACAAAAACTTTAATCCGTACCTCATTGTGGCGAGAGTTACAACAAAATGATCATAGTGAGCCCCTCCTTCAAGTATTAGATGCCGCGCATTGGGGAAATTATCAATAATTTCAAAGGTATTTTCAATCGGTGTTATAGGATCAAGAGTCCCATTAATAAATAATACAGGAGCCTTTGATGATACAGGTTTAAGAAAAGATGAATTAACAGGAGGAACTCCCCATATACTGCAAATATCGCCTGCTCCCATCCACATAGGAATATCTTCTAAGATAGATTCATTAGCTTCAGCTTGCATGATAGGGGCATATTTTTCAGGTAAGCCTTCTGAACACACAACTGAAGCTGCCATTCCTTGATGAGCTGGAAAAGATGGCAATTGCAAAATAAGTTGAGCTAATTTTGTATAATCTCCTTCCTGTGCTTTGTAAAAAGCAATTGGTATCATTTCAATACCATCTCGAAATCCCATAGAAAAATAAGTTGCATATTGTGCTTGTGCTTTGCTTATTCCAATAGAAGTAGGTTCTCCGGTCTCCGGATGGGGAATAGTAAGTTGAACAGGGTTTACGGCCAAATTTGCGAGTACTACTTCCATAGTTTTCAAGAAATTGAGCTTGTGTTCACTGCAGTACTGATTTTTGGCACAGAGTTCGGCTAATTGTTCCAGCTTTCTTTGATAGATTTCTGGATGAATAAAGTAAGGCTGGGATGGATTTTGAAAACCATCGAAAATAGCTCTGTTAACTTTTGATTCATGCTTCTTGATATAATTGTATGCTACTAATGTACCATAACTCACTGACAGCAGATTAATCTTCTCATACCCCAAACCAAGTCGAATGGTTTCGATATCTTCAACAATTTCAAAAGTATTATAACCAGTCAAATCTATCCCTTGGTTGATCAACCGTTCCCTACACTTCAGAGTGGTTTGAGCAATGTGTTGATTAATTTCTTCTCGGCTGTATGGTTTATCATGTTGAAAATCATATTCATGACAGCTTAAACTTGGAAGCGATTCCCCTACGCCACGCTGATCAAAAATGATTACATCTCCTGCCATCCAGCGAGTTAAATTAAAAAATATAAATTTGCGACGGGCAAATTGTATTGATTCGCTACCAGGACCTCCACCTAAAAAAAAGACTGGTGGGAGTGATTTCCTCAACTTGGATTTAAATCTGACAAAAGCGACTTTAATAAGGTTACTATTGGGATTACTTCTATTTTCGGGAACAATGATATACCCACATTCAGCATCTACGAATTTATCGTCTACCTTGAACTTAGTAAATTGTTTAATAATATCACCTGACTTCACAGTATCAGGCACATATGGGAATTCAGATTGAGCTAAAACAGATGAAAATTGAAGTAAGGTCAGAAGATAGAACAAGATGTTAAGTTTGTGTCTGAAAATAAATCTTTGAAAGCTGAATTTTAACATGCTAAATCTCTTTAAGTTGGGGTTTGTGTTAACTATTTTGCCTAACACCCGTTAATCACAATAAAGTTACCGATAAAAGGTTATGTCTTTGCAAATTCATTAATGTTTAGCAAAAATTAGCTATTTAAATTGATTTAACACAAGACCCTCCCGCTAACCATCCGGTAGAATATGCAATTTGCAGATTATATCCGCCGGTATTTGCATCTACATCAATAACCTCACCGGCAAAGTATAGATTTTTTGCCAATTTTGATTGCATAGTTTTTGGATCAATTTCTTTTGTGTTTATTCCGCCGGCAGTAATAATTGCTTCTTTGAATGGCCGATTTCCGATTACTTCAAATCTTAAATTTTTCACTAGAGACTTAATATTTTTCCGTTCCTGACCTGTAATTTGATGCCCCGCCTTGGCGGGGTCAATTTCACATTCTTTAATAAATACAGGTATCAACTTTGCCGGAAGCCAAAGCTTAAAAATATTATCGATCTGCTTTTTACCATATTCGTTTAAATCGCGTAAAAGACGTTTATCAAGTTTTGAATTATCGAGAGCTGGTTTTAAATCGATTGAAATATCAATTTTATTATTATTGATGAGTTCTTTAACAATAAATCTGCTTAATGTTAAAATAATTGGTCCCGAAAGTCCAAAATGTGTAAAAAGCATTTCACCGAATGCTTCGGTTTGTTTTTTACCATTTATCCAAACAGTAATATTAATATTTTTTAGGGCAAGTCCTTGTAATTGACCGGCAATGTTTCCTTTTGTAACAATCGGTACAAGAGCCGGAAAGGGTGGTTCAATAGTATGTCCGACGGATTTTGCGAGAGCATATCCATCGCCGGTTGAGCCGGTTGCCGGATAAGATTTACCACCGGTACATATGATTACTTTCTTGGCAGTTATCTGCTTTTTTTGCCTATTTTCAATTATTTCTACACCGGTAACAGAATCTTGGTTAGTTAAAAGTCTATTTACTTTACAATCATACCGAAACTCAGCACCATATTTTTTTACATTTGCCAATAAAGCATTTAGAATATATACAGATTTATTACTGGCGGGAAAAACCCGCCCGCCTCTTTCGACAACAGTTTCCACACCATAATTATGCAATAAATCAATTATGTCTTTTGAGAAAAAAGTGTAAAAAGCATGTTTCAAAAAACGTCCGTTGGGATGGACATTTTTCATAAAATCTTCTATACTATCCGAGTTGGTGATGTTGCAGCGTCCCTTGCCGGTGATTAATAATTTTATTCCCGGACGTCGCATTTTTTCAATAACTAAAACACTTGCGCCCAACTCTGCTGCGCGCCCGGCGGCAATTAATCCGGCTACACCGGCGCCGACCACAATAACATCGTAATTATTCAAAGAAAGCTACTTTGCCTGATTCAAGACTATAATAAGCGGGGATGATTCTGAGCGTGCTGTCTTCAATCGCCTTGGCAATAACACTGGAATCTTTGATCAATTTTTCAGCTGTCAGCTTGGCGTGTATATGTGAAACGTCATCAACTATTTTGCTGTCTGATATAGAAATTGCCGGTTGAATGAAATCAAACAAATGATCAATATTTTTACCACGATCTCCACCTGCCAATGCTGCTGTAACCGCACCACAATTTTGATGACCTAACACCACAATTAATTTAACATTTAGATGTGCGACGGCATATTCTATGCTAGCAATTGACGAAGGATTAGCAATATTCCCCGCAACACGAATAACAAATAACTCACCGATTCCGGTGTCAAATATTAATTCAGGGACAATTCGGCTATCGGAACAGGTAAGTATAACAGCAAATGGATTTTGTCCATCCACAACTGTTTTTCTGCGTGATGAATCTTGAAAATCGTTATTCAGATTATCATTAACAAAATTAGTATTACCGGTTTTTAGTTGGTCTATTAAGTCTTGCCATATATAGGATTTATCCATTTATTTTTTCTCTTTAAATATTTTATCATCAACTTTATCCCAATCGGCATAGTTAGTTATATTAATATTGGTTTTTGGTTCAGTAGTATAATTTTCATTACTGTTATAGGTCCATTCCATAGTTGATGAGCCTCCGCCCGACTGTGTTGTGATTAGCGCTGCATTACGCACGAGTCCGATGGGAAAGGCCTGATCCCGAGGCGTTGTTTTATCACTTTGTGTAGGGTCAGTTGGAATCCAACCGTAATTTGGTAAATAAACTTCAACCCAACGATGATATACATCGTCCATATAGGCAAGTTCCTTTCTGTCCCATGTTGAACCAACATATCTAGTTGGAAGACCGGCAGCTTTGCAAAGAGCAATAAAGACAAAAGTGTATTCAGAGCATGAACCATGTTTGTTTGTTATTACTGTTGGAGCAGTATCCCATGCACCATCCATAAGATAATGCAAATGACCAATTAAGTATTGATGAATTTTTCGCATTATCCAGTAAGGGTTTTTTTCATTTCCAACAACCTGCTTAATTGTTTCCTGAATTACTTTGCTGTTTATTTGATATTTTTCATCATCAAGCAGATACTTTTCTTTAATATCTTTTGGTATATCTTCAATTGAGCCAACATTTTCGGGATAAATAAAATAGCGAACATTATAAGTTTCAAATACGGTGATTATCTGTATTTCTGTTTTTTCTCCGGGTTCGATATCTTTAAATTTGAACAATGCTGTTTTTTGTCCCCATTTATCAGTCAAAATATTGTTTGGTTTTATATTATAGCTAAATTCATTTAATATAGTCTGATTATCTCTGTTTTCAGGTAGAGCAATGTTTACATCTAATGTTTTAATTTTTCCCGGACCGTAGCAGGTAACATTATGATTATAAGTTACTTTGTGCAGTTGCTTATCTTTGCGAATGAATTTTTCATTGTCTCTTATTTTTAACTGATAAATTTTATCATTTTCATAATCTACAGCCCATAATTTCTTATCCTTAACGGTTAATCCGTGTACATAATTTCCGGGAGCATCCAGGATAACAATTACAAAGCCTGTTTTGGGATCAACCATATAAATTTCATCTGTTCCTCTGTCAGAAATCCATAAATATTTACCATCAAAAGTAATCCCCTTCGGGTCATTTGCCGGCGATTTAAACGATTTTATAGTTGTACCATCAACAGAGCTGAATTGAATAACTTTATCGGCTTTATCATCAACACACCAAAGATATTTACCATCCCAGGTCAACCCTTTTGGGCTTTTCGAAGGAGAATGTAAGGTCTTTAGAATTGTTCCGTCTTTGGGATCTATTTTAAAAATCATTCCGTCAAAATCTTCTGATTTATCTGTTCTACCTCTATAATCGGCATTCCAAAGATATTTACCGTCCCAGGCTAATCCCATTGGCCAATATGCAGGCGACTCTATTTGGCGGATAAGTGTACCTGTTTCCGGATTTATACAATAAATTTTATCGGTCCCCCGATCGGCAAGCCAAAGGTTTTTCCCATCAAAACAAAGTCCTGTAGGATAGTTCCCCTGTGTATTAAAAGATTTAATTACTTCTCCTGAATACGCAAGACCAATTGAACTAAATACCATTAATATTAATAATGCTGTTAATAGTTTTTTCATAATAATTCTCCTTTTCAGCAATTTCATTCAATATTGAATGAAATAATTTTGATTTATTTTTAATATCCTTTAATAATTAGTCCAATTTTTTATCCTGAAATCATATATTAAGGTTGAATAATAAATAAACCCATTAAAACATCAACTAACATATGATTTAGCCATGCTGCCCATATTGAATTTGTTTTTATTACAACCCATGAGGTAATAAATCCTGCAATTGATAAAACTATTCTGAAATGAATTGGATATTGAGTATGAATAAATCCAAATATTAATCCTGTTAAAATTATTGCAATCCAACTTTTCTTAAAGGTGTATTTAAATGATATTAATAAAAACACGATAAATATTAATTCTTCATAAAAATTCGAAAATATATTGCCAATAATCAACCAGTAATCTTTTAAAAATTGAGAATTGAATCCTATTAATCCCTCTAAATCTGTGAATTTGATTAAAAGGAATGCTATAATCATATTAAAGATAAATATTGATAAACCTGATATAACACCATATAAAAGGGACTTTTTATTAAAAATGAAATAGCTTTTTAAGGATGGAAATAATTGTTTTTTATACAAAACATACCATAAAAGCAAACATAATATTGCTGTAAATGTGGTATACAAAAAAATATGCTCAAAAGCTGCCCATATTCCCTCATAGTTAGGATAATCAAAAAATGCTCTTGTTGCTTCTCTAATTTCCGGAGAAACCAAGAAACGAGTTAATAATATGATTATAGAAATGCAAAAAATTAAAATTCTTTTATTTATATTTTTGTGATACATAGATGTTTATTTTCTTATCATAATGGATTGCATAAAAAAAGGGAATATCGTTTTTATTTTATAATTCTTAATTCCGATTTTCTGTAATATAATTTTTATTTCTTTTGGTTTATATGAAGCTCGGATTGAATTGAAGAAGCCATTTTGTTTTCTGATGTAATAAAGAAATAAAACTCTTTTTAAATCATGTATATAAAGAATCCCATTGTCGTTTAGTGTTGAGTATAAGTTTTTTATTGCTAATTCCGCATTATCCCAATGGTGTAATGTAAAAGTAGAATAAATCAAATCAAACTTTCCCAAATCTTTTAGAGAATTAATATCGCAAGCATCCCCAACTTTATATTTTATTCTTTTCTTTAAATCTTTTGATAAATCCTGTTGAGCAAGCTTAATCATTTCGGGTGATATATCATTTGCTATAATTTCTACATTTGGATGTTGTAATGCAATAGTCTGTGTCAGGATTCCTGGTCCGCAACCAATCTCTAAATATTTTCCCTTAATATTAAGTTTTTTCAATGAAGACAAAAAATTACTAAATCTTGAGTTTGAAGCATTTTTGGCATCCTTTAAATATTTATTTGCATTTTCAGCATCAAAAAAGTAATCTTGCTGAATTTCTACAATTCTTTTCATAGTTCTTTCCTGTTTTTATTTGTGTATAACGTTTGGTGATATCTGAAGTTTTCCGGAATGTTTAATCAAATTTTTTTCCAAGCTAAAATACAGAAGTAAATAATTAAAATTGCCTGTGTCCATGGAAATATTGGATACCACCAAATGCCATTTTGGTCAGGATGAGCAAGAATAATATGAACTAAAATTGGTTGAAAGATCATAAATACACCGTCAATCAAACCTAAAACCAATCCCCATTTATTTCTAAAAATAAGTAGTAATATGCTAATAGTGAGTAATCCTGCAAACGCGGGGACGGCTATTGCCCCGAATCCGCCCATATTAATTGCTCCTGGTATCTCACGAACAACTTTATGTACTAATTGAATAAACAATAATGCAATAGCAGCCTGAATATAGATTGAGGGTGATTTTAATTTGTAGTTTTTCATTTTGTTTTTCCTTTGTTAATTAAAGGTGAAAGGAACGGAGTAGCATTAAAACACAGTATCCCCTTGAATTGAAAGTAAGGCTTTTCATTGTTTTTCATTTCTCTTTATTGAATAATCTATCCGCAGGACAACCCAACTCTCGTTGCTTACAGTACTTACAAGTTAATGTTCCACGGATAAATCCATTACCAATTGTTGTTAGTATTATTAATAATAACAATGTAAATAATAAGATAAAGTCAAATTTTATAACTAATAAAGTAATCCCGACAACTAATGGTATCAATGAAATCAGAATATCAGGAATCATATCTTTAAACGTCATTTCCTTTTTACAAAAGCTTAAATTATCGCCAATTTTAAAAATCCATGAACTAAGTCTGCCTTTCCCAAATCCACAGGTCTTGCCCCAGTAATAACAATTAATACAATGATATCTAATCAATCTGTACTCTAATATAAAAATATAAATCAAATAAAAAATTGAAAATATTAATCCTAATCTAAATAGTATAACAAATCCAAGTCCGTAAATTGTTAATGAAACAAGGTTTGATAGTATCACAACCCAAAGCGGATAGTTCTCATATCTTTTTACTGTTTCCATATTTCAAGGATTTATATGTTACAATGTTTCTTTAAATTGCAACGTTTGTGGATGATCCGACGTTTTTTCGTAAC
>JAUXFX010000188.1 GCA_030622635.1 Bacteroidota bacterium
ACGTATTTCATAGGTTTTATCCATGAAGTATCTTCGATTTTGCAAGGCTCGTTTAAATTTTCAATCAAATGTGATTCAATTAGCTTGCCCGGTTCATCGGCAATTTGAAAGGTTCGCCAGGGTGTTACAAAAGGCGTTTGGCCGATTACTTTCACTCCATCCGGCCAGGGTGCTAATTCGCAATGAAAGGAATGTTTTTGAACTGTTTTCTTTTTTAAAGTCATTCCTGCGTAATCGGTTAAAGCGGCTTCATGAATACTTATATGAATACCATTTTCGCTTTTCATGGTAATCGGCGTATTTGCCGAACAGATTTGCGAAAGTGGAGTTTGTTTGTAGAGACGCTCGTAAGTCCCAAATTCACCCTTAATCCACCAAGCTGTAAAATCTTGAGCAAAATTAAATTCAGTTAATTCGGAGGTTATGCGAAATTGATCCAGATTATCCTGAGCAGGCAAACGGTAACGAAAAGCGATACCATCGTTAAAAGTGCGAAATACGAGTTCAAATTTACGGTGCAAAGAATCCGTTTCGCTTAAATAAACAATAAGCTGATTATAGGCATTACTAATTGAAGCATCCGTTCCCCATACCGGCCGCCAGACTTCATCTGTAGTGCTTTGAGAGACAGAATCCACTTGCAAACTATCAAATAGCGGCGCCCGATCTATAAAGTGGAATCCAAGTAAGGAAGGTTTTATCAATTCTTGTTGCTCAAAAGAAATTGAATAATGAGCTTTTTGCTGTAGTAATTCGAATTTAAGCTGAATTTTCCCGTCCGGTGATAACAAATCGTGTTGATTACCTAGCTTATTATTACAGGAAAGTAAAACCGCCATAAATATAAAGCCTAATAAATAAAGAATACGGTTACACATGATAGCTCCTTTTATTATTGCTAATATTTTAATTTATAAGTTTTTTATTTATATGCAGACATCTTCAACTTATCCATAAATTTATCAGTCAAAGATTATAATCTCGGTGCGGAATTGTTTTAAAAATATTCATTCATAAATTTTACCAAAACATTGTATATAAAACTACAAGAACTAATATTATCGCATAAGCGCCGATATTAAATGCCGAACTTGTTTTGAATGTTTCCGCTGTAACTGGAATACCCTTTTTATCATCAACTGTTTTTGATGTACTTAAACTAACGCCGGCAATTATTACCATCGTAATCAACAAAGTATAAAGCATTTGGTCCATCCAGGGGAGATTAACTGCATCTGCCTTTAAGAGCAATGCAACCGGGATTGATGCCACTACTCCAATTATTGCTCCTTTTGATGTTGCTTTTTTCCAGAATAGTCCCATTAGGAAAACACCTAAAATCCCGGGACTTACCACTCCGGTATATTCTTGAATATACTGAAACATCTGCGGAATATTCCCGAGGAGAGGAGCCATTACACAGGCAATTACTAATGCGGATGCAGCCGCTAAGCGACCGGTATTTACCATTTGTTTATCGGTTGCATTCTTATTGATATACGGTTTATAAATATCCATTGTGAAAATTGTTGATGTTGAATTGAGCATTGATGCAAGCGAAGAAACAATCGCGGCAACAAGCGCGGCAATTACAATTCCCTTTAATCCGTTGGGAATTAAAACACTTATCAGCCATGGATATGCTTTATCGTAATTAATTGAACCATCAACTTTTGTGAATGCTTCGGTTACGCCCGGAATGACCGCAGTTCCTTCGGGTTGAGTAAGCATCACGAAAGCAACAATGCCCGGAATTACAACTATAAGAGGAATTATCAGTTTCAAAAATGCGGCAAAAACCAGTCCTTTTTGCGCTTCGCCAAGCGATTTTCCCGCAAGCGCCCTTTGTATTATATATTGATTAAATCCCCAGTAATAAAGATTTGCCACCCACATACCGCCAATTAAAACTGCAATGCCAGGCAGATTAAAAAACTCCGGGTGACCGCGTTCAAGTATCATATGAAATTTATCACCGGCAGTATTATAAATGTGACTAAACCCGTTTATTAATCCGCCCTCAGGAGTTACGGCGTTGAGTGCCAGTACTGTTGTGATCAAGCCACCGAATATAAGAACTATCACTTGTACAACATCTGTCCACGCAACTGCTGAAAGTCCGCCATAAAGTGAATAAGCTGCGGCAATTAACCCCAGACCGATAATAGCATAAACGATTAAACTTCCATCACCTGTCCCAACAATTGTATCAACCGCCTTAGCCCCAAGGAAAAGAACAGAAGTAAGATTTACAAAAATAAATAATGCAATCCAAAAAACAGCTAGAATTGTTTTAAGATTTTTGTCGAACCGCTGTTCGATAAACTCCGGTATTGTATATAATTTTTTCTCAATAAAAATAGGTAGAAAATATTTTGCAACGATGATAAGTGTCAGTGCAGCCATCCACTCGTAAGAAGCAATTGCTAAGCCGACTGCCAAGCCGGAACCGGACATTCCGATAAATTGTTCAGCCGAAATATTTGCCGCAATCAGCGATGCGCCAATCGCCCACCATGGTAGTGTTTTACCTGCAAGAAAATAATCTTCTGCATTTTTTTCATGTCCCTCTTTCTTCCGCGAAACCCACAAACCTAACGCCACAATTCCAATGATGTAAGTTAAAAAAACAATTATATCAATTTTTGCTAACTGCATATTTTACCTGCTTTTAATTTATTCCAAAATTTCTAATCTTAATTTGAAAACATCTCTGTTACCGGATTATTAGTAGTAAATACCATAAAATCTATAAAGTCAAAATCCATGATTGCTTATTTAATTATCTTACCTGTTGCCAGATAGGTTGAAAATTTATATATTGTTTTTTGTTTATACGTTTTCCCTGCTTGAAGTACTGTTGATGGAAAATTTTTGTGATTTGGAGAATCGGGAAAATGCTGTGCTTCCAGACAAAATGCGGTTCTGTAATTATATTTTGTGTTGTTTCTTCCAATATCGGATCCATCAAGAAAGTTGCCGGAGTAAAATTGTAATCCCGGTTCTGTAGTAAAAATTTCCATTTTTCTTCCCGAAACAGGTTCGCAAACAATTGCAGCGAGACTTAGTGAATCTGATGTTTTATTTAAAACCCAGTTATGATCATAGCCATTTCCATATTGAAGTTGTAAATATTCATCGTTAATTCGTTTTCCTATTGTTGAAAAGTCCGTAAAGTCCATTGGAGTTTCTTTTACTTCTATTATTTGCCCTGTAGGAATTAGTTCATTGTTTACAGGTGTAAAGCTATCGGCAAAGATTTTAAGCTCATGTTCAAGAATATCAGATTTCCCCGCGTCTTTAAGATTGAAAAATGAATGATGAGTAAGATTGATAATCGTGTTTTTATCGCATGAAGCGCTATAATCAATTATTAATTCATTTTCATTGGTAAATGAGTATTTTACGTAAACCGTTAAATTCCCCGGGTATCCTTCTTCGCCGTCTTTACTAAAGTATTTGAATTTTACAAAATGTTGATCATCATCATTTTTATATTCTACTACATTCCAAATTACATTGTGAAAACCATTTGGGCCACCATGGAGATGATTGTTGCCATTATTAGTAGCCAAAGAATATTCAGTGTCGTTTAAAACAAATTTCCCTTTATTAATTCGATTCCCGTATCGTCCTATTATTGCTCCAAAGTATGGATTTCCGCCGATGTATTCTTCAGGAGTACCATAGCTTAATACAATGTCATCAATATTCTCATCTTTATCGGGCACATTTATTGA
The DNA here is from genome assembly GCA_030622635.1 of Bacteroidota bacterium. GTDB lineage: Bacteria > Bacteroidota > Bacteroidia > Bacteroidales > JADFUO01 > JADFUO01. The sequence continues at coordinate 3,741 of JAUXFX010000188.1, forward strand.
CATAATTTTTGCCCCGAAATTTGTGATTTTAACGGAGCAATTTGTTTTATTCGATAGTATAAAGGTTTTTAATTGTTTTTTCATATTGTTGGTTTTGTTTTCTCTTCCACAAGAAAAAACTATTATTAACAAAAAGAATAATGCGTACTTTAAAATATTTTTTGTCATAGTATTAGCTTTTAATCGAGTTTCCATTCAAGAATACCACCCGAGAAACCTTCCTGTAGTTTAACTTCTAACCTCAACGATTTTGTTTTTACATTGGAGATTTCGATAGAAGTAAATTCATCTTTTAAAACAGGGTATTCACCATGTTTTGATATCTCTTTCCATTTCCCGTTTTTAAGATATGTTACCTTCCATGTTTCAGGAACCCTGCAACCACCATCAGGCCTATCATCGAACCAATATATATGGATATTGCTAATTGTTGTTTCTTTTTCAAAATCATATTGTACCCATTCTGTTGTTCCTTTGTGATCCCAAAATGTTAACCGTGGAATATCATGGTCGTTAGAATTTCTCGGAATAAGCTGATCGTTGACTGCAAGGATTTGATCGTGGATATATGATGCAGATACTTTGCCCTCGGATGCTATAGTAGGTGGTGGAGTTGGGTTGGCTGCCGATTTTTCGTATGGGAACCAAACTGCCATTTCCCCATTTCCCCTGTGGGACCATGCATAATATGGAATAGCAATAAAATTTTGTTCTTTTTCTATCGTGAAGTTACCTGATTTATCTATCGATAACGATTTTGACATTCCTTTTAAAATGTTTACACCGTTAATTAGGTCTTCTTTATATTCATATGTAAAATCAGCATTTTTATCTAATAACAGATTTCGTACTTTTCCTCCGTTATCAACCCATTCAGCGCAATATACTAAAGGGCCTCTTTCAATAGAAAATTTACCTTTATCTTCTTCAACTTTATTATTTGCTAAAACTTTTCGTGCAGGCATCGGGAATTCAACTTCAATAATATCTCCTTTTTCCCATTGCCTGTTTATTTTAGCATATCCATTGGTGATATCGTATTTTGCTTCTTTGTTATTGACTTTAATTATAGGTTTCTGATCCGATTCATTCATATAATGGTATAAATCAGATGGTACAGGCTTGTTTTGAGCCCATCCCGGAATCCTCAATGAAATAGTAAATTCTGATTTGGTTTCAGGTTCAATATTGATTTTTACATTCCCATCCCATGGATAATTGGTGCTTTGCGATATAATAATTTCCCCGAAATTCATATTTATATTTGCCTTATTCCCAATATATAGATTTATAAATAAATCATCTTTTGTGTGTGCATATACATATCCAGGTAATGATGGTAAAAAGCGAACTACATTTGTCGGGCAGCATGAGCAACTAAACCATGGTTTTCTTTGGTGACTGCCATCAGATTCAAGTGGATTTGGATAGAAAAATTTATCACCAGAAATTGAAACTCCCGAAAGGAATCCATTATAAAGAGTACGTTCTAAAACATCAATATATTTTGCATCACCGTTTAATAAAAACATTCTTTGATTCCATAACATATTGGCAACAGCAGCACAAGTTTCGTTATAAGCACTCAGGTTTGGTAAATGGTAATTTTCACCAAATGCCTCACCAGCATGCATTGATCCAATTCCTCCGGTAATATATAATTTTTTCGATACTACATTATTCCATAATTTATCAATTGCTGAATTGTATTTTTTATCGTTTGTGAGTGCTGCAATATCAGCCATTCCAGAATACATATATACTGCTCTTACAGCATGTCCTATAGCTTCAAATTGCTCAGTTACCGGTTTGTGATCCTGAGTATATACTTTGTTATTCCCGTTTTCACCGTAAACATATAATTTATGGCCATCGGCATTTCCTCTTTGGTCTAAGAAATATTTAGCAAGTTTTAAGTATTTTTCATCAGCTGTAACTCTGTATAGTTTTACCAAACCCATTTCTATTTCCTGATGCCCGGGGACGCCGTGCAACTGAACTTTGCCCGGACCGAAAATATTATCAACTAAATCTGCACTTTTAATCGCTACATCCAACAAAGATTTTTTACCGGTTGCCTGATAATATGCAACGGCAGCTTCGTACATGTGCCCGATATTGTAAAGTTCGTGGCTGTCTTTTAATTGCGACCATTTTGTTTCTCCTGTATGCCGTGGTAAGCTGTCGGGATTAATGGTCCTGCAAGTATATAAA
>JAUXFX010000223.1 GCA_030622635.1 Bacteroidota bacterium
CCGGAACAGAAGGTGTCCCAACAAATGCTGAAGTTATATTTTTAGGCCGCCCGCCTGTATTAAAAGTGAGCGATGAATTATCAGGACGTTATTTTAATGCTTATGGTGATCCTATTGATGGCGGGCCTGTTATTGAAGGTGAAGAACGCCAGATTGGTGGACCATCTGTGAACCCTGTTCGCAGAAAACAACCATCAGAATTTATCCCAACAGGTATTGCAGGTATCGACTTGAATAACGCATTAGTAACAGGTCAAAAGATTCCATTCTTTGCCGATCCTGACCAACCTTATAACGAGGTAATGGCAATGGTAGCACTTCGTGCTGATGCCGATAAGATTATCCTTGGAGGTATGGGATTAACAAACGATGATTATCTATTTTATAAAAATGTATTCGATAATGCAGGTGCTTTAGATCGTATTATTAGTTTTGTAAATACAACTGAAAATCCACCGGTTGAACGAATTCTTGTACCTGATATGGCATTAACTGCGGCAGAATATTTTGCAGTAGATAAAAAGCAAAAAGTACTTGTTTTGTTAACAGATATGACACTTTATGCTGATGCTTTAAGTATCGTTTCAAACCGGATGGACCAAATTCCGTCGAAAGACAGTATGCCCGGGTCGCTTTACAGCGATTTGGCAAGGCTTTACGAAAAAGCAGTACAATTCCCGAATGGGGGATCAATAACAATTATTGCAGTTACAACATTATCGGGTGGTGATATTACACATGCAATTCCCGACAATACGGGCTATATTACCGAAGGGCAATTATTTCTGCGTCGAGATACGGATATTGGAAAGGTGATTATTGACCCCTTCCGTAGCTTGTCGCGATTAAAACAACTTGTTATCGGGAAAAAAACACGAGAAGACCATCCCCAGGTTATGAATGCAGCAATCCGGCTTTATGCTGATGCGGCAAATGCAAAAACAAAGCTGGAAAATGGTTTCGACCTGACTGATTACGATGAAAGAACCATGAAATTTGCAAAAGAATATTCGGATAAATTGCTTGCTATTGATATTAACATAGAAATTGATGCAATGCTCAACACAGCCTGGGAATTATTAAATAAATATTTCTCAGTTGCCGAAATTGGTATAAAATCTGAACTCGTTGAAAAATACGGAAAAAGAAAGGAAAACTAACAAATTATTAACAGTAATATTTTGGAAAATTTATTAGTAACAATCGTAACATTTAAACATTTGCACGTAGGTTGCTTCGTGAAAGAAAAGTTTGAATTTGAAGGTATTGAATGTTTCCTTACCGATGAAGGTTTTAAAACTACAAACAGCAATATTCCGCAAGGAATAAAACTGAAAGTCAGAGCAAACGAAACTGAGAAAGCAATAAGAGCGATATTGCAAATTCATAAAGAATATGATTTAGATAAAATAGAGCAAAACAGTTCTGTTAAAGACAAGAAAAAAATTCTTGTTCCTATTGATTTTTCCGAATATTCGATAAATGCCTGTAAATTTGCTGTAGGAATAGCCGAAAAAATAAATGCGGAAATAAATTTTCTTTATGTTTACAATGACCCTAGCGAAACAGGACACGAAAGGCATACAACATCATGGGAAAAACATGCTAAATATGTATCGGAAGAAGCATTTAGTAAAGCACAAAATAGTTTGTTAGAGTTCAGTAATAACTTAAAAAAACATGTTCCTGTTGAAAATCTATCAAAAGTAAAAATTCATTACTCGCTGCTGAAAGGAAAACCGGAAAATGTAATTGTTAACATAAGTGAAAAATATAAACCGGATGTGGTCATTATGAGTCCTAAAGGAAAGGATGAAAAAAAGAGTATTTCTATTGGTAGTGTAACAACAAAGGTTATTGATAACACACGTTTCCCTGTGTTGACAATTCCCAAATCTGCAACGTATCAGGATATTAAAAAAATTAATATTATGTATGCAACAAATTTTAACGAGGCAGATAATTTATCCTTAGACAAGTTGCTTAAAATTATGGCTCCTTTTGATAAGGAAATACATTGTATTCATATTGATATTCATGATGACCCTTACAAACAAAGCAAGATTGATAAATTGAATCAATTATTTAAAAAAGAATATTGTAAACATAAAATAGAATGTAAAGTATTTAAAAGTAGTAATATAATAAAAGGATTTGATGAATTTATAGAAGAAAATAATATTGACATTATTTCATTTTCAAAACCCAAAAGATCCTTGTTTTATAAATTATTTTATCCGTCTAATCTTGGAAAATTAGTTTCAACAGAAAAGATACCAATGCTAATTTTTCCGGTTTAGACACAAATTGATTTGGACACGAATTGCACGAATTAACACGAATTAAAATTTGAAAATGAATTGTAATATAAAATTAATTAGTGAAAATTAGTGAAATTAGTGTCAGTATATTTAGTGTTAATTAGTGTAATTAGTGTTAGTCTTTTTAGTGAAATTAGTGTCAAAAGTAATGGAATATGAATCAGTTAATTTATAAAGAGGAATCGTACAAAATTATTGGTATATGTATGGAAGTACACCGTATTTTAGGTAAAGGACATAGTGAGGTGATCTATAAAGATGCGCTGGAGTATGAGTTTCAAAAAGCAAAAATTCCTTATTCAAGAGAACAAAAATATAAAATTGAATATAAAGATATTATCTTACCACATCATTATAATGCTGATTTTGTGGTTTATGATAAAATAATATTGGAAGCAAAAGCAATAGAATCTTTAACAAATAGCCATATTAAACAAACATTGAATTATTTGGCTGCCTCAAAACTAAAGTTGGGTTTATTGGTTAATTTTGGAGAAGATAGTTTAAATTATAAAAGAGTTGTATTATAAGACACGAATTGCATAAATTAAAATTTAGACACGAATTACACGAATTAACACGAATTAAATTTTAAAAAGAATTATGTTAAAAAATATTAGTGTAAATTAGTGAAATTAGTGTCAGCCTTTTTAGTGTAAATTAGTGAAATTAGTGTCTATCTATATCTTTAAATATTAGTGTCTAAAAATGGCAATAAAATTTCAATATAATAAAACAGCATTACAAAGCCTTAATAAACAATTAAAAATGAGGTTGAATGCACTTCCTGTGATAAAAAATAAGGAAACAGCATTACGTATGGAAGTAAAAAAAGCAAAAACCAAGGTAAAAGAATTAGATAAAAAATTATCTCAAAAAATACAGGCAAACACTTTAACACCGGGCATTTGGAATGAATTTAATACAAACCTTATTACGATTGATGATGTAAAAACAACAACAAAGAAAATTGCAGGGGTGAAAACACCTGTTTTAGAAGAAGCAATTTTTAAGACTGATGATTTTAGTTTATTTGATAATCCGAAATGGCTTCCTGAAGGAATTTCAATTGTAAAAGAATTAGCAGAGATTGTAATAGAAAGAGAGTTTTTTAACAGAAAGATGGAATTGCTCAATCATGCAAGAAGAAAAACAACACAAAAAGTAAATTTGTATGAGAAAGTTCAAATTCCCGGCTATGAAGATGCAATAAGAAAAATTAAACGTTTTTTGGAGGATGAAGAAAACCTGTCAAAATCGTCACAGAAAATTGTTAAAAACCGTCAGCAACTACAATTGGAGGTAAGCAGATGATAATACCGATGCAAAAATATTCTTTCCTTGTTTTTCATAAGGAATACAGTGATTTTCTGAAAGATTTGCAAGAGCTCGGTGTGCTTCATATAATTGAGAAAGAAACTGAAATCAGTAATGATATAAAGGAAAAATATCAATTAGTAAATCGTATTGATAAAATAATTAAGTCCCTTGAAAAACGCGAAACAGAGAAAACTGATAACTGCCCTGATTCTGACGGATTGAAAATTATTGAAGAAATAATACAAAAGCAAGAGGAATTAGAGGCATTACAACAAGAACTTGCTGCTACCCATAAAGAACTCGTCAAAATAAAGCCCTGGGGCGATTTTTCCGCTGAAATTATTAACAAACTAAAAGATAAAAATCTCTACGTGAGGTTTTTTATCACTTCTAAAAAGAAATTTAACACCAAACTTCTTTCTGAATATAATGCAGAAATAATTACTGAAAGCGGAAACTATATCTATTTTATTATTATTCAACAAGGCGATGAAGAACTGATTATTGATGCCGAAGAAGTTAAGCAACCCGAAAGTTCACTTTCGGAAGTAAAAACACGTATAAAAGAAATAGAAGATAAAATAACGCTGATAAACAATGATTTTGACAATTATTCCAAAACATCAATACCGTTGCTTAAACAGGAAAGAGAAGCAATAGCAGCAAATTTGGAATATGAGAAAGTAATATTAAATACTGCCGTTGAAGCAGACGAAAAGATGAAAGTACTTGAAGGCTGGGTTCCGGGGACAAAGAAAAAACAAATTGATGATTTTTTGGAAAAGAGCAACATATTGCACATAATTGAGAAAGCCACAAAAAAGGACAAGGTTCCTGTTTTGC
>JAUXFX010000040.1 GCA_030622635.1 Bacteroidota bacterium
AATATTTTGGAGTGCTTAGTCAGAAAACGTCAAGTTCGTCCCGATAATTATCGGGATGCGAAGTGCAGAAAATAAGGAGTCCGTACGGATGACTAGTTTCTGCACGAGCGTAACGAAGAAATTGACGTTTTCTGGCAAGCACTAACTATAACTACTGCCAGGAATGCTAATACAAACGAGACAAAGCGAACACTGATCATATCATCAAGCACTGTTATCTTTGACCATACAATAGTTGATACAGCACCGGTGATCATTCCTGCCAACACACCCTGACTGGTGGTACGCTTCCACTTGAGTAAAAGTAATAAGGCCGGTCCGAACGAAGACCCCAGACCTGCCCAGGCATAAGAGACCATAGAAAATATCAATTTTTCGGAAGTAACAGCAATTATAAAACCGAATAAACCTATTGCTACTGTAATTATACGACTAAGATAAAGTAGTGCTTTTCCTGAAACATCCTTTCCAAGTGTTTTGTGATAAAAATCCTCAATGACCGATGAAGTAATAACAAGCAACTGGCTATCGGCTGTTGACATCATAGCTGCTATAGCTCCTGAGATAAAGATGCCGGCAAGCCATGCAGGCAATAGGGTCTTTGCCAGTTGAGGCATTACATGCTCCACATCGGCAAAATGCCCATGGCCATATATTGCCAGACCCACCAGTCCTATTAAGATAGTACCTGTGAAAGCCGGTATAGCCCAGGCTATAGCTATTCGCCTGCTGATTTTAATTTTATCACTGTTTTTTATTGACATGAACCTGGTAAGAAGGTGAGGTTGTCCCATGTATCCGAATCCCCAGCTCAAACCGCCGATGATAATGGATACGGCTGCCCAACCTGTGGCACCACCCACTACACTGATAAATTCATTTCCGGAAGAGTCAATAGCTGCTCCCAATGTATTTCCATGTGTGTATATTTCAAAAATACCAACTACCGGCAGGATGATCAGCGTGCCTAACATTATCATGCCCTGAATGAAGTCAGTCCAGGCAACTGCAAAAAAGCCACCCATCATAGTGTAAAATATTACTACTACTGTTCCGATAACAACACCCCAAAACTGAGGAATGTCAAATGTTACATTCAGTATCTTACCTGCACCGTTAAATTGAGCACCAAGGTAAAAAGTAAAAAAGAAGATAATGATTAATGTTGCAACAACGCGTATTAACTTTCCTCCCTTACCTAAGTGTTGAGCGAAAAAATTGGGAATTGTAATAGCATTAACTCTTTCTGATTCTTTACGAAGGTCCTTAGCAATGACAAACCAATAAAAGATAATTCCAAGTACACATCCCAAAGCATCCCACATCGTCATCAGTCCGAATGCCATTGCTGCACCAGGCAATCCAAGTAATATCCATACCGACTCTCCTGATGCCCGCTCGGAAAAAGCTACTACCCATGGATTCAGCTTTCTTCCTGCAAGAAAAAAATCATTGTGTGACTTATTCTTGCGATAAGTCAAAAAACCCACCAACAGGACGATGATGAGATATAAAATGAAACCGATAAAAGTGTAGTTCATAAATGGATATAAAATTTTTAAAGAACACAAAGATAAAACAACATTGTAATTTACCATAAAATGTAAATTATTTTATTTGAAAAATAAGTAGATATTAATGGGGGTATGGACATAGCCGTCAAGCTAAAGAAAGCTGACTAAAGTCAGCTAAGTAAAAATATTTGTATATAAATACACCATGCTGAAGCATGGTGCTATTCTTATAAATTTGCCACTTATAATAAACTTAGCATCAACCCGAAAGTTTTAAGGATAATTTGGTGAAATGAATACAAACTTCTTAATATTAGTTCGTTTCAACGTATTTTCCAATAAGCATTCTCATCATCATCGTCATCATCATCTTCCCATTCATAACGTTTTGGCTGCGGTCCGGTCTTTCTATAATAAAATGCCAAAATCAAACCGGCTACTAATCCCATCAAATGCGATTCCCATGAAATATTCTTTTCAGGGAAAAAATCAGGGAATATGCCCCAGATCATGCTACCATACAAAAATGTTACAATCAAAGTAATTGCCAGCAATCTCGGATTTTTTCTTATTAAGCCACTGACAAAAAGAAAGGCTGCCAGACCATAAACCACGCCACTTGCCCCAATATGAAAAGCTTCGCGGGCACCAAACCAAACCCAGATTCCAGTTATTAAATAAATCAGGAAAAATACTCTATATGCAATTTTTTTATAAAAATAAAAAAGAGCAACACTTAAAACAAATAATGGAAATGAATTAGCAAACAAATGCGAAAAACTACTGTGAATCAATGGTGAGGCAATAATACCAATTAATCCTTTTGCTGTAAGTGGATAAACTCCAAAATGTGAAAAATCCAGATTAAAAAGAATCTCAACAATTTTTACCAACCAAATCAATAAAAGAAAGAAAAAAGGAAATACAAGACTGTGATAAAATTTTTGTTTTTCAGGATTCACAATTAGAAATTTAATAAATTTGATATTAAGACAATGTTATGCCAACCTGCAAACGCTATTCCAAACAAAAATACTGACAAATTTTTTATTATATTGTATTTATATATAAATTTGCTAACTAAACAACTAAAATAAAATGAAACTTTCAGTCTTAAACGCTATTTCGCCTGTTGACGGGCGTTACCGGAAAACAACCGAATCGCTGGCATATTATTTCTCTGAAGCCGCTTTTATCAATTACAGAATATTTGTTGAAATTGAATATTTTATTGCATTATGCAAAATACCTTTACCTCAATTAAAAGATTTTGATAACAATCTGTTTGAAAAACTTAGAGCAATCTCAAGGGATTTTACATTTGAAGAGGCACAGCTGGTAAAAGATATTGAAAAAACCACAAATCATGATGTAAAGGCAGTTGAATATTATCTTAAGGAAAAATTTGAAGATTTCGGATTAAAACAATATAAAGAGTTTATTCATTTCAGTTTAACCTCTCAGGATATCAATAATACTGCAGTTCCTTATGCCCTGAAATTAGCTTACCATGATGTATTAAAACCGCTTTATACGGAATTGTTAAATAAGCTTATTCTTAGATCAAAAGAGTGGAAAAAAATACCTATGCTTGCCCGGACACACGGACAACCGGCTTCTCCTACTATGTTGGGAAAAGAAATTTATGTTTTTGTCGAACGTTTAAAAAATCAATTTGAGTTGCTTGAAGATATATCTTTTTCTGCAAAATTCGGTGGAGCAACAGGAAATTTTAATGCTCACCATGTAGCTTATCCTGAAATAAACTGGATTGAATTTGCCGATAATTTTGTTAAAAACCATCTCGGACTGAAACGTCAGAAAACAACAACGCAAATTGAACATTACGACAATATGGCAGCTTTTTTTGACAATCTTAAAAGAATAAACACAATTCTGATTGATCTTAACCGCGATATCTGGACTTACATCTCAATGGATTATTTTAAGCAAAAAATTAAAGAAGGAGAAGTTGGATCGTCTGCAATGCCACATAAAGTTAATCCTATTGATTTTGAAAATTCAGAAGGAAACCTTGGTGTTGCGAATGCTATGTTCGAATATTTTTCATCAAAATTACCCATATCAAGGCTTCAAAGGGATTTAACCGATTCAACAGTTACACGAAATATCGGAGTTCCGGTTGCACATACAATTATTGCCCTGAAATCCATTTTAAAAGGTTTGGATAAACTTATCTTAAATAACGAAAAAATTAATGATGACCTTGAAAGTAACTGGGCTGTCGTATCAGAAGCAATTCAAACAATTTTAAGACGGGAAAATTATCCTGATCCATACGAAACCCTGAAAGAACTCACACGAATAAATCAAAAGATCACAAAAGAAATAATCAGGGAATTTATTGACAGCCTTGATGTTTCTGATGATGTTAAAAACGAACTAAAACAAATTTCTCCTAAGAACTATACAGGAGTTTTATTTAGAGTCGGTCTATAAACTAAGTAGTTAGAATTTTTAAAAATAACAAATTACATCCCGAAAGCTTTCGGGACCAAATTTCAAAACTCGTCCGTATGGATAAATCTCAATGACCGATTCCGAATTCCGAAAGCTTTCGGAATCGGAACAATATTCAAAGCTGTTTTGAACATACATCCACCCATACGGGCGGACAAGTTTTGATCATTGATATTTGGAATTTATCCATACGGACAAGTTTTGTTATTTGTGATTTGTTATTTGGTGCTTCATTTTATGTAAATCTTTAACTTTAAAGACAGGAACTATTTACTTGACAAATTTTTCCGCTTCTATTACAATTATATTTAATATCTTTGCCAAAAATATTAAATTATGGATTTAAGCGAGATATTAGCAATTACAGGAAAACCCGGATTATTTAAAATGGTTGCAAAAACCAAAAACGGTGTTGTGGTTGAATCATTAATTGACGGAAAAAGAATTCCTGCCTTTGCTCATGAAAAAATAAGTTCTTTAGAGGAAATCAGCATTTTTACTGAAGATGAAGACTTGTCATTAAAAGAAGTTTTTAAATTAATCCACGACAAGCAAAATGGCGAAAAAGCTATTGATCATAAATCAGATAATAAAATCCTTAAATCATTTTTTGAGGATGTAATTCCAAATTATGATAAAGACAGGGTTTATGTTTCGGATATCAAAAAAGTTATCAATTGGTATAATATGTTAGTTGAGAAAGATATTCTTGATTTTTCAGAAACGGAGGAAAAAAAGGAAGAAGAAAAAGCCGAATCCAAAACCGAAATAAAATCAGGGGAGGAACAAAAAACTGAATCGGAAAAAGAAACAAAACCGGATGAAAAAAATTCAGGATTTTAATGTTTACGCAAATCACCGGTTAAATTCCGATACCTTTATTCTTGAATTAAAAGCACCGGAAAAGCTTCCCGAAATATTTCCAGGTCAGTTTGCACAACTCAAAATCAATAACCACCCACAGGTATTTTTAAGACGACCATTTTCAATTCATGACGTTGATTACGAAAAAAACACAATTAGTTTTTATATAAAAATCATTGGTGAAGGAACCCGTTCGTTGCAAAAACTGAATAAAAAAAATAGCATTAATGCCATTTACCCTCTCGGAAACTCTTTTAGTTTGCCAAAAAAAATCAATGTTTTATTAGTTGGAGGAGGAACGGGTGTTGCTCCCCTTTTGCTTTTATCGAAATCTTTAAAAAACAATAATATCAGTCCTGTTATTTTAATCGGGGGACGTAACAAAAACGATATTTTGCAAATAAAAGAATTTGAAAAGTATTGTAAGGTTTTAATTACTACCGAAGACGGCACTCTTGGTGAAAAGGGCTTGGTTACACAGCATTCCGTTTTTCAAACAGATAAATTTTCGTTTAAAAAGATTTATACTTGTGGTCCTGAACTAATGATGAAAGCAATTGGCAAATTTGCAAAAAAGAATAATATTGAATGTGAAGTGTCTTTGGAAAATACTATGGCTTGCGGATTCGGAGCTTGTTTATGCTGTGTGGTTGAAACGCGTGAAGGTAATAAATGTGTTTGCACCGAAGGTCCTGTTTTTAATATAAAAGACTTAAAATGGCAGATTTAAAAATTAAGATACAAAAATTAGAATTAAAAAATCCTGTAATGACTGCCTCCGGCACTTTCGGCTATGGAGAAGAATATACGGATTTTTTTGATATCAGCAAATTAGGAGGAATTATTGTTAAAGGGATAACCATAAATCCAAGAGAAGGCAATCCCTATCCGCGTATGGCTGAAACAGCTTCGGGAATGTTAAATGCAGTCGGGCTTCAAAATAAAGGTGTTGATTATTTTATTAAAAACATATATCCTGAAATCAAAAATTACGACACAAACATAATTGTAAATATTAACGGCTCCACAATTGAAGAGTATATTCAGGTAGCTGAAAAAATCAATGAACTTGATAAAATTCCTGCTATTGAATTAAATATTTCATGCCCGAATGTTAAAGAAGGAGGTATGGCTTTCGGAACAAATTGTTCATCCGCAATGGCTGTTACTGAAGCCGTTCGTAAGGTTTATAGCAAAACTTTAATTGTTAAGCTCTCACCCAATGTTACAGAGATTACAGAAATTGCCAAGGCAGTTGAAGAAGCAGGTGCCGATTCTATTTCTTTGATAAATACCTTGCTGGGTATGGCAATTAATGCTGAAACCCGTAAGCCGGTTTTATCAACAATTACCGGCGGTTTATCCGGACCGGCAGTAAAACCTGTTGCTTTAAGAATGGTTTGGCAAGTTTACAATTCGGTTAAAATACCTGTTATCGGTTTGGGCGGAATCATGAATGCTTCAGATGTTATTGAATTTATTCTTGCAGGAGCTTCCGCAATTCAGGTAGGTACAGCCAATTTTATTGACCCTCAGATTACCGTTAAAATTATTGACGGAATTGAAGAATACCTTAATAAACACAAGATTGATTCAATTACGGAATTGATTGGTGCACTTGAAGTTTAATGTCAGTATTGAATTAGGGAATGATTTCAGAGTGATGAATCCATTACTTAATTAATTTTTAAAAAGTTAAAAAATCATAAAGGTGCTTTACATAAGGATATTAGTGTTCCAATTTCTAATATTAATTTCTTTATCTATCAAAGGAGAAAATAATCCTAAGATTAAAGAGATTAAGAAAGACGTTTATGCACGCTTTACTGATTTTTCGCCAATACTTGGTAACTCCACCGGTACAATTGTTGATATTGAACAAGATAAATATGGTTATATCTGGCTTGCCGGTACAAAATGTTTATCCCGTTTTGATGGCAATAATATTAAGCATTATATAAATGATTGGACACAGGGCTCACTGCCTTCATCATCAGTTTTTTGCCTTGAGCAAGATAATTTGGGCAGACTTTGGATTGGAACAACAAACGGTTTATGTTATTATAATTATAATACCGATGCTTTTATTACAGTTTTTGGACCGGATACTGCCGAAATACCTTCCGATACTTTTTATGTTAGGGCTCTTATGGCAGAGGGTGACAGTTTGTTATGGATGGATACACATCAAGGATATCTTTGGAAGATAGATTTAAAAAGTTTAAAGATTCTTAATCAGTATAGTCATTATAAAACTAAACAACCATATTATTATTATCATACCCTTTTTCGTGATGATGATGGAATAATATGGTTTGGAGGAAGAGGGAGAGGACCTTTTTTTCTAAACGAAAAAAATAAGGAAATAATTGGTTTTCCAATAAGTCAATATGAAGATATACCGGGAGTTAAAAGAGGAAATGATGTGGCATATTATTATATTGATTCACATGGAAATTTTTGGATAGGCTCTACAGATGGTATTTATCTATATGATAAAAATGATTCAAAATTTAATATGTTTTACAAGACTTCTTCCTGGGCAATGATAGAAGACCATCAGGGAGATTTATGGTTTGGAATAGCTGACGGACTTGGACGTTATCATCCTGAAGATGGAGAAATGACAATTTTTATTCCAAATGAAGAAGATAATAAATCCCTTTCCGGAAATTATATCTATGATATTTGTGAAGATAGTTATAAACAAATATGGGTTGCGTCTGCCAAAGGAGTTTCTGTTTATAAATCGGAAACTCCGGGGGTCAAATATCTTTTCCATATACCGGGAATGCATGAAACACCAATATCTTCTTCAATATCAGAATTATCTCAAGACAAAAACGGAATAGTCTGGATTGGTACTTCAGGACATGGTATTGATAGTTACGATCCGGAAAAACAAACCATTACTCATTTTAATACTAAAAATACCAAAGGTCTCCCTTCAGATAAAATACGATGTATCACGATAAGCCCTGAAGGACTTGTTTATTGCGGATTATGGGCAGGACTTGGTTTTGGTTATCTTGATCCTGATGATAATGAGTTTACTTTATATTCATATAATAAGAATAATACTACAGTAGACTGGTATAATGATATGGTTTTTGATAACAATGGAAATTTGTACCTTGGCTTTTGGGGTGCAAATGGACTTACAATGTTTGATCCATTAAAAGGTAAGTTTGGAAAAAGCCTAAAAAATAAATTTAGAATGACTTACTTTACTCGTCTGATAACTTGCCTTGAAATGGACAAGAATGGTAATTTATGGATGGGAACTACTATAAGCGGATTATATCTTTATCTTCCGGAAAGTGATACTTCTATTTGTTTTTATTCTCATATTAATCCAGACATTGGCATTGATGAGAAAAAGATTTATGATATTCAGAAAGACGAGTCCGGTAATATTTGGATAGGCGCAAAAGGTCTTTATTATGCTTCTGCTGAAAAACAAAAAGTTGATAAAATTATTTTGGATAAAGAAAATAATGAAATAGAAATATTTGGATTATTAGCAGCAAATGAATTCTCTGTTTGGTTAATGACTAATAACGGATTACTTAAGTACAATCATAAAAGCAAAAGTATAACTGATTACTCTTCTACGGTGAGCCTTTCTTTTTTTGAAAATAATGCCAGTGCTATTAAACTGAAGGATGGAAGATTAATGTTTGGGGGATATAATGGGATTGCAATTGTTGAGCCTGAAAAGGTCAGGTTGGGCAAACAAATGCCTGCTGTTTATCTTTCTTCTTTATTAGTGTTTGATAAAATTAAAATCCCAAACCTTGAAAATGAGGAAGTAGTTGAATTAAATTATAAAGAGAATTTTTTCACTATACGAATAGGTTCTGATATTTGGGGGGCAAATGATCCTTTCAAATATTTTTATAAATTAGAAGGTTTCAATAAAGACTGGATAGAAATTTCATCATTAGATCATGAAGCACGTTTTACAAATGTTCCGCCGGGAGAATATTATTTTAGTGTTAAAGTTGAAGACAAACAAGGCAATAAAATCTCAAATGCTGCTTCATGCATTATTTCAATAACTCCTCCTTTTTGGATCAGGTGGTGGTTTGTAAGTCTAATTGGATTTCTTATTCTTTCATTGGTTACTTTTATTTGGTGGACCCGTATGAAAAGGATACGTCTCTCGTTATTTAATAGTGAATTAAATCAGAAACTTTTGAGATTGCAAATGAATCCGCATTTTATATTTAATTCACTTTTTGCTATTCAAAATTATATTTATTCAAATCAACCACATCTTGCTGGTAATTACCTTTCTGATTTTGCGCATCTTATTCGCCTGATACTTGATAACAGCAGAAAAGAGTATATCAGTTTTGAAAAAGAACTGGAATGTATTGAACTTTATTTAAAATTACAAAAATTGCGTTTTGAGGATAAATTTAATTATTTTATTGATGTTGATCCTGAATTAAAGAACTGGGGTTATCTTATCCCTCCCATGCTGGCTCAACCATTCCTTGAAAATGCAATTGAACATGGATTAAAAAATCTTAACCGAAAAGGAAATATAAATGTTAAATATCAGTTATCTGGCGGGATAATAAGATTTACTGTGATCGATAATGGTATCGGTTTAACAGCAAGTCGTCAACAAAAAGAGAAAACAGAACACAAACACGAATCGCTGGCGATTTCGATTTGCAGGAAAAGACTTGAAATATTACGTAAAAAAAGGGGAGGTAAAATAACTTTCACACTTGAAGAAATTAAAAATGACGATGGTAGTGTGGCTGGCACAAAAGTGGCTTTTAATATTCCGTATTAAAAAATTTTAGAATTAAGAGTTATGATTTTAGATTTAATTTGGAAACTGAAGTGGATGATTATATAATGAAATTTGAAACTTGAAATTCAGGAGAATGCCAAATTTCCAATTTCTAAACTTGTCCGTATGGATTTCCAATTTCCATATCTGGATTTGGTAAAATGTAATCAACTAAAAATGTATTAACTGCAAAAATATAAACAGATGAACATAAAAACCATAATAATTGAAGATGAGGTTAATGCCAGAAAAGCACTGATAAATATGCTTTCCTTTTATTGCCCAGAGGTAGAAATTGCAGGTCATGCAGCTTCAGTAAAAGAAGGAATTGCTTTAATTGAAAAGACCTCACCTAACTTATTATTGCTTGATGTTCATCTCCCCGATGGAACAGGTTTTGATTTGGTGAAAAAAATAAAGAAAAAAGATTTTAAAATTGTTTTTATTACTGCTTATGACCAATATGCTCTAAAAGCAATAAAACTAAGCGCACTTGACTATCTGTTAAAACCCGTAAAACCCGATGAATTAAGACTTGCTATTTCGAAAGTACAGGAGGCAATAGAAAGTGAAGAACGAATAAATCTTCAGATTGATACTTGTATTGATAATTTTAGTAAAGCCAGTCAGGATAAAAAAATCATACTTAATACAATTGATAATCTTTTCGTAATAGAAGTAAAACATCTTATACGATGTGAGGCAAGTGAGAATTATACAAATATTTTTATTGAAGGGAAAAACAAAATTATGATTTCAAAAACTCTAAAGGAGTTTGAGGAAATGTTATCAGCTTATGGATTTTTTCGCATACATCAATCCCATCTTATAAATCTGCAATATGTTGATTCTTATGAAAAAAAAGGTGGCGGTAATGTCCGGCTGAAAACAGGTGAGCGTGTCCCTGTATCCACACGAAGAAAAGAAAACTTCCTGAAAGTACTGAAGTCAATAAGCTGATATTAGCCAATTACCATAAATTTTACTGTTTCACTGTTTTATTGTTAAATGATTGAATGATTGGATGATTGAATGATTGAATGATTGAATGATTAAATGATTGGATGATTGAATGATTGGATGATTGAATGATTGGATGATTGAATGATTGGATGATTGAAAATAAATACCACCAATTACCACCAATTACCAACAATTACAACCAATTACCACCAATTACAACCAATTACCACAAATTACAACCAATTACCACCAATTACAACCAATTACCACAAATTACAACCAATTACCAACAATTACTATAAATTACAATCAGTTACCACCAATAATTTAATTTACGCAAACTGTTAAATAATAAATAAACCCTTACAAATAATAAAAATCCCTTTACGCTAATCCTTTTTAATAGGAATTAGTAATCTCCTGAATTTATCTTTGGTAATGAAAACGAAAATTACAATTTAAAATAATTTTATAAACAGTTTATTAATCTTTAAAAACAATTTATTATGAAAAAAATTATTACAAGTTTCGTTGCAATCGCTTTTTTGATGTTTATCACAAGTTGCGAATTTAATTTCAGTACAGCAAACATTGATGATGTTAAAATGTGTACAAGTATTAACGACGATCAATGTGGCTCAGACAATCCGAATTTTTCACCAAATACTCCGGAAATTTTCGTCAGTTGCCATTTAAAAAATGCAACCGAAAACACGGAAGTAGAATTTGCGTGGTTTTATTACGGACAAGAGAAAATTGCAATTGATGCAGTTAAACTGAATTCCGGTGATCAGATTGGAACATTAAATCTTCAATCAAGTTTTTCAAGACCAAATAATGGTTGGCCTGTTGGAGAATATGAAGTTGTTATTACAATTCTTGGAACAGAAAAAGAACCTGTTGTTAAGAAATTTTGGGTACAATAGTTACTGAAAATTCAAATTCTGTTTATTTACCGATAAACCGGTACAGATTAGTAAAAATTAAAAAATTACAAATTTTAATTACAAAAATTATGAAAAAATCAACAGTATCAGGATTGGCCATATTATTGATAATCTTCGCTTTTATCAGTAATAAAACTTATTCTCAGTGGCAGGAGGATTCAAAGTATGGTTTCAAAATTAACGTTCCATCCAACTGGAGCAAAACTTCTTATATGGATGGGACAGATAAGGTATATGATTTCTATAGCCCCGATGAGAATGTTGCTATACAAATTCGTGTATTTGAAGCAGGACCTGAGGTTACTACAGATATCGTTGCACAGGTTTATGAAGATAATATGCTTCCTGCTGGAACCAGTAAAGAAAGCCTTAATGATCATACCTCAAAGAATGGTATACCCGGCAAACAGGGGGTATATATTATGGATTACAACGGCAATGAAGTGGCTATGAGTACATTCTATACCGTGCAAAACAACAAAGGTTATGTATTAACTGTCATTATACCTACCAGCATGCTAGAACAAAAAGAGGAGGAAGTAAAACAAATCACCAAATCATTTGTTATTGAAGGATTTGAGCCTCCTGTCGATATTGTTAAAGAGCCTGAAAAGCCAAAAGGTCTAAGCGGTTTGCTTGGCGGAACAAGTAATAATAACAGTAATAATAATCAACAAAACAATTCAAGTTTTGGAGGTAGTACTTCAAGTGGAATAAGTTCGGGTGGAATATCCGGTGGTTCTAATAATATTAATAGAGATGATGTTGTTGGACGATACAATTTTTCTCATCGCTCTGATGGTAAGAATATGACAAATTATCATTATATACTTATCAATGAAAATGACACTTACGTTGAAAAATACCAACCCAAAAATTCTGGTGATTATGTTGGTGGACATGAAGGAAGATGGAAACTAAATGGTGATATCCTGACATTACATCTTAATAATAGTAATGTTGTTGATACTTATAAAGTTAAAAATAATTTTATATCAAGAACAACTGATAAAGGATTAGTCTTTACTTTCAAAAAATAGAAAATAAAAATTAAAGCTATGAAGAAAAAGACAATTATAATGTTATCGATTATCTTTTTGATAATCAATTTTAAGTATGTTGAAGCGCAAGTTTCAAGTATCAATCAAAAGTTATCAGAAGTTAAAGCAGAGGTTGATCAAATCAATTATTATGCTAACAGCAATAATATTTACGATGCAATTACACAATTGAACGAAACCCAACGAGATTTCTATAATTATGTAAATTTTTATTTTGATGATGAATTCCGAAAAGCACTGGATGGAAACCCTTCTTATGTTCCTTCAATAAATGTGCAATTTAGCAATAAGCTGACAGCAGCGTACTGGGAAGACCGCGTTAAACGGTCGCAACGAAATATCGACCGTGCCAAAGAAGCATTCTCTGAAGGACATCATCGCCGTACACTAGATTCACAAGATGAAGCATGGTCATATTTAAAAACAATTTATGATGGTGCTATGGCAATTAAGGATGTTGTTGAAAATGTTGGCACAATGGAATATGTTGACGCAGTAAAGAGCGCGAAAGAAGGAATTGATGGCTTTATTGATAATTATAAAAAAATAGAAGAAGCAAAACTTCAGATTATTAATACTGAATTATATGAAACAGATGTTCGGGGATTGATTCGAAGAGCTGAGAGAATGGAAGAGGCAAATTGGCAGTTTGCGAGTTATATGCATACTTATGAAGATGATGTAAATGAATTTTATCGGATTATTGACCTCATGAATGCTCGAGTTAACCAATTTAATCAAGAGACAAAAGTTAATTGGTCATCTCCTGATTATTCATGGGATGGGCAATTATATAAAAATCAAGTTGAACAATTGCAAACTAAGTTTAAATCAGGGAATCTGGATTACGAATCTTTAGAAAATCAAATTAAACAGATTATAGAAAACGCTGATGATCATAAAACCGAAATCTCAAACAATATTTATCAATTAATAAATGCACCGGAAATGTTTGATAAAGCTAATCAACTGGAAAAGGATTTCGATGATTTTAATAATCTTGCTTATGATATTATTGACGAATGTTATGCTTACGAGAAAAACAAAGCGGCAAATCCTTTTGAAAATATGCAGGCTAATGCTAAAGTAAATACTTCAGGAACAAATAGCACAACTACAAAGCAAAACATAGATAATTCGGGTACAGTTGTCATACCACCCGGAAAACGACTGACTAACCAATTTTTTCATGGTTATTGGAAAGATAAAAACAGTCGGTTCCCACAAAGTTTTATACAGAATGGGTCTTCCGTTAAGATGGCTAATATAGGAACCGGACAAATAATTGAAGGGGTTTTAAAATATAAAGGAAAGGAGTGGGATGGATTTCAGGTGGATTATGAATTTAGCTTAAAAGGAAATGGATATACAATGGAGCAGCAATGTAGAAATAGCAGAGGTGTAGTAACGAGAGTTGTTGAACTTACTTTTTGTGACTATAAACCAGGGCCAAGTACGGCTGCAAGTGATAGTGATAAGGATGGGGTTATTAATAGTCATGACTTATGTCCCAATACACCAAAAGGCTTAACTGTGAATAACGGAGGAGTTGATATTATGGGTTGCCCAACAGGACAAAATCCCAACAAACAAACTAATACAGCTTCAACTGAAATTAATAATCAAGAGGAAAGTGAAGATCCTTTTGCTTCATCAATTTTATCATCATCTTCGCAACAAACACAGTCGTTTGATCAACAAAATAATTCATTCAATTCTAATGTTACTAAACCTCAAAATGAAAAACCATATTCAGAACCAATAGGTAAAGTAGGAACTGTAAGTAATGACGGTAATGGTGATGGGACTTATTGTTCGTTAGCCGTTGAAAAAATAAATGATTCGGATGTTTTGGGATTCAGTGTTTTATCAGGTACTATGGTATTTGTTCAAGTAATTTACCGAGATAAAACCGGTTTTTGGAGGACAAAATATGAGGGCAAGAGAACTGAGTTTAAAGCAAGTGAATTCTTGAAAGATATTCCGGGTAATATCACACATCTTAATTTTATTGTAAATTCTAATCATAATTATTTCAAACGTGGAGATGAGCCTTGTGAGATGGAAGTTTGGCATCTTCCGGCTAATGGCAAAATACCTATCCATAGTGTAGCAACACAAGCATCACAAATAAACAATAATAAACTTTCCGGAGAATTTGAGGCATTACTGGAAAAAGCAAATGCTGCATTTGTTAAGCCTTATTGGGAGGACAGCAATTCAGGAAATGTAACAATAAATGCTACTAATCCTAAACAGGAATCGCTGGACTATTTGCGAAAAGCAGAACAAATAATTAATCGGCAGTCAAATTTATCTACAAAGTTTAATATGGTTTGCCGTCTTGCCAATGTTTCTTCCGGTTTCGCAAAGCGAGTTTATGTCTATACAGCAAAAAACGATTTTATACAATTGGCGGGTAAACTTTTAAGCAAATTTAGTAATACTATTTCTTCTATTACAAAAGATGTTAATGGAATGAGTGCACCAAAAGTACGTTCCATGTCTTATAAAAAAGTTTAAGGAAATTGAATCGGATACATGGAATGAAGCACAAACTTTAATGACTCAGCTTCAAGAAGATATTTTTGAAAGGGAGTCTCAACCAACAGAGATACACCCTCTTGAAGTCGCTGATATGACCATGGAAGTCGGCAGCGGCACGGTTAGTATTATGAGGTCCGGCTCAAGTTCATGGGAAAAAGTAACAGACACTCATGTTTTGATTTTTACAGGAGATAAAATAAAAACTAGCGCAGATGCTACGGGTGTGTCAATGACTTTTTTAGACCAGACATTTCTGGCGATTAAGAATAATGCAGAAATACATGTTTGGAGTGATACTAAACTGCTTATTATAAGAGGCGATGCAAGTATTGTGGTTACTAAAAAAGGAAGCGAGTTTTTAGTAATTACCCCAACTTGTGCCGTGGGTGTGAGGGGAACAAAATTTGAAGTAAATGTGAAAGATAATAAATCAACAGAAGTTTATTTGTATGAAGGAGTTGTTGAAACACGCAATGGTAATGATATTGCCTATCTTGTCCCGGGACAGAAAATCATTTCTAAAAAAGGGGAGGAAAAGTTAGAACAAAGTATGTTTAATGCTAATAGCCGTTTAGCATCAAATTGGGGTAATATTGATACTCAGCGTAGGCAACATGAACAAATAAAGACCTCCAAAAAGGTAAGTAAACCTTCTGAAAAAGTTACACCATTATCTAAAAAACCGAAAACAAACCAGACTACAAATAATAATAATTTTTCCCCGGTTGACATGTGGAGTCTTAATACTTACAATAATAATATTGAATCGTTTAAACAGAATGTTACTGCAAAAACCAACAAAGGTTTTGTTCCTGTCGGATTAAATTGTACCAACTCACAATATGAAGTTCTTTACCTTGGCAGAAATATTCTTAATATCTCTGCATGGAATATGGAATGGTATAATGATGCTAACAGTCTTCAAAATGGAATAACCAATAATATGAATCAGGGATATATTCCTACCGGATTTTCATGGAATGGTAATGCATATTATGTTTTCTATATAATGACTGATTTTACAGGACAAGCATGGCAAATTGTTCCTTCTGCACTTGACCTTAACGCTGTTTCAACTGCCATTCAACCTTATGTTGAACAAAAATATGTACCAATGGGTATTACTCTTTTTGGTGATGAATATTATACACTGTTGGTACAATTTATAGAGCCTTTAGCTGATAAATGGTTTATAGAAGGCTATCACGATAATGCAGTGGAGATTGCTAAAGCTATCAATGCAAAAATCCCGGAAGCTTCAGTGCCATGGGGGATACTAAAAAGTGGTGGTGTGGCTAATATTTTATATATCGGCTTTTAATTCATCCAACTCAGACTTCAGCTTTGAATTTTCTTCTGTTAATTTGTTATTTGAAGCTTCTGTTTCACCGATTTTTGTTTTGAGGTCTTTATTTTCAGCATTTAATTTTTCTACGTCTGTTTTTAAATGTTTTATATCTGTTTGAAATAAAACAATCTTATCTTCTAATAGCTGGAAGTTATTTATATTTTCTGCCATGATTTCAAATTATTTAAATTTATAAAATTTTTAATAAATTAATCAAAAACAATCTTTAATTTCTGACCTTCAAGTATAAAGTCAGGGTCTTTGATGTTATTGTCTTTGGCGATTTTCGGATATTTATTTCCGTCGCCATAAAAGCTCTCCGCAATTAAATATAATGTTTCTCCCCATCTGACTGTATATGCAACCTCTTCGCATTTTTGTTTAGATTGCAGGTTTTCACTTATTAATGTTTCTTTTTGTGTATTAAGCTCTGCAATTTGTGATGTTAGCTGTATATTTTCATTTTTCAGATTTTGAATCTGTTGCTCCATCTGGATTTTTTCATCTTTAGAAACTGTTTCTCCCGATGGTAAGAATAAAACCAACAATAAAGCTGCAATAGCTAATATAACAATGATAATCAAAAGAATTATTGCATTCTTTCGATTTTTTGAGTTTTTCTCAATCTTTTTCAAAAGTTGAAAAGATTCAAGGTCGGCATTACAATTTGGACAAGTTTTTGCCTCCTCATTAATTCCTGTGGTTTTACAAACTGGACATTCCATCTTTTTATTATTTTTGTGAATACTATGGTTTTAAATTTTTAGCAAGATACAATTTTTTTGGTTATAAGTCAAATATATATGATTTTGATTACTTCATCGTATTTACAATCATAGCAACCTCATTTGCCATTCTTTGGTTGTATTGAAAAGCCAAATCCTGGTAGTTTATCAGGTCAACAATAGTTCCGATGAGGCATAATCCTGCAGTAAATAAATACAGAAGCCCCATTCCAATTTGACCTACTAAAAACCGCTGGACTCCTGCCACTACTATAAATCCTAAAAGAGTGCATAATAAAATCATCATTGGATCGCGGCGACGGGCACGGTAAATGTTTGCAAAATTCTGAATTTGATTATCAGAATAATCTTTTGTTAAACCCTGAACCAAAACCAGTTCTTGTCCGGTTAGTTCAGGCATAAATTGTAAAATGTTTCCCATAATTTTAAGTTTTAGTTAATAATTTGTAATTTTTTATAGATTTTCTGAATAAAATAATAATTCTGTGTGTTAAAATAATAACTGCAAAAATGCCTAAGGGATGGGCATTAAATGATTTTGTAATCTCACCATGAAAAAAATATGAAATTGAATGACCCAATCCGCATCCCGGACAGTATTTAAATCCAAGGTTATGAAATACACAAAAGCTGTAATGATCATTCTCCGGCATAGTTAATGCAAGTGAAATAAGTGCCACTAACCATATAAGTGCCTCAAGATTTGCCCTGATAAATTTTAAAATTATTATTACTGAATTTTTCAAGTATGGATAATTTGTTTATCACCTACAAATTTAATTAATAATAATCAAATTTCAAAATGGAATTACATTTATTCTGAAAAAAAACTATCTTTGGCAAAATTTTGAAAACAATAAATCAATTAATGAATATAGTTTAGTTTATGGAAAATTTAAGTAAAACAAAGATATGGCTCAGTCAAATGCGGGCAAATTTTTTATTATTAGCAGTTGTTCTGGTTGCCATAGGTTTAATGTTTGCAGCTAAATACCAGCCACTTGGAGAATTTAACTTTGCACATGCGCTGCTAATTTTGATAGGAGTGATT
Source organism: Bacteroidota bacterium (assembly GCA_030622635.1). Lineage (GTDB taxonomy): Bacteria > Bacteroidota > Bacteroidia > Bacteroidales > JADFUO01 > JADFUO01. Next base: position 18,333 of record JAUXFX010000040.1, read on the forward strand.
TCAGCTCATTCATCTGTTAATTTATTTAATGAATATTTTGATTTCAAAACCAAGATTGATTTTAATACGGAACGAACTCCATTTAGTGGGGGAAGCGGCATGCTCACAGCTGGATATACAAATTATAAAAGTGTATTGATAACTGCAATTTCAGCTTTAATTATCTCAGTAATCATCGGGATATATTTTGCAATTGTTTCAAACTGGATAATATTGCTTATTGCCGCTATAGGAGCATTCGCAATAATTTTTTACACAAATTTTCTTGCAAAAATATTATTGGGAGAATTATTTGCCGGCTTAACATTAGGAACACTGGTTGTTATCGGAACTTATATTGCCATGACAGCAAGTCCTGAAATGACTTTGGCAAACCTTGTTCCTCAGGAAGTATGGCTGGTGTCAATCCCTCCCGGAATATTAACAGCACTTTTATTATTACTTAATGAATTTCCTGATGCCAAAGCTGATAAAGAAGGCGGCCGAAATCATCTTGTAATTAAGTTAGGCAAGAAAAAAGCAGCATATCTTTATTCTTTCGGTTTATTCTCTACTTTCGGAATTATTATTTTATTGCCAATTTTAGAAGTAGCATCTCCCTGGTTATATCTTGCACTTCTGCCTATTCCTTTGGCTTTTAAAGCCGGGATGAGTGCAATAAAACATGGCGATGATACAATAAAACTAATTCCTTCGCTCGGAATAAATGTGCTTGTTGTTTTATCAACAGATTTATTGCTTGCAGTGTCGGTTTTAATGGAGATAATTTAGAATAAGTTTAATAAAACATTCCATTTCTTTTTTTGGAAAATAGGTAACCATTCACAGTTATATAAATTTTAGATTTTAGAATTTAGATTTTAGATTAAAATGGACAAAAACGAATTACTTAGAAGAATCAGACGAAAGCAATTTTTGGCTGACATTTATTATAGATATTGATTTGATTAAGCCCAATCCGGAACTTGATTTCTTAATTAAAGAGTCGGATGAGTTTGTTGCAATCTTAACTTCGGCATTAAAAACTTTAAATAAATCTTAAATCTAAAATCCTAAATCTAAAATTTAATCAGTTATTTCAGATGATATTATTGAAATGGAATGTTTAAGGTAAAAATATTACAATACATTCACCTCTTTTTTCAATCTGATATTA
>JAUXFX010000120.1 GCA_030622635.1 Bacteroidota bacterium
AGGACCCGTAGCATAATTGGATAGTGCACCTGACTACGGATCAGGAGGTTGTGGGTTCGAGTCCCGCCGGGTTCGCTTGATAAGAAGCACACTATAAATGTGTGCTTTATTTTAATATATTATGATAAATGAATTAAAAGAAATATTTTATAAAAATTACGGTAAAAATAAAAATGAACTTTTCGTTTATTTTGCTCCGGGCAGGGTAAATATTATTGGTGAGCATACCGATTATAACGGAGGTTTTGTCCTTCCATGTGCTTTAAGCTTCGGGACATATCTTTTAATCCGTAAATCAAAAAATAATCAAATAGATTTTTTTTCCACTAACTTTGATTTTTCGGCAGATATTCCTATTAACAAATTAAAAAAGAAGATTAACGGAGAGTGGGTAAATTATCCTTTAGGTGTTATAAATCAATTTATCAAAAAAGGAAAAGATATTCAGGGAATAGAAATGTTATTTTCAGGTAATATACCTAACGGTGCCGGTTTATCTTCATCTGCTTCTATTGAATTGGTTACGTCATTTGCTATTAACGAATTGTTTGAATATGGTTATGATATAATTGAATTGATCAAACTTTCACAAAAAGCCGAAAATGAATTTGTTGGTGTTAACTGCGGCATCATGGACCAGTTTGCTGTTGGTAAAGGAAAAAAGAATCATGCCTTATTTCTGAATTGCGAAACACTTAAATATGTCCAAATCCCTTTTAATTTGCATGATTATAAATTAATTATCGCAAACACAAATAAAAAACGGGGACTAACCGATTCAAAATATAATGAGCGCGTAGCCGAATGTAAAAAAGCCCTGAAATTTATTAATAAAAAATTAAGCATAAAAAATTTAGGCGAATTGAGCATTGAAACATTTGAAGAAATACAGGATGTTATTCCTGATGAAGTAATAAGAAGACGGGCAGAACATGTAGTTTCCGAAGACTACAGGGTGCTTGAAGCAGTCAAAGCTTTGGAAAATAATGACATTAAAACCTTAGGTAAATTGATGAATGATTCACACGATTCGTTAAAAATTAATTATGAAGTTACCGGATTTGAGTTAGATACTCTTGTTTACGAAGCCCGTAAACTCACCGGAGTTATTGGCTCCCGTATGACAGGAGCAGGTTTTGGAGGCTGTACTGTAAACCTTGTCAGAAAAAATAATGTTGATGAATTTTGCGAAAAAGTAGGGGAGAGGTACAAAAAAATCACCGGACTGAATGCTGAGTTTTATTTACCTGAAATCGGGGATGGAGTTAGGAGACTGAAGATTGATTATTGAGGTAAAATAATATTTTGATGTGCTGATAAAACATATTTGCTTTCTAATTTAAATTAAACATTCAACACTCAACATGCAATATTCAACGACAAAAGGAAGTCCGTATGGATGGATTTTCATTATTTCTACATATTTGACTTCGCAGTTTCAATACTTTTATAATTTTTTACTTGTTTATTGATTATTGTGTGTTGCTTATTGAGTGTTTTTTTCTTAATAACATTAATAATTAATTAAGATTTAGTATACATCAACCTTCAATCCATCTACAGCTAAAATAGTATTTGGAAAAATTGATTTTGCTTCTTTTAGCAGAAGTTCTGTATTCTTATATCTTGCAGAAAAATGACCTATTATTAGTTTATTCACTCCTGCTTTTTTTGCTATTGTTGCCGCTTCAATAGCTGTTGAGTGAAAATTTTCAATTGCATCTTTTACTTTGTCTTGCATATAGGTAGCTTCGTGAAAAAGAACGTCAATGTCTTTGATAAAAGGAATTACCGGTTCAAAATACCTTGTGTCGGAACAATATGCATAAGAGCGGGGTTTCTGAGGATTCAAAGTAATTTCCTGGTTCATATATATTTTTCCGGTTTCATCAACATAATCTTCACCCTTTTTTATCTTTAATATTTCAGTAACCGGTATATTTTTTTCAAAAATAAAGTCTTTACGGATATTTCTTTCTTTTTGTTTTTCCCTGAAAACAAATCCCCATGTTGGAATACTATGACTTAGCGGAAATGATCTAACCTTTACATTCTTATCTTCATAAATAATTTCGGAAGTTTTTTGATGTAAATAATGAAATATTAACGGGAAACGAAGTATAGTACCGGAAGCTTTAAATTGTATATCAATAATCTCTTCCAATTCAGCAGGAGCGTAAACATGCATTTCATTTTTTCTTCCAAGCAAATGAAGGGTAGATATTAAGCCAATAAGTCCAAAGAAATGGTCTCCATGAAGATGACTGATAAAAATATGATCTATCTTTTGAAATTTGAATTTAAATTTTCTAAGTTGTAACTGAGTTCCTTCGGCACAATCTATTAAAAATAATTTTTCATGAACATTCAGTAGTTGTGCACTTGGGTTTCTTGTTAATGTTGGTATTGCAGAACTGCTCCCTAAAATTGTTACAGAAAAAGTCATAGATGAAAAATAATTAAGTGATTTTGCAGTTCAAAGTTCAAGGTTTTGATATTATAAAATTTAAAGAATTATAAGCCTTGAACTTTGAGTTTAGGCTAAAGAAATTAATTTTATTAATTATTCATTATCCTTTTCTGGTTTAGGTTCAAGTTTTGCTTTTTCCTTTTTTTCCTTTTTTTCCTTCTGTTCCATATTAGATTTAAGTGAAGCCAATGCTTCAATATCGCCTAATGTTGTTTTCTCAAGATTAGCTTTTATTTTTTTAACAGCTTTTTTAGTTGTTTTCTCGGCTGTTTTAGTTTTTGCATGTTCTTTAGCTTTTGTAGCACGCTGTTCGTCCTGAAATATTTTTGAGTGTGAAAGAATTATCTTTTTATTATCTTTTGAAAACTCAATAACTTTAAATTCCAAGGTTTCATCCATTTTTGGATTTGTATTATCTTCCTTGGTTAAATGACGAGTCGGAACAAATCCTTCGACTCCGTATGGCAGCGAAACAATAGCACCTTTTTCAATAATATTCAGGATAGTTCCTTTATGAACCGAATTTACGGTAAATATAGTTTCAAAAACATCCCATGGATTTTCTTCAAGTTGTTTGTGTCCCAGACTAAGTCTTCTGTTTTCTTTATCAACATCTAAAACAACTACATCAATTTTTTCTTCAATCTTAGTGAATTCTGCAGGATGTTTAATTTTTTTTGACCATGAAAGGTCGGAAATATGAATTAATCCGTCAACACCTTCTTCAAGTTCAACAAAAATTCCAAAGTTTGTAAAGTTTCTGACAGTAGCTTTATGCTTTGATTTTTTCGGATATTTTTCAAGGATGTTTGCCCACGGGTCAGGAATCAACTGCTTGATACCAAGTGACATTTTTCTGTCCTCACGGTCAAGGGTAAGTATTTGGGCTTCTAATTTATCACCAACTTTAAGGAAATCCTGAGCAGTTCTTAAGTGTTGCGACCACGACATTTCTGAAACATGTATTAAACCTTCAACACCGGGAGCAATTTCAATAAATGCACCGTAATCGGCAAGAACAACAACCTTTCCTTTAACTTTATCACCAATTTTAATATTCGGATCCAAAGCATCCCATGGATGAGGAGTAAGTTGTTTTAATCCTAATGCAATTCGTTTTTTGCTATCATCAAAATCAAGTATTACTACTTTTATCTTCTGGTCAAGTTCAACAATTTCCTGAGGATGATTAATTCGTCCCCACGAAAGGTCAGTTATGTGAATTAAGCCGTCAACACCGCCGAGGTCAATAAATACACCATAAGATGTAATATTTTTTACCGTACCTTCAAGAACCTGTCCTTTTTCAAGTTTGGAAATAATTTCGGCTCTTTGCTGTTCAAGTTCATCCTCAATAAGTGCTTTGTGTGATACAACAACATTTTTATATTCATGATTTATCTTAACAACCTTGAATTCCATAGTTTTATCAACAAAAACGTCATAATCACGAATTGGTTTAACATCAATTTGTGAGCCCGGTAAAAATGCTTCAATTCCAAATATATCCACTATCAAGCCTCCTTTGGTACGGCATTTTACATAACCATTGATGATCTCGTCATTTTCGTGAGCTTTATTAACTCTTTCCCATGATTTAAGAATTCTTGCTTTTTTGTGTGAGAGTATTAGTTGTCCACTCATATCTTCCTGGCTTTCAACATATACTTCAATTTTATCTCCAACTTTTAAATCAGGATTATATCTCAGTTCAGACAAAGGTATTACACCATCGGATTTAAATCCAATGTTTACAACAACTTCTCGATTGTTTTTTACCACAACAGTACCGTCAATAACTTCATGTTCAACTATTGAACTAAGAGTTTTATCATAAACTTCCTCTAATTTTGTTCTCTCATCAGCTGAATAAATTTCCTGTTTTTTGCTGATAGAATCCCAGTCAAATTCAACGGGAATTTCTTCTTTTTTTTCTTCAACCGCTTCGGTTTTTTCTGCATCTGCATCTATTGGTTCTGTTTCAATGCTTTCTATTTGCGGTTCTTCTTTAATTTCAGGAATTTCTTCTTTCAATTCTTCAATTGTTTCTTCAACTTTTGATTCTTCTTTTATTTCTTCAGTTGTTTCCTCAACTTTTGATTCTTCCTTCACTGCTTCAGTTGTTTCTCTAACTTTTGGTTCTTTCTTTTTCTGAATTTCTTCGGAGGTATCTTTTGTTTCTTTTTCAGTCATTTAATTTACTTTGTGTTCCTGTATTTAACTGCCTGGAATGTTAAAAATCAGAACGGATTAATACTTAATTTATCTATATTTTAATTCTAAGAAATTGAAAGAGAATAAATTACTTTCAAAATCCAGACCATCTTAAAATTGGGGTGCAAAATTAGAAAATATTTATTAAAATCAAAATAAAATAGTTAAAGAAATTTTAAATTAAAGCACCAAAACTTGTCCGTATGAAGCGAAGCAAGCGACACGAAGTTAGCCCGTATGGGTCCGTATGGATGGATAACAAAAAACAAATAACAAATAAATATTTTGGTGCCGAAAGCTTTCGGGATGTAATTTGTTATTTTAAAAAATTATAAATGTTTAGTTTATAGACAGAAACTATTTAGTCATCCATTTCCTGCAAAATGAATCTTTTATATGTTTATTAAATTGCCACTTTTATTGTATCTTTGCAGCATTATTAAAATAAATAAACTATCAGTAAAATGGCACTTAACTGTGGTATCGTAGGTCTAACAAATACGGGCAAAACAACAATTTTTAATTGTTTTTCAAATACAAAAGCACAATCCACTAATTATGCTTTTTCCACTTCAAAATCAAATATCGGGATAATAAATATACCTGACAACAGGTTGTTTGAAATCAATAAAATTATCAATGCTGCTAAGGTTGTACCTGCCACAGTTGAAATTGTTGATATTCCCGGAATGGCAAAAGGTTCAAGTCGTGGTGAAGGTATTGGAAATAATTTTTTAGCCGATATTCAACAAACCCACGCAATAATACATGTTTTGAGATGCTTTGATGATGATAATCTTCCTCATATTGAAGGATCGGTAAACCCGGTAAGAGATAAGGAAATTGTTGACCTTGAGCTTCAGATAAAAGACCTTGAAATAGTTGAAAGAAAGATTCACCGTCTTAAAAAAATTGCTAAGTCAGGTGACAAGAATGCCAAAAAAGGAATTGAAGTTCTAAATATTTATAAAGAACATTTTGAAAATTTCGGTTCAGGCAAAACCGCTCCTGTTGATGATGAAGATAAAAAATATATTGCTGATTTGTTTTTACTAACAACCAAACCTGTTTTATATGTTTGTAATGTTGATGAAGAATCGGCTGTAACAGGTAATAAATATGTTGAACAAGTAAAAGAAGCAGTAAAAAACGAAAATACTGAAGTAATAATAGTTGCCGGTGCACTTGAGTCGGATATTGCCGAACTGGATGATGCTGATGATCGTAAAGCATTTTTAGAAGATTCCGGATTAAAAGAACCCGGAGTAAATAAATTATTGCAGTCAGCATATAAATTATTAAACCTGCAATCGTTTTTTACAGCCGGACCTAAGGAAGTGAGAGCATGGACAATAAAAAAGGGAATGACTGCACAACAAGCAGCCGGAGTTATACACTCCGACCTTGAAAGGGGATTTATCAGGGCAGAGGTTATGAAATATGACGATTTTATAACTTTAGGCTCGGAACAGGCATGTAAAGAGGCAGGAAAATTACAGGTTGAAGGAAAAAATTATATAGTTGAAGAAGGCGATATTTTTCATGTGAGGTTTAATGTGTAAATAGTCTGTCCATAAAGTAAATATAAATTGATTTAAGAATAATCCCGAAAGCTTTCGGGACCGATTAACGATTTGCGAAGTAGCTGAAAATCTGAAATCTAAAATCGTTAATCTTTATTCGATATTCAAATTATTTAAAATATTTCGCACTCGTTACAAACGAGCGCGAGCTGACAATCACAGGATTTCAAGTTTCATGTTTGAGTTCTAATCCCCAACAGGATTTTTAACAACCGGTAATTTTTTAGTTATAGCTCTTTTTTGTTTTTGAACATCTAAATATTCAATTAGAAAAGCATCCGGAAGGATAAAAGATGCAGGTGTTCCTGATAATGATTCTAAGCCTCCTCCCGACATATAATAAATTAAAAATCCTAAATTTAAACCACCGACACTTTCAGACAAAAGAGTGTTATAAATAAATTGTTCATTTGAAAAGCCCATAATTTTTTTGAATGTATTTGTTGAGATTCCTCCTAATTCAACAGTGCGTATGAGTTCTTCTGTGCCATCTTCTAACGATACTTTGTAAACATAAATAGGTTTGGAAACGGCATTTTTATTATCCCCGCTCATAGCAGATAATGGGTCAAAATCTATTTCAATGCCCGAATTTGGCGATTCTAATTTTCTAATAATAATGGCATAATCAAGCCCTTCATCTTCAGCTGCTTCAATTAGCTTCTCTTTTAACTTATCTCTTGATATTCCTTTTGTTGAATTAATTGTTATAACGCCTGGAGCAATTCCTGAACTTATCCACCCGCCAGATTGAATTGAGTATCTTTTATGACCGTTGGATTTTTGTATTTTTTCGGTTGGTGTACGTCCGTTTAACAAAGTTTTAAGAATACCTTTTTCAACAAGAATTAATTCATCATCAGGGATAACACCTTCGGCATCAACAGCAAAACTTCCTATTAATTTTCCTGCTTCATAAGATTGCGTTTTAGGCACAGCTTTAATTGTAATATCGTTGGAAATAATTTTTTTATCAATTTTATTTTCAAGTGTTTGTCCTGTAAGTTGACTCATCATCATAGCCATTTGTGGTTGACTAAAAATTGGTTTTCGCATAGCAATCAAGCCATTAGTTCCTGAAAATAATCTTTGAATAAAAATTTCGGCAGCAGCTTGTCCTTCAAACAAAACAGGTCCTGAATAAGAATCATCAAAAATCGGTGCATTTTTAAGAATACTTATATTATCAGCCATTGCTTTTACTTCTGCTTTCATTTCAGCAAGCGAAGGTAATTCCTCTGGAGTAAGAGCATAATACAGTAAGTGGTCATAAATAGTTTCTCCATCATCGGCTTGTGTTGAAGCATTAATTCGTATTGAAGCCAAAGTAAGCGGAGATTTTACTTCCGTGCCTTCGGTATTCATAAAATAAACATCAGCTTTATAAAAATAAATCAACACTTTTGATGAAAAAATATCGGGATAGTTATTAAAAATACCTGATAATTCTATAGCAATTTTCTCCCATTTTTCTTTATTAAAATCAAAAGCAATAGTTTTAATATTTAGATTTACTTTCGGTGCCAGGCTGAAATCGTGAAGCGCCGCTTCTTCTTCAGTAAGATTTTGTTGTTTAATAGAAGAAATTTTTGCTTCATAAGATTCTGCGGCATCTTTATAATTTTTATCAGTCGATCTCCATAAAGAACGTTTTATTCCATCATAATCATTATCAAGTGTGGTGCTGCCTGAGATTGAAAAGGATGTCATGTTTTTCATGTCCAGATAATTTTCGTTGTTACGTTCATAATCGCCGACCATAACACGTACTTTGTGATTTCTGTATGGAATTTCGTTAGAGGAAATTATAGCTCCGAGAGTTGATGTAATTGATAGTGTTTTTGTTTCGCTAATTGTATAGCTGATAAAGAACGGTTTTTTAAGGTCTTGTAATTCTAAATTATTAATATTCCTGTTCATTTCATCTTTCATTGCTTTTTTTATGACTTCTTCTGCCTGAGATTGGCAATATGTGTTTTGGGCAATAAAAAGAAATACTGAAGCTATACAAAGCAAGCTAATTATGTTTTTTATTGATTTCATGTTTATTTGTTTTTTGATTTATTATTATATTGTAATTTTTATAAGTGTTCAAGGTTTCAAGTTTAAGGTTCAAAGTTTATGATAAACTAAACCTGGAACTTGTAACCTGAAACCTGGAACTTTTTATATATTAATTTGTTATGGTCGTGGGAGAATAGGAGATTTTTCCTGTGATTTACTTTTCTTTTGCATTTCTATTTGTTTCACAAAAATTACAGGTGAAATAGCAGTAACGGGAACTCTGCCTGATTCAGCTCCACAAGTTCCTGTAAAAACTTTGGGTTTATCGCCAACTTCCTGTATTTGTGCGAACATTGCCAAGGGAGTTCCAACAAGATCAACGCCCCTGACTAATTCATCAGGTCTGCCATCAACATAAATTCTATATACTTCTGTTGGGGTTACATTAAACGAATTTGGAAGATATCTTCCTGTCATAGTAAATCCTCCGACAACACTTTGAAATAAATAGGCATATTCTTTATTTTGATTTTTTGCTTCTTCAATCAACATTTTACGAAGGTCTTCCACAGGCAATGGATTTGTTGTAACTACAAAAAGATTTGATTGCCTGGTTACAGGTTGTCTGCCCGGTTCGGCTCTTCCATGACCATTTGAATTTGAGAAGTTTTCGATTGGACAACGCGACATAAGAAATTCTTTTAAAACACCATCTTTAACAACAACAACTTTTTGAGCCAAAATCCCTTCATCATCATATTTATAATAACCATTCAAATCCGTGCCATTATAATTGTCAATAGTTGGGTCCATAATAATACTTAAATGATCGGGGAGGACATTTTCACCAATTTTTTTCTTAAATGTTTGTCCGTCTGAAACGCTTTTTTGTCTTTGTCCCTCAATGCGATGTCCGAAGATTTCATGAAAAAATACCCCCGAAGCCGGTCCGGAAAGCAATGCAGGCCCGGCATAAGGTTCAACAACCGGAGCATTTCTTAATAACTCCAATTTTTTAACTAACTCATTAACATCATTAATAACTTCCTTATCGTCCGGCAAACCGGCGGTGCTATAAGCAAAATATGATTCATTAAGTGGCAATACCATACCATCATCAGCTTTAATACTTCCGCTTATATACAAGCGGACATAAACCATATTTTGAGCAATTTTTCCTCCTTCGGACGAAACAAAATATTTTCGTTCTACCTTGAATCTAATAGAAACATCTCCTTTTAAAATGTCAGGATTATCCAAAAATATTTTGGAATACATTTTTACTTTTTCTTCCCATTTTTTACTGTCAAATTTTATATCTTCGGGTTTTAGCAGTGGCTCATAATATTGGTATGCTTTTTCTTTTGAAAAATCGGGTGATTTGTCTTCTTCCTCAACTTTAACGGCAATATTAGCTTTTACCTTTGCATATTTATCAGTTGCTTCTTTATATTTTTTATCTGTTTGCAACCATAACATTTGACAAATTGCATTTTCGTTATCTTCAATCGGAAGATAAACTTTGTTGCCACCGGGAAAGTAAAACCCAAATCCACCACTTTCTCTCATTTCATGAAAATTATCCAATTCATTATCTC
>JAUXFX010000134.1 GCA_030622635.1 Bacteroidota bacterium
CGCTTTCCCCTCAATGCCGATATATTTCTGGAATGATGAAAACGGAAAAAAATATAAAAATGCCTATTTTACAGTTTATGAAAATATATGGTGGCACGGGGATTACATTCGTATCAGCGAACATGGTGGTATTACAATGTTCGGACGCTCGGATGCAACTTTAAATCCCGGTGGAGTTAGAATAGGTACTTCAGAAATCTACCGTGTGGTTGAAAATATGGAAGAAATTGATGATTCGGTAGTTGTCGGACAAAAATATGAGGATGATGAACGTGTGATCTTATTTGTCAAATTAAATAACAAATTTAAACTTACTGATGAGCTAAAGAAAAAAATCGCTTCCATAATACGAACAAATTGCAGCCCCCGGCATATCCCTGCTATTATTCTTGATGTCCCTGATGTTCCTTATACTATCAATGGGAAAAAAATAGAAATTGCAGTGAAGAAAATAATTCATGGTGAGGAAGTGAAAAATAAGGATGCACTTGCTAATCCAGAATCATTAAATTATTATACGGATCGCACTGAATTAAAACATTAAATTACTTTGCAAAAGGCAGGTTTCTTATATCTTCTTTAAACGCAAGCCAGCTAATAACTTGTATTGCCAGTTCATCATCAAGCTTATTCATATCCCAGGCAAACTTAAAATGAATTCTTTCTTGATCCTTATGTTTTGAGCCCTTAGCACCTTTTTTATCATCAGTATTAGAGCTGGCTTTTATTCTTTCTTTCAATAACGAATGTTCTTTAATTTCTATCCCAATTATATCTATATGTCTGGAAACACTAAAGTATATAACTCTGACATTCTTATAATGAGATAATTTAAATAGCTTCAGGAAACCTCTGAATCTTAATTTTTCAATTCTATTACTGCTTGAAAAATAGTTTAAATGATTATTTAACTTTGATTTTTTTTCTTTAGAATTAATATATCCAAACGGTTGTTTTTTTTCAATTGGTAAGTTATTTACACGGTCAACAAGTTCATTTAATTTAGCAATAAACCTATCATATTTATCTTTATTCTTTTTATAATTTTCCTGAATGCGGAATTTTTTATCAAGTACCCTGGCGCTGTGTTTTTTGGAATCTTTTTTCTTGTCAAGTTCCTGTTCTGCTTCTTCTAACCAGTTTATCATTTTATATAATTATTAAATTATTAATATTCAAGAACTTCTACTTCGCCTTTTATAACTCTTAAACCGTTCAATGCTAATGCCTCAAAATCAAGTTGACTGGGATATAATGCAATAGGTGCAATACTTCCTACTCTTTTTGACACGTTAGCAAGAAATTTTTCACTGTTAAAAATATTTCCTGTTAAAAGAATTGCATCAACATTACCTTCAAGCACTGTTGACATAGCTCCAATTTCTTTTGAAACCTGATAAGCTAAAGCATAAGAATAAAATAAGGTTGTTTTGTCGCCGGAACTAATTTTCTGGTCAATTTCATCCAAATTGCTTGTGCCAAGATAAGCTGTATAACCACCTTCTTTTGTGATCATCCTAATAATTTCTTCTTCTGTATATTTTCCGCTAAAACATAACCTAGCCAAATCTCCGGAAGGCAATGATCCGGTTCTTGAAATTGTAAACGGACCATCTCCATCAAACGACTGATTCACGTCAATTACCCTGCCATTTTTATGAGCTCCGATTGAAATACCTCCTATTCCGATATGGGCTACTATTAAATTAAGATCTTCATAATTTTTATTTTGTGACTTCGCATATTTCCTGGCAAAATGTTTATGATTTAATGCATGAAATACAGATTTTCTTTTGAATAAAGGATGGCCGGTAACTCTTGCCACCTCGTCTAATTCATCAACCACAATAGGATCGGCCATATAAGCTTTCTTATTGATTGAAGAAGCAATTTCATAAGCTATAATTCCGCCAAGATTCATCGGATGTTTCCCATAAGTACCAAGTCTCAGATCTTCCAACATTTTTTTATTAACTTCATAAACACCCGATTTTAATGGTTTTAACAAGCCGCTGCGAGACATAACCATTCCAACACGATCAATATCTATGTCATTTTCCTTTAAAACCTTTAAAACAAGTTCCTTCCTGAAATCTTTCTGTTCATCAATGTTTTTTAATTTATTTAACTCTTCTTCCTGATGTTTAATATTTTTTAAAAATATCATATCAGAACCCATATACACTGCAACAAAAGTTGAGTTTATTGCCGGATAAACCACTAATATTTTTTGTGAAATCATATATTTTAAATTTTTTTCAAAATTATATTAATTATTCCAAATTTACATATTTCTTCTGTACTGTCCTCCAACTTCAAACAAGGCTTCGGTAACCTGACCGATTGAGCAATATTTTGACACTTCCATTAAGCTTTCAAAAATGTTTTTATTCGAAATTGCGGCTTTTTTTAATTCTTTCAGAAATTTTTCAGATTCTTCAGCATAAGTTTTGTGAAGTTGTTCTAACATATTAATCTGATATTCTTTTTCTTTTTCAGTAGCACGGATCACTTCACCCGGAATAATTGTGGGCGAGCCTTTGGATGATAAAAATGTATTAACTCCCATTATCGGCAATTTTCCGGTATGCTTCAGGGTTTCGTAATATAGTGATTCTTCCTGTATTTTACTTCGCTGATACATGGTTTCCATAGCACCTAAAACCCCGCCTCTTTCGGTAATTCTGTCAAATTCTGATAATACGGCTTCCTCAACCAAATCGGTTAATTCATCAATAATGAACGAACCTTGCAAAGGATTTTGATTTTTTGCCAGTCCTAATTCATGATTAATTATCATTTGGATAGCCATTGCCCTTCGTACCGATTCTTCTGTAGGAGTTGTAATGGCTTCATCATAAGCATTGGTATGCAACGAATTGCAATTATCATAAATTGCATATAAAGCTTGTAATGTTGTTCTTATATCATTAAAGTCAATTTCCTGTGCATGTAATGAGCGCCCTGATGTTTGAATATGATATTTTAATTTTTGCGATCGTTCATCAGCACCGTATTTCATCTTCATTGCTTTTGACCATATAAGTCTTGCAACACGCCCCATTACCGAGTATTCAGGGTCAATTCCGTTTGAGAAAAAGAATGATAAATTCGGTGCAAATTTATTTATGTCCATTCCTCTGTAAAGATAATATTCAACGTAAGTAAATCCGTTTGATAGAGTAAAAGCAAGTTGTGAAATCGGGTTGGCACCTGCTTCGGCAATATGATAGCCCGAAATTGAAACCGAATAAAAATTCCTGACATTATGTTCATTGAAGTATGCCTGAACATCTCCCATCAGTTTTAATGAAAAATCAGTTGAATAAATACAAGTATTTTGAGCCTGGTCTTCTTTTAAAATATCAGCCTGAACTGTTCCGCGAACTCTGCTAATTGTATCAGCTTTAATTTTTTCATAAACATCTTCAGGTAACACCATATCTCCTGTAACTCCAAGCAACATCAATCCCAGACCATCATTTCCGTCAGGCAGATCGTCCTGATACCGGGGACGTACCGTACTTTTCTTTTTGTAAATATCCTCAATTTTCTTTTCAACTTTTTGTTCAAGCCCATTTTCCCTGATGTAAATTTCGCACTGCTGATCAATTGCCGCATTCATAAAATATCCAACCATTGTGGGAGCCGGACCATTAATTGTCATTGAAACCGAAGTCTTGGGATCGGATAAATTAAATCCGGAATAAAGTTTTTTCAAATCATCAAGACATGAAATAGAAACACCTGAATTGCCGATTTTACCATAAATATCCGGACGTATATCAGGGTCCTGACCATACAGGGTTACAGAATCAAACGCAGTTGACAGGCGTTTTGCAGGCATTCCTAATGAAACATAATGAAACCGTCTGTTGGTTCTCTCGGGTCCGCCTTCACCGGCAAACATTCTGGTTGGGTCTTCGCCTTCGCGCTTAAACGGAAAAACACCGGCAGCAAAAGGAAATTCACCCGGAACATTCTCCCTGAGAACCCATTTTAAAATATCACCCCAGTTTTTGTATTTAGGAAATGAAATTTTCGGGATTTTCAGATGAGATAATGATTCGGTATGAGTTTCAATTTTTAATATCTTATCTCTTACTTTAAAAGTAAAATATTCATCTTCATAAGATTGTTTCTTATTTTCCCATTCTTTTAAAATTTTTTTATTATGACCATCAAGGTTTAGTTCAACCTCTTTGTAAACATTTCGTAACTGGTCAACCAATACGGCTTTATCAAAGCCCCTGTCCTTTTTTTCAAAAGAGGAATTTATAACATCTATTGATTTTTGGATACTGTAAAGTCTTTGAGCTATTTCTGCCTGGTCTTCTGTCCATTTATTATAATTTCTTATAGTTTCTGAAATCTCAGAAAGATATCTTATACGATTAGGTGGAATTATGTATATTTTTTCAGGTGTTTCATCCTCTGCTTTCATTGATGATTTAAAATCAACAGCTGTTTTTTCTTTGATTTTTTCAATTAATGCGAGGTATAGCTGATTTACTCCCGGGTCATTAAATTGCGAAGCAATTGTACCATAAACAGGCATTGTATCAATATCCGCATTCCATATCTGATGATTACGGGCATATTGTTTTTTAATATCGCGTAAAGCATCCAAAGCACCTCTTTTATCAAATTTATTCAGAGCAATAATGTCGGCAAAATCAAGCATATCAATTTTTTCCAACTGTGTAGCTGCACCATAATCAGGTGTCATAACATACATTGCAATATCACTGTGGTCAATTATTTCAGTATCCGATTGCCCAATTCCTGAAGTTTCCAGAATAATCAGATCATAATTTGCTGCCTGCACAATACTCTCTGCATCTCTTACATATTTGGACATGGCAAGATTGGATTGCCTTGTAGCCAATGAACGCATATAAACCCTCGGATCATCTATTGAATTCATCCTTATCCTGTCGCCAAGCAAGGCACCTCCTGTTCTACGTTTTGAAGGGTCAACAGAAATTATTGCAATTGTTTTATCAGGGAAATCAGCTAAAAACCTTCTGACAATCTCATCCACTAAAGATGATTTGCCTGAACCGCCGGTACCGGTAATTCCTAAAACAGGGGATTTTCTGCTTTTTATTTCTTTTTTTATTTTATCCATAAAACTTTTAATTGTTTCTGGATAATTTTCGGCAGCAGAAATAGCATGGGCTATTGAATTAATATTTTTATTCTTTATATCTTCAATTTTAATGTTGCTGTTTTTACCTGTTGGGAAATCTGCTATTTTAAGTGAATCATTAATCATTCCCTGTAAACCCATTTTTCTTCCATCATCAGGTGAATATATACGGGCAATTCCATAATCATGCAATTCTTTTATTTCATCAGGAAGAATTACACCACCACCACCACCGGTAATCCTGATATGTTGACATCCTTTTTCTTTTAATAAGTCATACATATACTTAAAAAATTCAATGTGGCCTCCCTGGTAGGAAGTAATTGCTATTGCCTGAACATCTTCCTGAACAGCACAATCAACAATTTCCTGAACAGAACGATTATGACCGAGATGTATAACTTCGGCACCTGTTGCCTGTATTATTCGCCTCATTATATTTATTGATGCATCATGCCCGTCAAATAAAGAAGCAGCAGTTACTATTCTTATGTGATTCTTGGGTTTATATGGTGCTTTTGTTTTCATAAATAATTATATCCTTAAACTTGATTATAATTAGTGCCTGTTCATAAAATCAAAAATTTACATAAAATGAAGCACCAAAACTTGTCCGTATGGATAACAAAAAACAAATAACAAATAAATTCCAAATATCAATTATCAAAACTTGTCCGTACTAAGCGAAGCAAGTCCGTATTGATGGATGACCGAAACTGTTTTGGTCATTGAATTTTTGAACATTGTAATTTATTTGAAATTTGGTGCTTGTCATTTGTGATTTTTAATATTTATTTAAATTTTCGGACTTTATAGACGAACTCTAATTTATCAAGAATAAATATTTTATTATGCAAATGTAAAATAAATATTAATTCTAATTTAATATCTGATTCATAAAATCATTACATTTGTTACAAATTTCCCTAATATACGGATTATACAAGTAAGTGGACGGGAAATGATATAAAGAAATAAATGTAATAGGATTATTTGGAAGTTAGTAGCCATTTTATAAACAATAGAAATATGAGAAAATTAATATTCATTTTGATAACAGTCTCGCAATTATTTACAATTTGTAATGCTCAGACAAATCAAAAAGGACAATTTCCAGCAGGAATAGTATATGGACCAAAAGGTGCATATAAAATTGATGCTCCTGAGAATTGGATTTTAGATAATAAATCCGGACTATCAATGAGATTACCATGTGTTCTATATATTTATGGATATACCTGGCAAAATTCCCCTGTTATTATGTATGCAAAAATTGCCTCGACTAATTATGAGAATATTAATGCATTCATTGATTTTTCAATAAAAGAATTTAAAAAAGAAGACTCAGATTTTTATCATAAAGAACTGAAAACTGGAAAAATAGACAGCAACAAATATGTTATTATGGACTATCAAGGTGGCCCCTACAATAGTTATGAAAGAGTATTTTACATTCAAATGGAAAAAGCTGTTGGATATGTGGTATTTTCAGCTCGAAACGAAGAAGACTTTAATAAATACTCTGATGCGATTTTTGAGATTGTAGAATCTTATGAATACAAGCCGGAATATATTGACTATAAGGAAGATGAATAAAAACGGCTACTAATCGAATTCTAAGACCTATCCAAATCATTTTTTAATTATTTTTTATAAATTTGCCTTGCTGAACAACGACCGATGGTGAACTTTATACCGATTTTTAAAGCATTGCATTAAACGTAATATAGAAATATTTACTATTTTAGCGTAAAATTTGGAGTTTAAGCGCAGACACACGTTGTGTGTAATTGTTCGCAAATAAAATTGTAACTAAATTATTAATAATTATGAAACTAAAAAAAATACTTGACAATTTAAATTCATTCGAAAAGAACTCATTCCTTAAAGTTATTGATGGAATACTTGTCAGTTCGCCTAAGAATATTAAGGAAATTGATAAAATACTTAGTGATTCAAGCCGAGATTTAAAAAACATAGACAATATCAATATTGTAAAAGTCTTTAATTTAATTGAAGATGAGTTTACTGAATATGTTAAAACAGAATTTGTTAATACATCGTCACAACTTGATATATTATCAGATATAATTACACGTGATGGAAATAGTATTATAAAGTTAGATTGGTTCGCCAGATTATATGAAACAAAACTGAAAAACCTGGACAAAAAGCTTAAAACCTTTGAAAAATCTCTTAAAATTGAAAAATCTTTTATTGATGACCGTAGACAAAGAGATTATAAAATTTACAAGGCATGTTTAAATACTGCATACTATAATGATATTGCTAATAATCAAGACACAAAAATAACAACTGACGAACAAACAATATTAATAACTCTGTCACAACAACTCGGTCTATCTCAAGAGGAAATAAAACTTATCAATTATTTAATCATTCCCGTGAAAAAACTTGAAATAGACGTAGTAATCAATGATTTGAAATCAATAGGTGTTATTTTCTATTCAAAAAAAACCAGTACAATTTATGTAGCTGATGAAGTTGTCAAGATTGTACGTAAAGTCAGAGGCAAAGAAGTTGCCGATAAATTTTTTAGACGTTTACTCAGATTACTACGCGAATCACAAGTAAACCTTATCTGTAAGAGATACAATATTGATTGGAAACTTCCTCTTGAACATAAAAACAAGGAAATAATAAAGGAAGGTATATCATTTACAAGTGTTCTAATAAATGATGTACATAAAGATGGAGCAAAAATAACAGATAAAAAGAAGCTAATCAATGAATTGTGTGATAAAGGATTGAAAATATCCCCTCCTTTAAAAGGCAGTACAATTGAAGACAAGGTCAGTAATCTGATTAAATATTTTGAAGATATCGAACGAGACGAAAAGGTAGGTATCTCAATTGACGGATATGAAAAACTATTACTTGAAATGGGAGAAATCCTTCCAGAATTGAACCAGTTATTAAAGTATGAGTTCGAACTTCAGGAAGAAAATGTTCTAATAAGTAATAATCTACTTGATTATAATATTAAACCTCGAGATATTCTGGAAATTATTTCAGAAAATGACCTTGATAATTTTTGCAAAACAAAAGAAATTAAAATCAGAGGAGATCTAATAAACAATATTCTCGACGCTTACAAAGATTCTGAAAATCTGTACCTTGAAAATTTTGAAAATATTGGCTTACGTAATCTTCATGCGTTAAAAGAAAATAGAATAATCATCAAGGAGAGTAAACTTGGAGTAAAATTTGAGGAACTGACAAAAACTATATTCAGCAAACTCGGATTTAACATTGATGAAAAGCTAAGAAAGAAACTCAATACAAGCAAAGATAAAATTGATATTGTAATAAATCTTGAAAATAATGACTTAATACTTATTGAATGTAAAACAGTCAAAGAAAGCGGTTATAATAAATTCAGTTCTGTTTCAAGGCAACTAAAGGCATATTCATCCTTAGCGACAAAAAATAACTATAAAGTAATTAAATCACTCCTGATAGCTCCTGACTTTTCTGATAACTTTATTAAGGACTGTGGACTTGATTATGAACTTAATTTATCATTGATAACCGCTTCTACACTTGTGAATATTCTTGATGGTTTTAAAAACTCAAAACATAAGCAATTTCCTTATAATTTACTAATGAGAGATGTTCTAATTCAGGAAGATAGAGTAATAAAGGCAATTGGCAAGTAATGCAAGCAATATGCACATAATCGAATTCTAAGACCTATAAAAATAATTTTTAATTATTTTTATAAATTC
>JAUXFX010000036.1 GCA_030622635.1 Bacteroidota bacterium
ATTTCTTCCCAGGCAATAAGGGTTAATTTTCTTTCAATTGATACTTGAGTAATTTCTTTCTGTTGTACACAATGCGGCCAACCCCACACAATTGCACCTTCTCGTACCTGAGACAAATCTTTTGCCAAAGGTTTGGGCATTAGCACACAATCAAAACCTTTCAGTATTTCTTCTCTAAAAGCAACTCGTCCTGATGTAAGTTTGGCTAAAGTGTTGTTTTCCATGCCAAATTTCAACCCATACCCTTCTTCAAAAGTGATTTGTTTTCGTAATCTCTTAGGAATGCGTTTTATATGTTCCGGATGAATGGCTACTCGTTTTTCGTTTTCTTTTAGTGATTTTCCAATCACGCCTATAGTTAATAGTTGTGTCATATTGTTTTTTCTTTTTTCTTTATTTAATCCTTAAAATTACATTAAAAATCTGACTAAGCCAAATATAAACAAATTAAGCATATAACGACTGAGTCCACCTGCTTCGCCTTGACGGGATCAGGTGCAACGATTTGTTATATGTTTTTCTTGTCATATTTATTTTTAACGTGCTACAAGTATGAGCAGTGTGGGTTATAATTCACTTCTCGGTCATACTATACGTATTTTATATTGCATTAATTATTTTTATTTTATTCCAGATGCCTGCATTGTTATACTTGCTCTTGGGGCATAGTGCTTTTACTCTTTGCCCTTCGTTAGTGTTCCAAGTGTCAAATGGTCAACCTTTATATTCTTGACTGTACTTGTCATTTTCCTTTGAGTCGTGCGTTGGGCATTTTTAGATTTCTTTTCTTTTTTGGGTCAGCTTTGAAAGCTCTTTTACAAACCTACGGTTTGAGAGTTGGTATGTGTTGGCTTGGCAATGTGATTGCAAATGCGTTGGAGTTATACTGAGAAATCAAATTTATACACCCCTTCTCCAATTTTTGTAACTGCAATATCTGTCCGACCATATCTATTAAGATGAAATCTTCTAACAGGTTGCCCTAATGGAACCCCGATTCTGTTTCGGAGATATTCCCCTAATTCGCTTTTGCTTGGAAATGAACTTAACTGTTTTGTGTAAATAATTTTGTCAATCGGTTGTGAACCTTCTAACAATCCTTCCATGCTAATTCCGTCATCCCAAATCATTTCTATTGAGTCATTGTGTCTTTGAATTCTTCCCCTTTTGTCTTGGTGTAATGGGTTTAGTTGTTTTGGTGGAAACAACTCTGGAAATTGTCTTATGTCTTGGGCTCTGATTTTTATGTAAGCGTCATTTGGTCTTGTATGGTTGCGTGGATTTTGTCCCCAATTTAATCCTGCTGTGTTTTGTACTTGTCCCTTAACCCCTAAAAGCGTGAGAAAACAAGTGTCTGCAAGAGTTGGAATAACTTCAAGAAGTTCCTCTGTTGTAATTTCTAAACAAGAAACCGAATTATTCATGACTCTATCAATATAATCATTCAAGGGATTAAAAGTATCACGAGTAGTTTCAGCTAATATTTCTCTATATGGCGTTGTAAGTCCGTTGGTAGAAAAGTTTGCAGAACCTACTAATGCGTGAACTATTTGACCTCTTTGTCGCCAAACATAACATTTTGAATGAACAGGAAGATTTGAGTAAAAAATATTTAAGTTTTCAATTTGATTCTGTAATCCGATAAGAGAATTGTGTAGTGGTCTTTGAATACCTTCAGTAGCATACATGCCATAAATAACCTTTGAATTAAATGGTAGTGTTTGAAGTCTCTGAATTGGTTTGGGACCAACATAACCTGATAACACAATTAGTTCGTCTGTTTGAAATAATTCGTGTCTTTGAAAAATAATTTCTTCTAAATTTTCAATGAATAGCATTACTTATAATTTTTTAATGTAATTGTATGCTCTTTTTTCGTAGCATTAGAAAATTTTTTATTGAAAGACCTTGTAATATCAGAAAGATTTACGCTTTCAATTTTTTCAATGGAATAATTGCAATGCTCGCAAATTTCTGCAATCACGTGGCTCATATCTATTGTAGTTCCTTTTACGATACCATCTCCAATTATTATTACAAAATATGAAGTCGGTTTTGAAACTCTTGATAATTCATTCATAATTTGTGTCATTGAATCAATGTATTCCGATTTTGCAACTTCAAATTTTTTAGTGTCAATTCTGTGATGATTTCCGATTTCATTTTGTCTTACAGGTCTGTGGTCAAAACCTAACCAAAACATTCTTTGCTTGTGATACAAATAGTAATCAAATGTGTTTATATAAGGCGGAGATGTAATAACAAAATCAAAAAGATTTTCAGGCAAGTTTTTCAAAACTTCTCTAGTGTCTCCATTATACACTTCCGCTTTTGCAATAATTGAATGTTCATTTTTATTTAATACCTGTAAATAATTTTTCACTGTTTCAGTAAAAGCAAAAAAAACAGTTCCGTCAGGATGATTTTTTTTCTTTGCTGTGTACCTTACTTCACTATCTTGATTGGAAACCTTTACAATAATTTTTGAAAATGCACAATATAAAAGGTCTTTAATATTTTTGTTTTCTATCTCGTCAATTTTCTTTTTCAATATTGTCAATTCATAACTTACATTTTCCTGAAACCAATGGTTACGGTTTGGAAAATCGGGAACTGAAACATCTTCATTTATTGGAATATTATTTTGTGCAAATAAACCATTGTTTACCTGTGGTTGAATTTTGACAATGAAATCTCGGACTGATTGAATTTCTTTTTCTGTATATTGATTTAATTTAGCACGGGAAATAATGTAAGCAATGGGATTTAAGTCAATGCCTACCGAATCCATACCATTTAAAACACCTTCTACCAAAGTTGTCCCGCTACCGCAAAACGGATCAAGAATGGTAAAACCATGTTTGCAATATAAATTGAAAAATTTATTTACAATCTGCGGGGTGAATTTTGCTGGATAAGGATGAAATCCGTGAGTGTAATAAGTGCTGTTTTTATATTTATTTTCTATTATCATTTGAATTTTTCGCCTTTCATATTTTTTCTAAAAACAAGAATAAATGAATGCCCGATATTAAAATAATACCGTCTTGATTTATTACCTCCTAAGCGAACCAATTTTCGTTGATTTGATTGGTTCCAAATAACAAAATCCCACATTATCCAACCAGCTTGTTGTGCAATACTAATCAAATCGCTGTGTAAATTAATATAAGGAATATTGTTTCCCATATCTCTGTAATCCCGCACAACCCAAGCGTTATAAGCACCTTGCTTTGCAACTTGATGAAGTGAAAGAAATAATTCTTTCATTTTTACTAAATATTCTTCATAAGTTACATTTCCTAAATCCTTTGGGTGTGTGGAATATGGTTTTGCTAATTTTCTGCTCTGATTTTTGTATGGGTTTCCGTTATAGTCCTTGTCTGCAAAGTTTTCTCGAATCTTGTTTAACAAATTAGCATATGGTGGAGAAGTAAGAATAAAATCAACCGATTCGACTGACAAATGTTTATAAACATTCAATGCAGAATCCTGAATAACTATTCTTCTGTAATCGTGATTTGGCTTTCCGTCTTTAGGGTCAATGCCTTGATTGAAAAGTTTTATAAACTCATCATTGAGTTCAATACCTATTGAGTGTCGATTGAGAATGTTTGCAGCATCAAGCGTTGTACCTACTCCAGAGAAAGGATCAAATATTGTGTCTCCAGGTTTTGAATATATTTTTATGAAATGTTTTGCTAAAGAAATCGGAAAAGCAGCACCGTGTTTTCTTCTTTTCTCTGTAATAGGACTGTTAAATGTCTGTACACTTTTTCCGTGAATTGTCCATTCGCTGCCGTTAAGATCGTTCAGTTCGTGGCCCTTCAAAGCAATGACTTTAGCTTTTTTTTTCTTTACTATTGGCTTTTCAAAAGTTTTGAAGTCAATCAGGCAAAGCTGTTCGCCATCTTCCCAAATTAAAAAATCTTCATTATTTGGATATGGCTTTGATTTTATATGTTTCTTTGTCTCTATCATTATTATGTAATAATACATGTTGCAAAGTTACGAAAATACTTCGTAAACTTGCTTTGTTTTTTAAATAAAGCGTTAGCAAAAATTGGCTCTTTGACTTTTGCGTAGCGTTGGCTTGCGTATTGGGTAAAAGGAAATGTGCCAATTGTTTGTCGGCAGAAATTCAAAAATGCAAAGCGAGGACTTTTTTTTTTGTCCTCTGTTACTATCTTGGTCTGGTTACACTGTCGGTCAAGTCGTGTCCAATCGGTCAGTAATTCAGTCCGGTTTTCTCTGTCTCTGTCTTTAAATGTTTGTCTGTTCACTTGTCTTTTATCTTTTTTAGCAAGAGGCAAAACTACTGTGTATAATCGTTGTTCATTTTCTACTAAATACGGTGGATAAACACAATTGTTTTTATTTTGTTTATACAAATAACATATTATTAATAGCAAATATATGCAAAATAAGTTAAATATTCAAAAAAAAAATTATTCTTTTAAATGCTAATTAGAGTCTGTCTATAAAGTCATTTTTTTTGATTTCAGAACAAGGATTAACGATTTCTGATTTTAGAAGTATTTGAAAATCATAAATCTAAAATCTGCAATCCTTGTTAGTAAATAAATTTTTAATAAATACTTCGACATTATGGACAGGCACTATTTATACTCAGCCAATGCTTTTTCCGGTTTTAATTTTACTTTTATTTCCGGGGTTTTGCCATCATATTTAATTAAATAAAACAAAGGCGAATTCAAAGCCGGAAATGTGCCTTTTAAAACGTTTGATGGCCTTTTGCCTTCAAAACCAAGATAAGAGTATTTTCCATAATGAGAAAGCAATCTTGTTAGTCCGGGAACTGCTTCTTTTACATTAGTCCCGATAAATCCGATGGTTTGCAAATTGTTTTCAGGATTCGGAATGGCATATACGAGTGAGCCGGATTCGGAAAGTTCATTAATAAGTTCAGTTTGTGCTTCATCAAAATAAGCTGCATAATCTTCCTGAATTGAAAACAGTCCGGCAAATTTGTTTTCAAAGCCAATTATCCAGACAGCTTTATTTTCAGGTAATTTTTTTAGGTCTTCATCAAAAACAATATCAAGGGATTTTCCCTGTACCTCTTGTGTTTTTTCCCATGTTTCGGCAAGTTTAGAATACTCATCTGAAAAGGGGCTGTTTTTTGGCAGGACAATCATTCCTTCTTTAGCACCAAAAATCTGGGAAAGAGACGGTGGTACTTCTGCTTTATCAAGCCTTCTGAAAACATCAAACTGCGGATCAACCTCAATTTTTAAAGCTTGTTTTTGAAATTTGAAATTAAAAGTAACTGACCGTTCGTTCAAATCAATATTTTTAAGTTCAACTTCATCTTCAAAATAAATTGCTACCGGAATATTCAGGAAAAAGACATCTTCTTTCTGAATTTGAGATAAGGTAAATTCCAGATTGAAATACTTGTCTGTTTTTTCCAATTTTACATCCGACAGTTTTATTTCAGGAGCGCCCTTTCGTAAGAGCCATTGGTCAAAAAACGGCTTTAAATCACTGCCTGTAACTTTTTCGAAAGATATTCTGATATCATTAAAGGAAGAAAATTTAAACTTATTATCAACATAAAATGTCCGGTATGCTTGTATAAATTTTTCATCGCCAAACTTTTTGCGCAACATGTGATTAAACATTGTGGCTTTGCCATATCCTATTGCTTCTTCGGCAGCATTATGCCGCGAACGGAATTCAACAACAGGGAAATCATTTGTTTCATTAACATAATCGGTGAACTTTTGCAAAGTCGTTCGCCTGTAATCACTTCCCTGTCCGCGTTGTTCTTTTATCAGATGGTCGGCCATATAAACGGTACTTCCTTCGCACCAGTTGCCTTTTTCATAATCAACATACACTGAATTGCCCCACCAGTTATGCAATAGTTCGTGGGGATAAGAAGAATGAAGGATAAATGGAAAACGAATTACTTTTTCGCCAAGCAGTGTGAATGAAGGCATTCCATAACCTGTTTCCCAGAAATTTTCAACCAGTGCAAATTTTGTATATGGATAGGGTCCGATTAGATGTTCATACATTTTCAAATAATTTGAAGTAACACCAATATACCTGTTTGCAATTTCCTCATCAGGAGTTCTGAGAAATGCCTGAACAAGCACATCTCCTGCCTTTTGTTCATATTCAGTCCATGCTGCAGAAATGAGATATATTTCATCCATCGGTTCAGGCGATTCGTATCTGACTTTTCTTTTATCACCGGTAAGCTTATTGATGGTTCTTTTCCCTTGTGAAACCACATTCCATCCAGGTTCAAGTGTAACAGTTAAATTAAAAGAAAACAAAGGTTCTTCAAAAGTTGGCATCCAGTATGTTGAACCTGCCATAAAAACTCCTTCATCTGAAATTATTCCGCTGGTTTCGCTAAAACCTCTTGCATATTCGGCAGCGCCTGATGTAATTTCGTCTGTTATTTTTCCATAATATTTTAGAGGGATTGTCAAATTATCTTTTCCGGAATTTAAAACTTTAATAATATATTTATTGAAAATTTTACTTGTGTCATTTTGTTCTATTTCCGAAACTTTATAATTATTATTGAGCGATTGCAACCTGAGGTTCTTATTCAAGAAACAGAACAGTGTATCGTGTTCGTTGAAATAATTTGCGGGAATAGTAATTAAATCAATGACTTCTATTGACCTGTCGGAAATATTCAAATCAACATTTAACTCGTGATGAATTGACTGGGAATAGGTATTTATTCCAAGAAAAAGGATTAAAATGCTGATGATAGTTTTGAAGCTTTGCATAATGATTTTTTTAAGATAAAACTATTTACTGATTAACATTGTATTTATACTGTAAAAGACTATAATATGCGTTTCGTGTAACTTATATTAATTTGATGTAATTTGTAAATAACATATAACTAACAACTTATAACCTAAAACAGTATATTAGCCGCTTTTGTTATTTGACATATATTTTAATAATAATTTCTCTATTTTATCGGGGGATGGTTAATATCATTTTTTTCTTTTTTTATTATCGTACTATCCCATCCCATGTCGTTGCAAATATCGGATATCTCGTAAATGAGATTATCAATCATTTCAACATCATCTATTTTTCCTTTATAGTGAATAGTTATTCTCATTATAGTTTTATGCTAAAAAAATTATTAAGTAACAAATATCTGAATAATAATTTAAAAAACAAGTAAAAACCAAAATTATGGTTACCAACCTTCAAAAGGTTGGCAACCCTTCAATTCAATTAAATCTTAAAAACCTCTGAATAATTGGGAGGTTTTTTATATTTTTGAAGTGTTATTTTTAAAATATGTCTGAAACTACTTCAAAGAGAAAAAAGAAACACGAAAGAGAAATGTCATTCTGGGAGCATCTGGAAGAATTGCGATGGCATTTAGTTCGCTCAATCGTGGCTATTGTAGTTCTTGCAATAGTTGCTTTCTTTTTCAGACATATTATTTTTGATAATATTATACTTGCTCCTAAAGATTCGGATTTTATTACTAACCGGTTGCTCTGCAAGTTGGCTGATTTTTTATCGGTTAAAGCATTATGTATTGATTCATTATCTTTAAAAATTATCAATATCAAGATGTCGGGGCAGTTTTTAACTCACATGTATGTTTCAATTGTTGCGGGGTTTATCGTTGCATTTCCATATATAATTTATGAAATATGGAGTTTTATTAAACCTGCTTTACATATAAAGGAGAAGAAATATACGAGTGGGGCGGTAATTATAAGCTCTCTTCTTTTTATTGCCGGAATACTTTTCAGTTATTTTTTGATCGTGCCGCTTACAGTAAATTTTTTAGGAACATATCAGGTAAGTGAATTTGTTCAGAATCATGTTTCATTAAGTTCATATATAAGCACGGTTGTTTCAGTAACTTTTGGAGTTGGAGTGGTTTTTGAGCTTCCGATTTTTATTTATTTTTTTACAAAGGTTGGGATTGTAACACCTTCATTTTTACGAAAAAACAGAAAATATATGCTGGTGATTATTTTAGTATTATCGGCAATTATCACACCTCCCGATGTTTTCAGCCAGATATTGGTTTGTATTCCTCTTTTTGGTCTTTATGAGCTAAGTATTTATATCTCTGAAAAGATTTATAAAAAAAGAGAGTTAGAGATGGCAGGATAGAAAATTTCAAATCATAATGCCGATAGCTTTATTAAAACATTCCATTTCTCTATCAGTGATATTGTTAGAAAGTGAAAATAAGTACTAATAAGGATATTATAGAAATTAAATAAACATTCAACACTCAACATACAATATTCAACGACCAAAGGGAGTCCATCCATACGGATTCCTTTCAGTCATACGAAGCGAAGCAAGTCCGTACGACCAAAGGAATCCATATGGATGGATTTTCATTATTTCTACATATTTGACTTTGTAGTTTCAATACTTTTAAACTGGTAATGAACGAGAATGCAAAATATAAAACATATAACTTTCGTAATATTAGCACTTTAATTACTTGAATACTTGTAAAGTTTACGACACGAAGTTAGTACGTATGTATGCGTTTCAGTATATAAATTTCTACTTGATTATTGCTTATTGAGTGTTGCTTATTGAGTGTTTTTTTCTATTTTATCTTGAAAATCGTCCGTCATCATTGGTTGCGGATATTTTTGCAGCAGTTTTGTCAAGCCACCCCGATTTTGTGTTTTCTCTCAGATCAAATCTTTCAATCCTTTTTTAGTTCTCTGAGATACATTTGAACAATATTTTCAAGTCCGAGATACAAGGCTTCGCTTATAAGTGCATGACCGATTGAAACTTCCAGTAATCCCGGAATATTTTGTGCGAAATATTTCAAATTGTTGAGATCAAGGTCATGTCCGGCGTTAATACCCAAATCAAGTTCATTAGCTGTTTTTGCAGCTTCAATAAAAGGTTTAATTGCAGTTTCTTTATTTATATGATAATTCTTAGCATAACTTTCGGTGTATAATTCAATTCTGTCAGTACCTGTTTTAACTGCATTTTTTATCATATCTTCATCTGTTTCAATAAAAATTGAAGTTCTGATGCCATTATTTTTAAATTCAGTGATTACTTCTTTTAAAAAAGATTCGTTTTTAACAGTATCCCAACCGGCGTTTGAAGTAATGGCATCCGGTGCGTCGGGAACCAAAGTCACCTGAGCCGGTTTTACTTCAAGAACAAGGTCAATAAACTTTTTAACAGGATTACCTTCAATATTGAATTCAACTGAAATTACAGGTTTGATGTCCCTTGCATCCTGATAACGGATATGTCTCTCGTCAGGGCGGGGATGGACTGTTATTCCCTGTGCCCCGAAACGTTCGCAATCAATGGCTGCCTGCAAAACATTTGGAATATCGCCGCCGCGTGCATTTCGTAATGTTGCTATCTTGTTGATATTTATGCTTAGTCTTGTCATATAATTGTAATTAAATTATTTTTAAATACAAAACTAATAAATTAGTATGTTTGTATGAAGATTTATTAAAATTATTATTTTTAAATTTAACTTCATTGACCAGACTTATTAATGACAAATAATCAAAAAAAATGAGAGTAGTAATACAAAGAGTTTCCGAAGCATCTGTTAAAATTGATAATAAGACAAAAGATAAAATCAATTCGGGTTTATTAATATTTCTTGGTATAGAAGAAAGCGATACAGAGGAAGATATTTATTGGCTGTGCGGTAAAATTGTGCGGCTTAGAATATTCAATGATAAAAATAGGGTGATGAATTTGTCGGTTAAGGAAATTGAAGGTGATGTTATGCTAATCAGTCAGTTTACACTTCATGCAAGCACGAAAAAGGGGAACAGACCATCATACATAAAAGCTGCAAAACCAAATATTGCAATTCCATTGTATGAGAAATTTATTAAACATCTTGAGATGGGATTAGGAAAACCGGTTCAAACAGGTAAGTTCGGAGCTATGATGGATGTAAGTCTTGTAAATGACGGTCCGGTTACGATTATCATTGATTCAAGGAATAGAGAATAATAGTTTTTTTGTTTATCAGAATAGCACCACAATTTATTGTGGTGTTCAATCGTAAAAAATCAGAAAGTAAAATTGATACCCAAACTTGGCATAATTGGCAATTGATATATTTTTTTGTGGGTTATTCTATCAAAATAAAAAATATTTTTACGATCAAAAACATTAGTAACGCTTATATTAACTTCTAAAATCATATGATTTCCAAATTCAAACTTGCGTTTCAGGTCAAGATCCAAGCGATGATAAGTTGGCAGTCTCCCGCCGTTTAAATCTGCATACAAAATACCGAGTTCACCGTTTTCAATAATATAATTAGTATTTATTCCTCCTGTAAAATTTAAGCTTTCATAAAATCCTTGTGTTTTTGTGAAAGGAAATCCTGAGCCGAAGTTCCATCGTACATTAATTTCCCAGTTCATTTTGGAGCCAAGCAAGTAAGACCCAACAAGGTTAATATTATGCCTTCTGTCGTAGTGAGGGACATATTTTACTAACTCATTATCGGTGTTTTCATAAAATTTGTTAATAAAAGCATAAGAATAAACTGCCCAGAAATAAAATCGCCTGTAATCATATTTCAAAGAGAAATCAATACCTTCGGCATCACCTTTTTCAATTATAAAATCTTTTTTCAGCAAATCAGGTTGGTCGTGTGCTTTATTTTCATCAAATATTTTGTTTCTGTTTAAATTTGTTAATTGAGAAAAATACTTATAGTATCCCTCAACATTGATCAGAATATTGTCTGTTAAATTATATTCAAATCCGAGAATTGCATGCTGTGATTTTTGAAGCTTGTGAGTGATTTCTTCACCATCAAATTTATCCGGAAGGTTATCAGGTCCTGATAAAAAGCCGTAAAAAAGGTTAACAATATCCCTGTCGGAAACGGCACTGATAAGGTTTTGAGAATACCAGCCTCCGGCAAATTTTATTCTAAAATTTTTGGTGGCATTATATTTTATTGCCAAACGCGGTTCAGGTGAGATATTTGATAATGAAGCGTACCATTGAACTCTGAATCCCGGTTCAATAATAAATTTACCGGTAGAAATTTTATATACAAAATAAACGGCTAATTCCGTAGTGTTTTCAGCTTGTTTTATTTCCCTGTTTAGTGAGTTTATAAAATAATAATTGGTTTTATAACCCAACATTTCCAGACCGTATTTAGCTTGGTTTTTACCAATGAAATAAGTAAAATCCAGTCCAATATTAAACCCGTTGATTGTGCTTGAGCGAGTTGGGAAGTATTCTTCTTCTAAGGAAATTTTATAAGTTGAGTAGGAAAAATGACCTTCCATTAGCATAGGTGATTTTCCGGGGATAACCAAAAAATTTATTCCTCCTCCTGCTGAGTTCCAGTGGAAATCTGATAATGCTTTGTAATTATTAACTTGGTCTTTAAAACTAAAACCGAAAAAATTTATTTTACTGCCGTTTGCAGCGTTGATAGAGATTTTTCCGTAAAGATCGGTATAGTTGAAAGGCAAACCTGCTGTGTCAATGTAATTATAAAATAATTTTGAACTTTGTTCAAGGTATGAATTTTTAGCAGAAAAAATAAATGACGAACTTCCGCCACCTGTTTCGGATTGTTTTTTTAATGGACCTTCAATCATTACTTTAGCTCCAAAAGTACTGACACCTATTTTTCCTGCAATTCTTTTTTTGTTGCCATCACGGGTAGTAATATCCATAATTGATGAAATTCTTCCGCCATATTCGGCATTAAAACCTCCTGTGTAAATATCTGCATTTCGGAGTATATCGGTATCAAACACTGAAAACAATCCTATAGAATGGAATGGATTGTAAATAACCATCCCGTCAAGCAAAACTTTATTCTGAATTGGTGAG
The DNA here is from genome assembly GCA_030622635.1 of Bacteroidota bacterium. GTDB lineage: Bacteria > Bacteroidota > Bacteroidia > Bacteroidales > JADFUO01 > JADFUO01. Next base: position 11,866 of record JAUXFX010000036.1, read on the forward strand.
CCTCCTCTTATATATAACTGCCCTCCCTGATCGCCGGTAAATATCACTCCTGGCAAAACCTGCAGGTATTGAGCAAGATCAGGTTGACCGCCTATGCTTGGAATCTGCTTGATTTGTTTTGGCGTTATTTTTACTACCGATGTTCTGGTTTCGGTTCTCATTTCATATTTATCGGCTGTTACATTTATAGTTTCAAGTGTGTAGGATCCTTTTTTTAGATATAATTTTTTATTTACAATTTCGTCCGGTTTTAATGTGATGGACATTCTTAAGGTGTCATAGCCAAGGTAAGTAACCATTAATTCGTAGCTGCCTGACGGGATATTTGAAATTATATAATATCCGTTTACATCGGTTGCTGAACCAAAGGTTGTGTTAGCGAGATAAACATTTGTGAAAATAACCGGTTCACCTGTTTCTTTTTCATAGACAAATCCCCTGATAATTGATGTTTGTCCTGATAAATTAAAAACTGAAAAAAATATAATCAGACTTGTAAAAATTATTATAGCAATAAAGTTTTTAAAATTCATAAGTAAGTATTAAATATTCTATATGTTTTATTTTATAATGATACGTTAACGGTATTAATCAATTAATTAAATATATATTATTCACCGGTAAACAGAGATGCCTGAAATTTTGCAACAAGATGATTTGAAGGATCGCAATTTACAACGGTTAAATAACATCCTAAAGACGAAAGTTTCCAGTCGGCATGTATGTAATTTTGTTCAACAATATATATTTTTTTAAAATGAAAGTAGTATGGTATTTTCAATGAAGTGCAGGCATTAATAGCCCTTTCAATAGCAGTTTCAATCGTTTCATCTTCAATTTCAAATTCATCCAGAAAATCACTTGCATAATACTGTATGTCTTTTGAATATATTGCTTCAATAAAGTCAAGGATTTTTTGCGGAATTATTTCATCATATAATGTCAATGATATCATAATTTTATAAAATTTTTAAAGTAAAAGAGTTGTTAAAATCTAATTAGTACCTGTCCATAAACTATGCATTTAGAACTTTATTTAAAAATCACAAATTTCAAGCACCAAATTTCAAATAAATTACAATGTTTAAAAATTCAATGACCAAAACAGTTTTGGTCATCCATCCACCCGTATAGGCGGACAAGTTTTGATAATTGATATTTGGAATTTATCCATACGGACAAGTTTTGTGATTTGTGATTTGTTATTTGGTGCTTCATTTTATGTAAATCTTTGACTTTAAAGACAGGGCTAGTTATGCAAATCTGCTGCTTTTCTAATTAATTCAAGTTCTTCTTTTGATATAGATTTTGGTATTTCAATTTTTATTTTTAGATAAAGATCACCAAAAACACCTTTTTTATTATAATCGGGCATTCCCATGCCTTTCAACCTAAGGACTTTACCGTTCTGAGTTAGTTTGGGGATTGTAATGTTTTTGTTTCCCTTAAATGAATAAACACTTACTTTCCCTCCTAAAATTGCTTTATAAATATCAATATTTACATCACTATACAGATCATTTCCTTTTCTTTCAAAGTAATTGTTATGCTTAATATTTACCTTTAAATAAAGATGTCCGCTTTGACCTCCTTGTGTTCCTTGTCCGCCCTTTCCTTTGACTCTTAATAATTGACCGTTTTTTACGCCGGGCTTAATGTTGATTTTGAGTTTTTGACCGTCTAAATTTAGAACACGTGATGTTCCATGATATGCTTCATTTAAATCAATATCCATTTGAGCTTCATAATCTTGCCCTGGAAAAGGACGTGCTTTCCCTGTTTTACTTGTTCTTTGATATTGACTGCCGAAGAATTGATCAAAAAAATCGGAAAATCCGCCGCTACCACCGAACATCTCATCATAATTAGCTTGAGAATATGCTCCTGCTTGTTGTGCGCCCTGTCCCCATTGAGCATAATCAAAACCACCTTGTCCTGCATAAGCGCCTGCTTGTTCGTATTGTTTCCAGTTAGCTCCTAATTTATCGTATTTTTTTCTTTTTTCTTTGTTGCCTATAACTTCATAAGCTTCGGCAATTGCTTTGAATTTCTCCTCAGACGATTTATTATTTGGATTTTTATCAGGATGATATTTTATTGCAAGCTTGCGATATTTCTTCTTTATCTCTTCTTGTGTAGCGTTTTTATCAACACCTAATATTTTGTAATAGTCTTTATATTCCATTCGTTACCTTTATAAAATTGGTTTTATATTGGATATTGGTTTTAATAAAATAAAAGACAAAAGTAAAGGATTAGAAACTTTTGTCTTTTATCTTTTTACTTTTATCTTAGATTTAGTACCTGCTAACCTTCAAACTTGAAACAGCAACATCAATATCTATATAGATTTTATTCACGCTGTTTTCAAAGTTTGAAGTTTTATAAAAACCTTTTTTAACCTTGTTAAAGCCTCTGAGATTCCTGCTGGATAGAACTGAACTTGTATGCACTTCACATCCCGATTCTTCAGGGATTTTTATATTGATTGAAGATGCTCCGGCATCAATATCAAGTTTTGTATAATCATATTTATCTCCAAGTTTGATATATATTGAAGATGCTCCACCATCAATAGTGATTTTTTTGGTTTTGAATGCGATAAGATCCAAATCAAGTTTTGCCGCTCCGGCATCAAAATCAAATTCCCAAACAGGTTTGGGATTAAGTTTGATATAAACGTTGTTTATTATGTTACCTGATTTGAAAAATGTATTTTTAATGTTTAATTTTAATACTTTTTTGTTGTCAGAATCTTGTGACGAAAAGCGGTAAGGTCCGATATTTCCTTCCTTTTCAAAATCCAACAGATTATCGGTTTTGCCTTTGATTTTAAAACTTCCTGCTGCTGCATCAATTTTTAGCACGGCTAAGTTTATGGACGAATCATAAGATTCATAAAAATATTGTTCTTTCAAGTCATTATCGTAATATGAATGACTTCTGTCACATCTGAAATTGAAATAGTGATGACTTGTATAAGGACTGCTGAAAATAAAAGTTATTGCTAAAATTATTGCTATAAACGACAGAATAAGCTTGATTGTGTTTTTAACAGGTAAAATTGAAATTCCAATCAAAATCAGCAATAAAGGCCATAATCGAAAGATTGCATACCAGTTAAAGTATATAATATCAAGATTTTTTAAAATAAATAATGCTCCCAAAGTAATAAGAATTACTCCCCAAAAAATATTTCTGTATTTCATAATTTATTGTTTTTTTGGTTTTATATAACTCATCCTGATTAATGCAATACCTGCAACTAAAAGAATAATTGGCCATAAATCGGCAAAATCAATCCTGGGGAAGAAACGGCTAATTAAAAATATTACACCTATTGTAATTAAAATTAATCCGGCAATAAGACTGCCATTGTTTTTATCGTGCCTATAAGTATCCTGATTAAATTGATTTTTTTCAGGTTTGGCGTTTGTTTTTTCTTTTTCCATATCCGAAAAATTTTTGTTATTAAATGTAAAACTATAATCAACGGGCAGAGCTATCCATAGAATTAAATATATTATTAATCCTCCTCCGCCAAATAATGCTAATAATACAAAGATAATCCTGATTAATATCGGATCAGTATTTAAATATTCAGCTATTCCACCGGCTACACCTCCGATAACCGTGTCTTTACTGCTTCTGTAAAGTCCTTTGCGTGTTTCCATTATTTATTATATTATTTATTTAATTACAAATGTATAAAAATATTTATTAATTTTATCGTATAAATTTAATATTTAATTTTTTGATAAATCAATTTGAAATATTATTACCGTCTTTTAGCAGAGGCTATCATCTTATAACCAATCTGATTGAGAATAATTTACCTGAACTTCCGGAAAAAGGAATTATCAATATTTTTGTAAAACACACTTCAGCCGGGTTAACAATTAATGAGAATGCCGATTCATCGGTGAGGGTTGATTTTGAAACCGTTTTTAATAAGCTTGTACCGGAAAACAGCAGGGATTATATTCATACAATTGAAGGACCCGACGATATGCCTGCTCATATTAAATCATCTTTGGTGGGGCAGTCACTTACTATACCAATCACAAATAAAAGACTAAATTTAGGAATCTGGCAGGGAATTTATTTATGTGAATTTCGTAACAGAGGAGGGAGGAGAAAACTGGTAATTACGATTTATTCTTAGAACGTATTCTCAATAAATTTATTAAATTCTACGATAAATGTTGAACCTGTTTAATCAGTCTTGTCAAATTGATTTTTTCAAGTTTTAACCTGAATTTTTTTGATTCGATTTTATTTACATCTAAAATCTGGTTTATCATATCATTCATTCTTTGTAACGACCTTTGAATGATAGTTGCATATTCCGAATGTGTGTTACATAATTTTTGATCTTCCGCTTTAAGCAGATCAACCATACATAAACTGCTTGTTAAAGGGTTTCTTAAGCCATTTTATTTTTTTGCTTTTGGATTTTTTATACTTCAAATGTACTTAAAATATCATTATAATTTTTAACATACTCAATAATTTCCGGAAAAAATTCACTAAATTCTTTTTCGTAAAGCTCATAATCTTTTTTTAAATCGTTAACAGCATTTTCCATCCCCGAGTTAAAAGGGGTTCTTCGCGACATTCCGTTGAAAACTCTTTGTAATCCTTTAAAATTGGCATAATTAACTAACCAGTTTTGAGTAATCATAAAAGGTAAGATCCTTTTAGATTTTTTAGGAAGAATTAATATATTTTTTATTAAAATTCCATAAGCTTTTGAAACAAATTCTTCAATTTTAACATCAGAATAATTATGCCAGTTTGCTGCTAAAAAATGATCATAAAAAATATCAACTATCACACCGGAATATTTCCGGTATTTACCATTTAATCTTTTAGAGCTTTTTTTAAAAACAGGGTGGGTATCAGTGTATTTGTCAATTTTTCTGTGAAGTATAATCCCATTTTTGACATCCTGTTTGTAATTATCAAACTTTTTGCCTTTAACTGCATCAGCAATAAAATTACCAAGAAGGATATCTTCATTATCAGGTGATAAATACAGATGTGCTAAAAAATTCATTTATTTTATTTTAAGCAAATTCAAAATTAAGAAAAATATGTTGATAATTAAATTAAACATTCCATTTCTATAAAATTTTCTGATGTACATAATTTCAACTTTTTACAATCTTTCTAAGAGAGAAATGGAATGTTTTGTTAAAAATGTTAAAAATTTAATTAGCTTTGTGATTTAGATAAAAAAATTAATCATAATAAATTTATGGAACACAAATTACTGTTATTAGGAGATGAAGCAATAGCACAGGGAGCCATTGACGCAGGTTTATCAGGAATTTATGCTTACCCCGGAACACCTTCAACAGAAATAACCGAATATGTTCAACGCTCAAAAGAAGCGCGTGAAAAAAACATTCGTTCAGAATGGTCGGCAAATGAAAAAACAGCAATGGAAACGGCTTTGGGAATGTCTTATGCAGGTAAACGGGCAATGGCGTGTATGAAGCATGTTGGATTGAATGTTGCTGCAGACCCGTTTATAAATTCAGCAATCACCGGAGCACACGGAGGACTTATTGTTGTTTCAGCAGATGACCCTTCAATGCATTCTTCACAAAATGAACAGGATTCAAGATTTTATGGAAAGTTTGCAATGATACCCATTCTTGAACCTTCAAACCAGCAGGAAGCTTATGATATGGTTCATTATGGTTTTAATTTTTCTGAAAAAATGAAAATTCCTGTTTTGCTTAGAATTACAACACGGCTTGCACACTCAAGGGCCGGTATAAAAAGAAATATTTCAAAAGAACAGAATAAAGGCGGTTTGCATGATAATCTTAAACAGTTTATTTTGTTACCTGCTATTGCCCGTAAGCAGTATAAAGATTTGTTAAATAAACAACCGGAATTTGAAAAAGCATCTGAAGAGTCATCTTTTAATAAATACATTGCCGGTGAAGATAAAAAGTTAGGAATTATTGCATGTGGAATTGCTAATAATTATTTAATGGAAAATTATCCTGACAGAAAAGTACCTTATCCTGTTTTAAAAATTTGTCAATATCCTTTTCCAAAAAAAATTATTGAGAAAATCTATGATGAATGTGATGAAATACTGGTTTTGGAAGATGGATATCCATTAGTTGAGGAGTTGCTGAAAGGATTGTTGGATAAAGGAAAAAAAATAAAAGGTCGTTTGGATGGAACAATTCCACGTGATGGAGAATTAAATCCGAATATTGTTGCTACAGCCCTGGGTAAAGATTTTACAAAAGGAAATGAAATTCCTGAATTTATAGCAGGAAGACCACCATCATTATGCCATGGTTGTTCGCATAATGATACTTTTCTTGCTCTTAATGAAGCCATGAGTGATTATTCAAAAGGAAGGGTTTTTTCTGATATCGGTTGTTATACTTTAAGTGCTTTGAAACCTTTAGAATCTATTAATTCGTGTGTGGATATGGGAGCATCAATTACTATGGCTATTGGTGCTTCTGAAGGCGGATTAGTTCCTTCTGTTGCTACAATTGGCGATTCAACTTTTGCTCACTCGGGTATTACGGGATTGTTGGACGCTGTAAATAATAAATCGCCGATTACAATATTAATTCTTGATAATTTAACCGTTGCTATGACAGGAGGGCAAAAGTCTTCCGCTTTTGGAAAAATAGAAGACATTTGTTTGGGTGTTGGAGTGGAGAAAGAGCATATACATATTATTAAACCACTTATAAAATATCATGAGGAAAATGTAAAAATTATAAAGGAAGAATTGGTTTATAACGGTGTATCTGTGATTATTCCTCGCAGAGAGTGTGTGCAAACTTTAAACAAACGAATGAGAGCGAAGCATAAAATAAAAACAATATAATAGGATGAAAAAAGATATTATACTGGCAGGTGTAGGTGGACAAGGAATTCTTTCAATTGCGGCAATAATTGGCACTGCTGCAGTTAATGCAGGTTTGTTTTTAAAGCAGGCAGAAGTGCATGGAATGAGCCAACGCGGCGGCGACGTCCAATCTCATTTACGACTTTCCTCAGAAGAGATTGCTTCCGACCTTATTCCCGGAGGTAAAACCGACCTGATAGTTTCTGTTGAGCCAATGGAGTCGTTAAGGTATTTGCCTATGTTATCACCGGATGGCTGGCTGATAACGAACACCGAACCTTTCGTTAATATTCCCAACTATCCCGATATTAATAAAGTAATATCTGAAATTGAGGCTTTTCCGCGACATATTGCTTTGAATGCCGAACATATTGCAAAGGATTTAGGCTCGGTTAGGTCAGCCAATATTGTTATGCTTGGTGCAAGTTCGCCGTTTCTTGATTTGGATTACAATTTTCTTGAAGATGCAATCCGAAATATTTTCCAGAATAAAGGCGAAGAACTTGTTAAAATTAATATTGATGCATTTAAAGCAGGTCTAAAATTTTCGGAGGAGAATAAATGATGCTAATCAAGAGTTGGGTTATTATGATGATTATCAGCGATATAATCCTGACAGGTTTTTAAAACCTGTCAGGATTGGCTGAAAACCCGCAATTTGTATTTTTAACCCTTGATTCGCATAAATAATTAATATCAAAAATTTGAATCATACTATGTCTGTAACCAAGAGTATAAAAAAACCATTCAAATTACTATTAATTAATCCCATGAATGCTTATAAAAAAGGCATTTACCATGATAAGGTTTATAGTGTACCACCCTTGGGATTAGGAACATTGGCAGCTCTCACACCTGACAATTGGGATATTGAGATATTTGATGAAAACTTTGAAGAATTTATATTTAAAAAAGCTGATCTGGTTGCAATTACAGCATTAACATCTCAGGTTACAAGGGCATACGAAATTGCAAAAGTATACCAGGAAAATAATATTCCAACAATTTTGGGTGGGATACATGCATCAATGATGCCGGATGAAGCCATTAATTATGTGGATGTTGTACTTAATGGCGAAGCAGAGGGTATTTGGAAAGAGCTTATTAATGATTTTGAAAATGGCAAATTAAAGTCATATTATAAGGCAGGGCTTGTATCAATGGACAAATCTCCACCTCCTCGTATTGATCTATACAATTCGGATTATGCTTTGGGAAGCCTGCAAACAACCCGCGGCTGTCCGAATAATTGTGATTTTTGCACAGTACATGTTATAAACGGACATAAGTACAGATATAAATCAACCGAACAGGCTGTTAATGAATATATTGATATTCCTCAAGATCGTGTTTATGTTGTTGATGATGATTTTTACGGATATACAAAAGAATCTGCAAAAAGAGCAATTGATTTTTGCAAAGGAATAATAAAAAGCGGAGTAAAAAAAGATTGGTACACATTTACTTCAATGCATCTGGCAAAAGATGAAGAAGCTTTAAAGTATATGTCGGAAGCTGGTTGCCGGATGGTTTTACTTGGAATTGAAAGTGAATTTGCAAGTCAGTTGGCAGCATCACATAAAAGAGTAAACTTGAAAGTAGGAGTAGAAAACTATGAAAAGATATATGATGCTTTTCACCATAATGGAATTGCCGTATTAGGCAGCTTTATTTTCGGATTGGATAGCGATACACCTGAGTCTATTATGAATAGAGCGGATTATTATATTAATTCAGGGGTTGATTGCATACAAGCAGGAATGTTAACACCTCTTCCGGGATCAGAGACATTTTTCCGTTTGCAGCAGGAAAACCGTATTATCTATAATAATTTTCCCGAAGATTGGGATAAATATACTTTTTTTAACAATATAATTGAACCAATTAATATGAGTCCTGAAGAATTTGTTGAAGTTATGAATACTGCATGGGAAAAAATTTATGATTTGAAAATTATGAAGCGTAAATATTTACAAACATTAAAGGCAACAAAAAACCCAATAACGGCAGGATGGGCATTTTCAACAAATTTGAATTACCGAAATACAATATTTGAAGGGCAAAAAAAGAATCTGAATTTTACCCAAAGCTATCGTGAACTTACTTCTATATATGTAGAATATTGATGATGAGATAATCGGTTGGTTGAGTTGAATATTCAGTGTTTTCCAAAACAATTATTATTATTTATTAAAGTTTCGCAGTTGATAAAAATGTTGAAAATAAAGGGAATATAATGTAAAAAGGGTGCAATAATTTTGGTGAAATGTCTTGTTTTTAATGTGTTTCAAATCATTTAACAAAAATTCAAAATCATGCACGCACACAGAAATATTGAAAAATTTCAGAATTAAAATACTTTTTACTTCAAGTGAAAAAGTCAGCGATTCACAGAATAG